>NZ_JAMXSE010000008.1:0-199129 GCF_024124685.1 Pseudoalteromonas sp. OANN1
TGTTTCTAATTTGATTGCCGCAGAATAGGTTGCGCGTTTTAATTTCGTCATTTTTTCACCCAAATTTGTATGCAAATAGCATAACATTTCTTTCTTAATGGGTGGCCAAATTAACTATGCCACTACAGGGGATGCGTGACCTTTTTGTAGGTCAGGCACGAAAGGAGAATGTTCCATATGAATTAGTTGATATGTCTGTTAAAGAGCCTTGGAGCGATTCATGGAAAACTAGATGCCGGACTAGGATCAAAGGTTGCGATGGTGTAGTTGTGCTTATTACAAAGAACCTAAAGAAGGCTGACGGTGCAATATGGGAAATTAATTGTGCTAAGGACGAACGCATACCCTTGATAGGCGTTTATATTGGGGGTGCTACTGCCAACGATGCTCCAGCGGAATTAAATGGCGTTAAAAAGATCAACTGGACATGGGCTGGTATTGCAAGCTTTGTAAATGGTTTATAGACCAAGAATGCTAACAAAGCGCTCCTAGGGACAAACCTACGCTCCGCTACGGTTTGCCCCAGAGCACGGCGTTAATTCAAAAAGAATTTAGATGAAATTTCCAGAATTAGAAACATCTCGGTTAATTCTTAATAAGCTATCTAGAGATGACAGTCTTGCTTTGTTAGCTATTTTTTCCGACGAAAGCGTGGTTAAGTTTTACGATATTGAAGCATATAAAACTGAATCGCAATCATTAGAACTGATAGACTATTTTCAATAGTCGTTTCTCCGAAGTAGGTAATCAATGACACGCATGCTGACAATCTATCTACTTGCCTCGTGGGGTTGTACTGGTTTAGCTTGGATCAACGGCGCAATTCTTTTATGGGATGGTTTTGAGAATGCAGAGTATCGGGTTATTACTTTCGCGGTCGCACTGCTTTTTGGCTTGATCGGTGGCACCGTTTTTGGGGTGGAAAGAAGTTTGCGTAGAATCTACCGATGTTCCTACAATATTTCAGACGAGCAGGCGAGATCAAAATCTTCCAGTGCTTGGACATTACTCTATGTATGTCTTATTTTCGGAACGCTTCTTATAGGTGTGATAATGGGAAGCGGTTTAGTCGCGATCGTCGGAAGATTACAAAGTGGATTTCATATCTTTGGGTAAACACTTCTTTGGGTAAATTCTAATGCAGGTGTGTTCTATGCTCTAATAAGAACGTGCTGACTAAAGTGCTAAAAATCCGTTGAAGAATACCAGCGAAAGCGTTTAGCGCTTCTAGCAAGGTGCTAACACCATTCCTTTCTGACATACAGACAATCGGGTTTGATTAAATCTGATTAATCAAACCCGAAAGATAAAGCTAACCCTTGTTAAACCAAGAATTAAACCAAGGTAAGGTTATGGCTCTAGTTTGTCTTGGGTGTTGGTATCAAAGTCGCTGGCGTCGTGCCTTTCATGAAGCTGCTCATGAGGTTCTCCCCATGTTTTATTTACCATTTTTCCGCGTTTGACCGCTTCTCTTGAGGCGATGAGTCCAGCCCAGCGGATCACGTGTTCATAGCCATTGACGTCTAAAAACTCTGCCGCATCATATAGGTGTCCTTGGGCTAGCACGCCATACCACGGCCAGATTGCCATATCAGCGATAGTGTATTCATCGCCACAAATATATTCTCTTGTGGCTAGGTGTTGATTCAGTAAATCCAGTTGGCGCTTCACTTCCATCGTGTAGCGGTTGATTGGATATTCGTAGTGCTCTGGTGCGTAGGCATAGAAGTGACCAAATCCACCACCAAGTAGTGGCGCAGCCCCCATTTGCCAAAATAACCAGTTGAGGCACTCCGTGCGTTTTGTGGGATCTTGAGGAATGAACTTTTGGAACTTTTCAGCTAAATAAAGCAAAATTGAGCCAGATTCAAAGATTTTGGTTGGTTCCTTGGTGCTGGTATCTAATAACGCGGGGATCTTAGAATTTGGATTAAGTGCAACAAATCCTGAGCTAAATTGCTCACCTTCCATGATATTAATTAAAAAGGCATCGTATTCTGCTTCTTTTACCCCGGCAGCTAAAAGCTCTTCTAGCAAGATAGTCACTTTCACGCCATTTGGGGTCGCGAGGGAGTAGAGTTGTAACGGGTGTTTGCCTTGCGGTAGGGACTTTTCGAATCTTGCGCCTGCAGTAGGGCGGTTGATATTCGCGAATTTACTACCATCGCCACTTTGCCATGGCCACTGCCAAACTTTAGGTGGGGTATAACCCGATGTACTCATTTCATGAACTCCTTCTGTGACTGTCCAACTCCATTATAGAGTGTAGAAGTGAAATGGAAATGAACAAATCTCTATGGTCATAGGCTTACCCGCTTTATCCAGATCTTAAGAGAGGGAGCCGAACAAGCTATCAACAAAAGATGAGGGGGGAGTAGTAGAATAAAAAAATGCCGATCAAAAGACCGGCATTCTTGAATTGGTTGGTTGGGAGTTAAAACACAACAGTTTGTGTTGCTGAACAGGCCGCAGTGCTACCTTGTTCGCACACTTGGTAGCCGTATGTACCGCCGCCTTTAACACTGATGCTGTCTGTATGACTATTATCATTGCTAGTTGTGACAATTTTACTACCGTTGCGATAAATATCGACTTGTGACGTGCTTGCACCATTCCAGCTTAAGTCAACATAACTGTTACCTTTTTGCTTATAACCCGAAGCTGAAAGCTCAACGCTTGTTGTGTTATCACCGTCACCTGAACCTGTACCACCGCCAGCACAACCATTAGCGGTTAAGTAAGCGCTCGCATCTGCTGCTTTAACGATACCGTAACCAAAGTACACGTCTTTACCTGCAGCGCCAGCATCTGCTGCGGTTGCTTTTAATGCACTACGGATTTCTTCACCAGTACACTCTGGGTGGTTAGACCATACCAGTGCTGCAAGACCTGCAACAGCAGGAGTTGCCATTGACGTGCCGCTCATTAAGCCATAATCACTCGTACCAATGCTGATGTTCGCGTTTGTAGCGGCCATCAACGCTGTGCGATCTTCAAATGCAGCGCCAACCGCTGGGATTGATGTGCTGTTAGTATCACCTAAAGTGCCGTATAGCATGCCAGCTTCATTATTTACGATAATCGCGCCGATACCACCAGATGCTTCACAGTTTGCTACTTTATCGTGGAATGAAATATTACCACGGTCAATTAGGCACACTTTACCGCTTGCAGCGCCATCGGTTGCTTCAGCTGTGCCCATAAAGTAAAGCGAGCCTGAAGCGTTACCGCTATTTTCCATTGCTGAACTTGCAAACGCTGAACCATCAGCGGTCATGCTTGAAGAGGTCGCCATGTCTGCTGGGTAAGTTGAAAGCGTATCAACACCGCCTGCAGTTACCTCTACACAAATATGCTCGTCGTTAGTCGCGCGCTTTCCACGACCAGAAGTACAGCTTGGGTACTGAGAAAAGTCTGCAATTTGATTATCTGCATCGTTTGCACCGATCATCATTACTGATGGGTAGCCTGCAGGATATGAACGAACATTGTTGCCATCGTTACCAGCTGCAGCAACAACTAAGCCACCAGCATTACGGAAGTTTTCAAATGCGTTTGATTCTGTATTGTTTGAGCCACCACCACCCAAGCTCATATTGATGATGTTTGCACCTGCTTGTGAGCATAGGTTTGCCGCGTGAGCAAGGTCAGAAGAGTAGCCCCAGCCTTCTGCGTTAAATACTTTAATAATGTGCATTGGCACGCCAGGTGCCATGCCGATAACACCAATATTATTGTCAGCAGCACCGATAGTACCGGCTACGTGTGTGCCGTGTGGGCCACCATTTTCATACCAATTACCTGTGCCGCTGTCATTATCACCGGTGATATTACCCCAAATGAAATCAGGGTTTGATTGGTCAAGACCTGAGTCAATCACACATACTTTCATGCCTGCATTGGCATCGAAAGTAAGTTGATCAGCTTGTGATTGGTAAACTGCATAAGGCGTAACCTGTTGCTGCATTGGGTTACCTGTGTCGTCGTTATAAATCCCCATTGGGTAACGCTTTTGGTCTGCTTCAACGAGTTTGATGTGTGGGTTGTTTAATAAGCCCTTTACTTGACTAAGATCTTTGCCTGTAAAAGTTGCAGCGAAGAAGCCATCGCTATCAACGTGCAGCTCAGCGCCAAGCTTTTTAGCAAGTGCTTTTACGACGCCTTTTTTCGAATTGTCGACCTGAATGATGTATCGATCCTCAGATGCCTGTGCTTGTGACATAGCGCAGGCGCCAGCGATGAGTAGTGCCCCAGTTAACTTGTTTAATTTCATTGTTATTTTCTCAGTTACATTGCGTGAATATTGTTGTTAATAAAAACTAACAACTTCTTAACGGTGGTTAGCATATAACCAATAACAAGAACTCGTAAAGAGTAAATTATGCGGATTTTTGAAATTAATAAGAATGTTTAATTACTTTAATATAATGTATGGTTATGACAGGACGTCTAACCATACATCGTAGTTATTAATAAAGGAACTGTACTGATAATTGCTATTACATCAATTCTAATTAAGCTGCACTGTGAAGCTGGTGACGGTGCTTCGTAGCCAGCAATAGCAGGAAAGGTAGTGCGAGTAGTAAGTGCAACGCGAGTTGCATCGGGGCATCCAATGCTAGTGGTTGCGTCATGGTTGCAAGCACCCCTGCACCACTCATCTGTAGTACCCCAATCAGCGCTGAAGCCGTCCCAGCTTGTTTCGCAAAGCCAGATAACGCTTTACCTGCCGCGGCTCCAATTGTAAATGCAAAGCCGACTGATGCCATATACATAGGCAGTACAAAATGCGCTATTTCAGTTTGTGGCAAAGCTAGTAACAACAGACCGCTAAAGCTAAAAACGGCAAGGCCAAAGGTGAGCGATTTCTGGCTATTGCGCTTGATGAAGTGGGGAGCAATAAAACTTGCGACAATACTCAGTACCGCATTGCCAGTAAACCAAAATGTGAAGTCGGAAACACTGCCGCCCATTTTTGCCATGATCCACCCCGGAGCCGAAATCACAAATACCAGCATTGCAGCCATACCAAGCATCGCTAAGGCGGCATTGTATATGAAAGTCGAGCTACTGAGCATCGGCTTAAAACGTCTCAAATCTAGGATATGACCACTGTAATGCGTATCTTCGGGGCGAGTCTCTTTATAAATAAGAGAAACTAAGATGAGGCCAACAACGGCAAAGCCAAACAAAAAGCTAAAATTACTCTGCCAGCCAAATTCGACGGTTAACCACGCACCTAAAATAGGCGCTAATGCTGGGATAAAACATACAATACCATTGAGGTAAGTGATCATTTGGCCACTGCCTTTGTGTCCAAAGCTATCACGAACAATAGCAAAAGCGCTGACGAAAGTGGCGCAAGCGCCCAGACCTTGTAGCACTCGAGCTACCATCATGAGCGGCCAAGTGGAGGCATAGCTTGCCATTATAGCACCAAGCGCAAATAAAATTATTCCAACTAGCGCAATCGGCTTACGACCATATTTATCCGCAAGCGGACCTGCTATCAACTGTCCAAGACCCACAGCTAGCATATAGATACTCACTGTTTGTTGAATTTGGCTTTCCGATACTTGAAGACTGGACTGCATATCCACAAATGCAGGTAGATAGAGATCGATACCTAAAGGGCAAAAGATAACAAGTAAAGCGAGAATAAAAATCAGTGCTTTTGAATTTGATTGGGTCATGGCGTCTCCTTTTGGCCGTTATTGTATTGTGGAGAATGAGAAAAGACAGGACAAAGCGCCGATTTAGCAAATTTTTAAGATATTTTATTCGCTGATAATTGTAGATGGTTGATTAACTGGTCAGATGTGTTAATTTTAAGCAAAATCATTTTAGAAAAATCTTATGTCTGCACCACTTTTAAAAATTTATAAAAGGATGAGTTGGTTGCCATTTGGTAAATGGATGTTCAGTAAGGCGGTATGTCGTAAAGCTCCTTACTTTGGTACCATCAAGCCTAAAATCACACAATTGAAGCCTGGCGTTTGTAGGGCGACCATCCGCAACCGTAAAGCCATTCATAACCACATAGGTACGGTTCATGCGATTGCACAGTGTAATCTTGCGGAGCTATGTGCAGGAGTCATGACAGACGCAACCATCGATCATAAAACCCACCGCTGGATCCCAAAGGGGATGTCAGTGCAATATTTAGCCAAAGCTGAGACCGATCTTCATGCCGTAGCGCAAATAGAGTACCCAAGAGCATGGCAAGATAAAGAAGAATTAGTTGTACCGGTGGAGGTCTTTAATACTGCAGGGGAGAAGGTATTCCACGCCGATATTAATATGTATATCAGCGTGAAAAGATCTTAATTGTTTATGGTTTGATCACCAGAAGAGTCAATTGCCGTGACGTTATTGGCTCGCTCATTACGGTGTGTTAGTTTTCCATCGACGTGCGCACCGGCTTCGATCGTTAGGGTTTCGTGTTCGATGTTGCCAAAAACTTGAGCGCTAGGAAGCAGCGTGACTTGTTTAGCCTGAATATTACCTTCCACTTTGCCTAATATCGTCAGCTCATTGGCCTGGATATTACCTTGTACTAAACCTTTATTGCCGATGATTAGTTTTTCTATGTCGAGGTTACCATGGACGGTGCCATCTAATTGCAGTTCACCTTCACAGACAATATCGCCCGTGACTTTAGTGCTTTGAGCAATAATGGCTGGGACGTCGTTTCGTTGGTTTTTAAAAGAGTTAAACACGAATGCCTCACTATCGCAGCGTAATTGCAATTAGATGTTACTTATTGAATGCGCGGGCGATTTTAATTGGGTTTAGGTGTTTTTTACCTTGAATCACTTCATAGTGCAAGTGTGTAGCCGTACTTCTTCCTGTGCTGCCCATTAGTGCAATTACCTCACCTTTATTGATTTGCTGGCCTTTTTTTACCTTAATGGTGTGAAGGTGGCCGTAGCGTGTGGTGATGTTATTGGCGTGTTCAATTTCAATAAAATTGCCATAACCGCCATTTTTCCCCGCTCGTTTAACGGTGCCAGAGGCTGGGGCTACGATCTGTGTTTTGTGCCAACCTGCGAGATCGATACCTTTATGATAAGCACGACGGCCAGTTATTGGGTCTTTACGAAAACCAAAGGCACTAGAAACATAATATTTTTCTTGAGCGACAGGTAATGTGTCTGGCAGTTGGCCAATCATCGTAGATAATTGCGCATAAACTGCGTATTGGTCAATGGCATTAATAAAGCTGGCTTCTACTAATTCTAAGTCGGCTTGGAAGTAGGGACCACCTTGTGCTTCTGAGAAGTCAGATGATAGTTGTAATCCCGCACTGTCGATGGATTCTTGCATCGCTGCAATTTCAGCGCTGAACGATTGCCCAAGTTGTTCGCTGAGCTGTCGTTGTTGGATGAGTAGGTAACTGGCTTGGGGAGCAAATTCGGTTGTGGTACTTGGTTGTGAGCTGTTAAGGTCTGTCGGTGTTTCTTCTAGCTCGCCTTCCACTACGTTGTCGTCAGTTGTTTGAGTCGAGTCAACCAATGACTCAAGCACACTGTGCTGCTGTGACAGTTGGTCAAGCATGCCTTTTTGCTGCGCTAATTGTGCTTGAAGCTGTGATTTTTCTTTTTGCCACTTAGCTTGTAGCTGCGCTAAGTTTTGTTGCTCTTTAGTAAGCTTGTCACCGTTTTCTTGTAATTTGAGTGAGGCATTGGCTATCCAAATGGCGACAGCAAGCAGAATCAAAATCGAGCAAGCTTGAACCCAAGATGGCAGTTTCAGCATCTTGACAGTTGCGTCTTGACGAACAATTAATTGAGTCGGCTTAAACAGCTTTAGATATAGGCGCTTGAGTACTTGCAACATTCAACCTCAAATTTAAATCAGCGCTACACTCTAACAATTTTTAGTCAAATTTCCAGTTTTTAGAACTAAAAAAAGGCATGAAATCATCATGCCTTTGATTTAAAAGTAAATAAAAATGCGATTAACTCACGAATAATTGCGATTATTTTGCTGGAAGTACAGTGCCTTCAACACAGCCAAAGCCGATACGGTTGTAGCCTTGGGCTTCACACCAACCGCGCATAATTACTTTATCACCATCTTCTAGGAACTTACGCTCTTCGCCGTTTGCAAGCGTGATGGTTTCTTTACCGCCGCGTGATAGTTCGAGTAATGAACCCGCTTCTACATGCTCAG
Source organism: Pseudoalteromonas sp. OANN1 (assembly GCF_024124685.1). Classification (NCBI taxonomy): domain Bacteria; kingdom Pseudomonadati; phylum Pseudomonadota; class Gammaproteobacteria; order Alteromonadales; family Pseudoalteromonadaceae; genus Pseudoalteromonas; species Pseudoalteromonas sp. OANN1. The sequence goes on from NZ_JAMXSE010000008.1 coordinate 8,176, forward strand.
GACCTGACTGCGTGCCTGAGCCTAGCATATCACCCGGTAGGAAGTTACAGCCGTTCACTGTGTGGTGCGTAACCATTTGCGCAACTGTCCAATAGCTGTGCTTGAAGCTGGATTCAGACAGTTTGCTTGGTTTAGCGCCTTCGCTACGCATTTTTTCAGTCTCTAGTAAGACATCCATGCGAATATCAATAGCACCAGACTCGCGGTTTTGCGTTGATTCTAAGTATTCCAGCGGTTGTGGATCGTTTTCATCACGGTGCCATTGAGTACGGTATGGTGCAAGTGCTTCGGTGGTTACAACCCAAGGAGACACCGTTGAAGCAAAGTTTTTCGCAAGGAATGGACCTAATGGTTGATATTCCCAAGCTTGCAAGTCACGTGCAGACCAGTCATTGAATAAACAGAAACCAAAAACGTGATCTTCAGCGTCTTTAATTGCGATAGAGTCGCCAAGTTCATTACCTTTACCTAAGTAAATACCTAGCTCTAATTCGTAGTCTAGCCGCTTACAAGGACCGAATGACGGCGTATCTGCATCAGGTGCTTTGGTTTGGCCTTTAGGGCGAGGGAAAGTTTGACCTGAAACACCAATAGACGATGCACGACCATGATAACCGATTGGTACCCATTTGTAGTTTGGTAGCAGCGGGTTATCAGGACGGAACAGGCTACCTACCGCTGTTGCGTGGTAGATTGAGGTATAAAAGTCAGTGTAATCGCCAATGTGACAAGGTAAAGCGTATTCTACGTCATCCTGTGCAACCAATGCGCCTTCAAGGCTTGATTGCAGTTCAGAACCTTCACGTAATGCACGAGACAGGGCAAGTCTAAGAGCCGACCAGTACTGTTGGCCCATACCCATAAATTCATTTAATGCTGGGGCGTTTGCAGCTTCGGCTGCTTCTGCGGCGTCGCCTGAAAATAGGTTAGCGTCAACAACTGCGCCAAGGTCTAGTACTTGATCACCAATCGCAACTCCGCCACGAAACTCTTCATTACTGTTCTTACGACGAAATACTGCAAAAGGTAAGTTTTGAATAGGGAAATCAGTTCCAGTCGCATTCGCACTAGCTACCCAACTTGTTAATTGGATGTCGTGTGTTTCATTAATTTGAGACATTGCCTTTCCTTTAATTTTGGCTTTCAACTTGAGTTATGGTCAAAAGTGAAAAACTCAAGTCGTAATAGCAATTTGATAAACCACAAAAAGCAGCTATCGCTAGCTGCTTCTTTATTAATTTGATGTGTGTGTTTAGATTACACCACGGCGCTCTTGGTCGCGTTCAATTGACTCGAATAGCGCTTGGAAGTTACCTTCACCAAAGCCGCCATCGTCAACACGTTGGATCATTTCGATGAAGATTGGGCCAAACAGGTTTTTAGTGAAGATCTGTAGTAGGTAGCAGTCTTCGCTTTGGCTATCTACTAGGATTTGGTGCTGTTTGATCTTTTCTTTATCTTCTTTAACCCAAGGCACACGGTCAAAGATAGTGTCGTAGTAGTGATCTACGATATCTAAGGTGGCAATGGTGCTCTTGTCCAGTTTATCTAGTGAGCCAACTAAATCGTCAGTTAAAAATGCTAAATGCTGTACACCTGGACCATTGTACTCATCTAAGTACTCATCGATCTGGTTGTTGTTGTCGTCTTTACCTTCGTTGATTGGAATAGAGAAGGTGCCACATGGTGACTTAAGTGCATAAGAAAGCAGCGCCGTTTTTTGACCTTTGATGTCAAAGTAACGAACTTCAGTAAAACCAAATACGTCTTTATAGAAGTTAGCCCAAGTTTCCATCGTCCCTTTGTAAACATTGTTCGTTAGGTGGTCGATGCGCTTAAAGCCTTTGTCTTCAACAATCTTTTGCTCTTCTAGGTCAACGAAATCTTGCTCGAAGATTGACCCTTTATCGCCAAAGTTTTCGATGAAATAGATAAGGCTATCGCCAATACCGTAAATCGCTGGGTATGGTAAGTCTTTGTGTGTTGAGTCAGTCGCAGGTTTTGCACCACGCTCAACCGCAGTATCAAACGCCTTTTGCGCATTTTCTACACGCCAGCCCATAGAACAAATTGCCGGGCCGTGGCTTTTGGCAAACTGTGCTGAGAAGCCTTCACGCTCGTTATTCAACAAAAAGTGAATATCGTGCTGGTTGTAGTAAACGATATCTTTGTCTTTAAATTTCTTTAGTTTTGAGAATCCAAAGTCAGTGAATACCTTATCCATGTAATCAGCGTCTGGTGTTGCATATTCTGTAAACTCGATGCCGACTAGGCCTAGTGGATTATTTACTTCACTCATTGTTTTACTCCCGTATTAAGCACTGGGTGACTTGTTAGTATTTATGACTGGATGATTAATCAAATTACTGCAAAGGGGAAGTTAGAGGCAGTAAATAGCAGTAGGAGACTTTGTAAATTTAGTTGCACAATTGCCATGTAAAAGACACAAAATTGACACAGGCGTGACGATAATTATTTTTGCTTAAATTTTGACTAAAAACAGCAAGGTGTTTTGCGGGGGATTTCGTGAATTTGTTTTTTATGACTATGATTTTATTTGGTTTTTATGTTTTTAGTTGATGGACTATATGAGAGGGGGGATTTTTATCACACGGCTAAATTGAGAGTGAAAATGACGCCAAGTGTATTTAAATCTTTACGTATGGCTATTGTGGGAGAGGTAAACCACGCTAAATTAGCGTGGTTTACAGCAAATATTATTGCTTCTCAGCGGATACTTCTAGCTCTTCCGCAAGGTAATGTTCTTGCGTATGAGGTTCGTGCTTGCCCTCAGCGCCGTGCATCCAATCTACAAGCTTGTTGCTTAATAGATACATTAACACAGCAGATAGCAAGGCAACGCCGCCTAAACCAATGAAGATGCTCATCGCGTTTTCCATTGCTTCTTGGCCTTCACCGATGAAAGAGCCAACAAGGCCAGCAAGTTTGTTTGCAACGGCCGTACACAGGAACCAAATTCCCATTAGCAGTGATGCTAAACGTAGCGGTGCCAGTTTACTTACCATAGAAAGACCGATTGGTGATAAACATAGTTCACCAAGTGTGTGGAACATGTAGAACAATACTAACCAAATCATGCTGATCTGAAGTGTGCCACCCGCTTCACCACCTTCTGTTGCAAGCGCTAGCATCATGGTTAAGAAACCAAGTGCTAAGAATACTAGACCAATTGCAAACTTCACTGGAGAGTTCGGCTCTTTGTTATCTAGCTTTAACCAGATCATCGCTACTAATGGCGCAAATACAATGATGAAGATAGAGTTAAGCGACTGGAACCAAGAAGCCGGGATCTCAAAGCCCATAAACATACGGTTGGTATAGTCGTTTGCGAATAGGTTCATCAGACCACCAGCCTGCTCGAAACCCATCCAGAAGATAATTGAGAAAACACTCATGGTGAAAATAACACGGATACGATCTTTTTCTTTCTTCGTAAGCGGTTCTTTAGTCTGTGAGTCAGACATCTGTTGAGAAAGTTTAGCAGAAGGTACTTTACCGATATCGCCAAGGTATTTCTGGCTTAAGATAAGCTGCATAACCACAGAAATGATCATACCAATACCTGCTGCGATAAAGCCTGCCTGCCAGTTCACGACCGCTGCTACATAACCCGCAACAAGTGGACCTAGTGCACCACCTAAGTTGATACCCATATAGAAGATAGTGAATGCACCGTCACGGCGCTTGTCACCTTCTTGGTATAAATCGCCAACCATCGTTGAGATATTTGGCTTGAATAGACCATTACCTAAACAAAGCAATGCCAAGCCAAGGTAGAAGACGTTTACTTCTTGTCCTGCCACAACGCTGTGAGGAATACCCATAATAAAATGGCCAGCAGCCATTAAAATACCACCAATAATGATGGCTTTGCGCTGACCTAATACGTTATCTGCAAGCCAACCGCCAAATAGAGGGGTGAGATAAACGGCCATCGTAAATGTGCCGTAAAGACTTAGTGCGTCGGCATTACTCCAACCGAAGCCACCATTTTGAACTTGTGCTACAAGATAAAGAACTAAGATGGCACGCATACCGTAGTAGCCAAAGCGCTCCCACATTTCGGTACCAAATAATAAGAAGAGGCCTTTAGGGTGACCCAGAAATTCTCCGGCCTTCGGAACTGAATTCATATGTACTTCCTAATCTAATCAATGTGTTGTATCTGGTCATTTTTATAAAGGATGCGTTATTGCATCTAATGTTTTTCAATCAACACTGAATAATGAGCCATGTACTTAGCGTGCAACGTTTGAAACGACGTGCGGTAAATAGAACACTTTTCAATGCAGATTGGCATTGCTCATCGAGTCACCGAGTAAAAATCTTAATCAGATATTTGCTTGTATGAACTCAGGCATGCCTGTACTTTTTTTGAACGGGTGACCAGTACCTATTTCAACTAGCGTTTGTTGTATGTAACGACTAACTAATTTAAAAAAGTGCGTCAGTATACTCAGTGAGAATTAATAGGGGAAGTGTTTGGAGTCAGAAAGCGCATAAAATGCGGTCAGTGATTCAGGGAATGATCATTCATTTAGATGGCGGTGATATCTAAATGAATGGCGTGAGCATTAATATCGCGATATTTCCCATTCATTGCAGGTGTAGGAGCAAGTCGGCCCTGCGATCCATTTATCTTTACTTGACTGAGAAAGTGCCTGCCCCCTAGTGGTGACAGGATTTGCGAGGGGCTGTGCCCCCACATCATTAGGCTTCTTGACTCAAATATTGTTGGATAAACTCGGTTGCGGCTAAAAAGTCCTGCTCCAATTTATCACGCATCTGGATCAGCTGATCGGTGGTAAGTGTGCCTTCCTTACATAAAGTTTCAAACTCTATGGCTGTTTCAGCTACTTTTTCGGCACCGATAGTTTTAGAAATGGACTTAAGTTGATGACAAGCTTCAATGATTTCTTCTTGGCTCATCGTGATCACCGCACCATTTACATCACGTGTTAACTGGCTACTTTGCTCTAAGTACATTCGAAAAAAGCGATTTCGTTTCGCTTCATCATGATTTACATACTTGTTGAGCATGTCCATATTGATAGCGGGAGCTGGTTCGCTGGCCTCAGCTTCAATAGCTTTAGGCTCTGCAACCATAACTTCATCAACCTTAGGCTCTAGCTCTGTTTCTTGCTCTGATCCCGGCTGTACTTGGCTAGCGGCTGCTGGTACAGCAGCTGATGGCTCAGCACTTGGTTTCGGTTGCTGTGCTTTTGGTAGGCTTTCTATACACTTATTAAGTGTTGCCTCTAATACATTTAACTCTACTGGTTTGGTGATATAGTCATTCATACCACCAGCCTCACAACGTTCTCTTTCACCTTTGAGTGCATTAGCGGTCACGGCAATGATGTATGGTTGTTCAATGGTATCTGTTGCGGTTTCTACATAGTCTCTAATATGTTTGACCATGTCGTAGCCCGACATCTTCGGCATATGTAAATCGGTCAATACGATTGGAAAGTGCTCTTTTTTCCAAAGCTCTAGGCCTTCCTCACCATTTTCCGCAACCTCGACACCATAGCCTAACAGGTGTAATTGGTCGGTCAGCACTTGCTGATTTAATACGTTATCTTCAACTAACAACACCAGTTTGTTGGTTGCTCTTGCTTCATCAACGCTTAAAAAGTCGTTGATAGTGCGTGATGGTTTAATTTCCTTTGGTTTATGCAAACCTGCAGCAACCAAGATAGCCGTCATAAAGCTAGACTTACATAACGGTGATGCATTGAGATAGAAAATATTTTTGTGATTAAGGGCGGCTTCGTCCATTTTACTTAGGACAACAACTTGCTGTTCGTTTTTCTCAAGCGAGTAAACTACGGTTCTTAGCTCTTCATTGACCTTGTCCATGCCGTCTAAACCATCTAGCACCCAAATAAGTTTATCTTCGTGCTGGTGTTCGGTTATTTCGCTTTCATCGATAGCAACCACGCTCGCACCCATGAATGAAAGATAGCGATTTAAAATAGTGCGTCTCTCATTATTTGGGGTGAGTAGGGCAACAGTGCGGCCGTTTAACATTTGCTTATTTGCGTAATTGACTTTGCCATCCACACTAAATGGTAATTCCACAACAAACTCGCTTCCCATGCCAATATCCGAATTAACATGGATACTACCTAGCATAAGTTCGATTAAGCTTTTACAAATAGAAAGGCCAAGTCCAGTACCGCCAAATTCTCGGGTGATAGAGCCCTCAGCTTGAATAAACGGATTAAAAATTTCTCTCAACTGAGCTTTTGTCATGCCTTTACCATTGTCAGTGACGGTAAAGCGTAAGGTGTAATGCTCTGAGGTGTTTTGTGCAACTTCAACGGAGATTTTTACATAACCTTGGGTTGAGTCATCTGTAGTCGTGAATTTAATGGCATTACTGCACAGGTTATAAAGTACTTGCCTAACGCGCACGGTGTCACCAACTAAATTCGTTGGAATGTCAGGAGCAATAAACAGTTGTAAGTCTAACTTACGTTTTTTCGCTACTGATGAAAGCACACGTGCGACTTCCTCTGTGGTTTCAGCCACCGAGAAAGCACTATTGTCTATGCGTAATTTACCAGCCTCAATTTTAGAAAAGTCGAGAATATCATCGAGAATACCAAGTAAAGAAAAAGCCGAGTCGCGAATAATCGTGGTGAGGCGATGTTGAGCACCGTCAAGATCGGTTTGACGCAGTAAATCAATAGTACCAATGACGCCGTTCATTGGTGTGCGGATCTCATGGCTCATGGTGGCTAAGAAAGTGGTTTTAGCATCACTAGCACGCTCCGCATTTAAAATCGCTTTTTCTAGCGCCAGCGTGCGGGCTTGAACTTCAGTTTCGAGACTTTCTTGAAGCTGTTTTAACTCATTTTGCGTTGCTTGATCGGATTCTATGGATGATTGCACTTGCTTTAACAGCGCATTTATTGCTTCAGCAATCTCAGCCAGACCGCCACTATAATAAGTACCAACAGTCGACTTGTAGTTTTTATCCATCGTTAGATGATTGATTTCTGAGATAAGCTCTTCAGTATCGTTACTTGATGCGCCAGAAAGCCGACGAGCCGCAATTACAACAATCATCAAGGCGCAAATAATAGCGGCAGCGAGCAGTATATAGGCAATGAATGGATCGCCTGATGATGTAGTAGCAACGGGGGGGGTATAAGTCAAAATGAGTTCACCAACGTTTTGCTCATCTAGTCGCAGTGGCATGTGGTAAACCTGCATTGTGTCTTTGTTATAGGACTCTTCGCGATTCAGTGCAATGATTTGCTCTCCTGCACTTTGTTGAAATACCAGGTTTGGTTGCCCCATCCCCGTATTGACGTACAAATAGGCGCCCAAATGCTCGTTAGATGCTAATAATGCGGATACGATCTGTTTGGCACTGTCAAAACCGTGTTGTGTGACCACCTTAGCAAGGGGAGTTGCAACCGTTGTTGCTTGTTGTTGTAGGTTCACGGTTGGTGCGGTAGGGACGTCAGCTTGCTTTGGTAGTAGATAAGCACCTGCGGCGCTACATAGTCCAACAATCAGTATTGCGATAAATAAAAAAAGTATCCGTCCATTTGCATTGGTATTCGCGCTATTTGGCATGCTTAATCCTGAAAGAATTATTTATACTTATTAGTTGTAGCAATCCTATCACCTTCGGCAAGTTTTTACCTCTCGTTTTTCAATCAATAGTGGCAATACACTGAGAACACTTGATTGTTTTAAATCTTAAAATAATCAGGTTGTTATCTCGATAATTTTAACCACGCCTGCGATGTGTAAAGCATTAAACTTTAATAAAAATTAAATTTTACGTAACGTTTTTATAAAGTAGTATTCGTTCAACCTAATACTTATAAGGATATCTCATGTTTCTACGTCAAAGTCGGCTGGCGTTTGGTTGGCTTATCACACTGCTGGGCTGCGCCTTACTAACTGGCTGTAATAACAGTGACAATTCTATTGCTATTGAAAATAGCGCTAGCGAAGACGTAGCCGTCACTCCGCCGCGCTATGGCAAGGTGGGAGACGGGCTACTCAACGAACAACTGGAAGCAATCCGAGCTGAGTTTGCTATGCCCGCACTTGGCGGATTTATCGTTTATGGGGATGAGTTGATTGAGCTTGATGTAGCTGGTGTGCGAGTGAGCACAGGGCAAGCTCTGGTCACCAAACTTGATAAGTGGTCGATTGGTTCGTTCAGTAAATCCATGACAGCAACCGTAGCTGCTCGCTTGGTTGAGCAGGGGTTAATTCGATTTGACAGTCGGGTGAGTGATGTTTTTCCTGAGTTAATCGGAAAAATTAACCCTGAATTTGAGTCTGTTACATTAACGGCACTGCTTTCGATGACTTCAGGCTTAAAGCGTGATCTTGACTCCATGTATTCTGGTAAGTGGCATTTAGATCAACGTGGGATGGTCGAGCAAAGATATGCGTGGACTCAAGAGGTGTTAACGACGCAACCAGAAGTGACTTACGGAACCTATCTATATAGCAATGCAGGTTATGTTGTTGCAGGGCATATGTTGGAGCGTGTGACAGGGCAATCATGGGAAGCGTTAGTGAAGCAAGAGGTATTCATTCCTCTTGGAATGGAAAATATTGGATTTGGGCCTGCTAGCTATGGAAATCCAGAAGGACAGCCGAGTGGTCATCAGATGCGAGAAGGGCAATGGCATCCAATAACACCGGCCGATAGGGTCGATCTACCAAACGTTGTTGGACCTGCTGGGTTAGTCAGTACGACCTTGACCGATCTGTCATACTATTTACGTGCTTATCTCGCGGGCGCCAGAGGTGGTGATAATTTGATTGGTGCTAATTCATATACGCGACTGCTCACACCGGTTAGCCCAGAGTATGGCTTAGGCTGGATCCTTACTCCAAACAACAGTAGCTTTCATCACAATGGCTTTACTGGGACCTTCTATCTAGACAACTTAGTGTTGCCAGAAAAGAACATAGCGATATTAGCGGTAACAAACGGCGATACGAGTAATGCAAAGCAAGCGGTAGAAAAAGCGATACTGGTCATGCAACAAAGATTTGAAGCGCAACATAAAGACAATCTCTAAACAGGATTGATAAACCTTGTTGCCGAGCTTCGCTATAGGAATGAGATAGAATATGTATCGCCATTCTATTTTATTCCTTTAAGCACATATTTCTCTTAAGTGGTGCCTTTTTCTTTGTTGTAGGTCTAAAGTGGTTTGCCTGCTTCATAGATATCAGCCGTTAAATACAGTAAAACATGGTTAGCCGGGTGTTTTTTCAGCGAAAAAGCGGTATTTTAACCGCTTTGTCTGAAAACTGTGCAAACGATAAATGTATTTAAAAAAAGGGTTGACTTAGAACCGCAAAACCCGTTTAATACGCCGCACGCCCAGATAGCTCAGTCGGTAGAGCAGAGGATTGAAAATCCTCGTGTCGGTGGTTCGATTCCGCCTCTGGGCACCAGATTAAAATCATTGCATTAGCAATGTGGTGCATGCAGAAACTGCATGGTACACGAATTAGTGTGCCGACTTAGCTCAGTTGGTAGAGCAACTGACTTGTAATCAGTAGGTCATCCGTTCGACTCGGATAGTCGGCACCATTTAATTTAGGCGTCAGCCTGTGTATTATAGATAGCTTAGTTATTAAGTTATTTAGAGAATAAAAAAGATTTGCCCAGATAGCTCATTCGGTAGAGCTGCTTGGAGTTGTATTGAAAATCCCTTTTAGGATTCAGATACTAAAAAAGATTTGCCCAGATAGCTCAGTCGGTAGAGCAGAGGATTGAAAATCCTCGTGTCGGTGGTTCGATTCCGCCTCTGGGCACCAATAATTTAGTGTGCCGACTTAGCTCAGTTGGTAGAGCAACTGACTTGTAATCAGTAGGTCATCCGTTCGACTCGGATAGTCGGCACCACTTTATTTAGGCGTTAGCCTGTGTTTTCTGGATAGCTTAGTTAGTAAGTTATTCAGATACTAAAAAAGATTTGCCCAGATAGCTCAGTCGGTAGAGCAGAGGATTGAAAATCCTCGTGTCGGTGGTTCGATTCCGCCTCTGGGCACCATCCTTTAAAAAGCCTCGCAATCGCGAGGCTTTTTGCTTTCTGGTATTTGCAAATCATAACTTAGTGCGGGATTCTACCTACACTAAGCTACAACTCTTATTAGCCTATCACTCAATTCCCATGCAGCTGGCGTAAAAGCTGGTAGTCGCAGGCCAGTCACTAAATACAGCAACTACGCCAACTTGCTTTGCCAATATGTCCAACACCCTAAGTATATCGCCATCATGCTTAACTGCGTTTTTTACAGATTGATAATACCAACCGCCGCCGTTCGCTAAAGGGCCTGAGCGCTCTAAAGACCAAGCAACTATTTTTAATCCTGCACGTTTAGCGGCTAGGGCGTACTGCGACGGAATGATATCGCCGTTTTTATCTTCGCTAATTAACATCCAAATTGGTGGAGCGATAATTTTTACCTTATTTTTGACTAAGTCTTCCATTGACGGTTGCCAAGTACTTGGTTTGTTAATATCAAAATGCTCGCCAGCTTCTCTACCATCCAGAAATACGGCATGGTTTGCAAACTCTGGTACATGCTTTATCCAGTACTGAATATCTTGGTACGAAAAGGATTGTGGAAAAACTTGAGATGGGGGGACATTGTGCTCAGCATATTCGTCCAACATTTTTTGCGCGAGCTGACTTTGGCTTAACCCATTAAAGGGCATTGGCACTTCTGGCGCTTTTAACTCAGGAGTCATATTTACACCCAGCTGCTTGAATAAAATAATGCTTTCACTGTGGGTCATTAATGTACCAGAACTTGCATAAAGATCTGTACGCCAATTCGGTGTGCCTTTTACGTATTCGGCGGCAGTTGTGGCTTTATTATTTACGCCATCCATTTTACCGGTTAGCTGTTTAAACTCCGCTAATGTGAGATCTGAGGTACAACACTCTGCAAAAGCGGGCTCATTCGTGTCTGGATTGGCTGGTGTGAGAGGCTTTTTACATTTAGCCGCAAGCTGGGGTTTTAGTAAGATATCTGTCGTTGCGTGTAAGTCACATTGTGCATGGCGGCAAACTAAGGTCTTATCTTTCGTAAAAGTAACATCACATTCGAGCGTGCCTGCTCCCATTTTTGCGGCGGCTATATATGATTCTTTGGTGTGCTCAGGATAGAAAAGTGGCGCACCGCGATGTCCTATGGAAAAACGTGTGCGCTTGATTGGTTTATCTAAACAGCTTGCAAGCTTTTCTTTAAGCTCACCATCTGGAAGCTGCGAGACTAAAAATTGAGGCCGTGTACCGACATCAAACTGTTTTGTTGCCTGGCACCCCGTTAAAAATACCGTTAACCAGATAAGGCCTAATGTTAGGCGCATAGCGACTCCGCTGAATACTTGCAAAAAAGTAAGTAAAGCATGAGTTTTTGACAGCTAGATGTCAGTCATACGAGCATCTTACCGATATTGCTGACGATAGTTCTCTACCCACAACTTAGTGGCGCCACAAACGGCAACGGGCATCACGATGAGGTTAACAAATGGGATTGAGGTCAGTACAAACACCGCAAAGCCAAAGCCATAAGACAGCCCTTGTTTACTCTTCAAATCGTCTTTCATTTGCTTGAAATGAATTTTATGGTTATCAAACGGGTAATCATTATATTGCACACTGTACATCCAACACGTAAACATAATCCATAAAATTTGCCCAACGATAGGCAGTATCCAAAGTAAGATGAAAAAGCCAAGTGCACGTGGAAGGTAATAGCAGAGTTTGGTCCATTCTCTACCCAACATTCGCGGCACATCTTTTATGGTATCAATTAGCTTATCATCATTGATGTGTTGGTTGGTCAGGTAAAGTTCCACTTTTTCGGAGAGTAAGCCATTGAAAGGCGCGGCAATAAAGTTGGTTATCACCGTGAAAATCATACTATAACTGAAAAGTATCACTAAGATAGCAATTGGCCACATTAGCCATTCCAGCCAACTGAGCCAATCTGGTAATAATCCGTTGAGATAAGTAAATCCTTGAGTCAGCCAGTCGTAAAGAAAAAAGAGTGATGCACCAAATAGCAGTACATTGATTGTTAAAGGAATAAATACAAAACGTTTTAACCCTTTTTGGGTGATCAAAGAAAAGCCGGCAATAAAGTACTCGATACCGCGTGATAGTTGCACTGTACACCTCGTGTTGTAATACCAATTAGTCTTAATACTTGCTCAATTTGAAGGAGCAAATCTGACGCTAACTGCGTTAAAAATTTCTCATTTAGAACAACTAAATAGCAAAATTTTCACCTGGTTATCGACAAGATTTTCTCGCCTCAAAGTAGATCACCTTAATTAAGAAAATTGGTATGGTTTAATTCTTTTGATTTAAGACACATATCAAAAATGTTGGCGTTAGTATAACGCTAAACGGCGGGCTACAAATAGGAGATTAGTAACAATTCATCTCAGCTCACACAGTGCCTGAGTGTGTATGAAAATTAACCTTAGTATATTTAGAAGCTTAGTAAATAGATTAGAAATAATACTTGTAAACGCAAGAAACTGCCCATACACTCAAAGTAAGGCAGTAGAAGTGAGAATACTATGCGGTTAGTTCGTTGGATGATTACATTTTGTATGTTGAGTCTGTTGACAGTGTCAACGGCCGATGCTGCTAAATGTGATACCACGCTTTCAATCGCGCCTATCGTTGTCGACCTAGACAATTCTAACTCCAGCCCTGACTTAGATGATTGCGTTGTATCAACAACTCATCGTTTCGTGGTTGCTAGTAGCTTTATCATAGCGCAATCACAACCCACCTATTCTTATTCAAACTCAGTATGCGAGTCTATTAGAGCACCACCTGTCGCAAATTAATTTAGTCCTTTTCCGTGCTTAATTAATTTTAAAGATAGAGGTGATCTATGAACACTTACACAGTATTGAAAACTCAACCTGTTGCAAATTATGAACTTGCTGAAAATAACTTCCCAGCTTGTAACACTGACAACCTAGAGCAAGCGCCAGCACATTGCCTAATGCACAATTTACATTTGGCACCAATGCAACATATTGATGAAAACAGTAGCATAGATGAAGCTACGTTAGTACTAGACAAAACACACCGCAGAGCAAGCTTTGTCGTTGATAGCAAAGAAAAGCTTGTTGGTATGATCTCTAATGCAAGAATTGGCAGTCGCTACGTGTTGAGTATTGCAGAAAGACGTGGTTGTACAAGACGTGATTTAAACGTCAATGATGTCATGATCCCACTATCAGATCTTCGTCAAATCACCTTAAAACAAACTAGCCAAACTGTGGTTGGCAATGTGCTAAAAACAATGGAAGAAGGTGGCTTTGAGTTTTTACTTGTTATTGATGAAGTGACTCAGCATCCAGTTGGTTATTTTGACCTAATCGATATGATGAAAGCCTGTGGACGTGCAGTAAACTCAATGAAACCGGCAAATAAATTCAGTGATATTGTTGGTACGATTCTGCACCACGCAGAAATTTAAAAGAATCCCTATAGTTAATGTAAATTAAAGTTAGCAAGGCGTCGTAAGGCGCCTTTTTTGTGCCTCAAGTTTGCCCCTATGCAGCAGAAGCTAGGAGCAATTTTTACTTTGCGCCAGCAAACCCAAGTTGTCGCCAAGACTCATAGACAAAAACGGAAACAGCATTAGATAGGTTCATACTGCGGCTATCGGGGCGCATTGGAATACGGACTCGTTGCGGCTCAGGCAGTGAAAAAATAATGTCTTCTGGCAAACCACGAGTTTCAGGGCCAAACAGTAGACAGTCACCAGCTTCATAGGCAACTTCATGATGGTACTTGGTACCTTTTGTTGTACAAGCAAATACTCGCTTTGGGTTTCGTTTGGCTAAGTATGCTTCAAAGTTTGGGTGGCGCTCTACTTCGCTAAATTCATGATAATCAAGGCCGGCACGTCTTACCCGTTTATCATCCCACTCAAATCCTAGCGGCTCTATCAGGTGTAGTGAATATCCTGTATTGGCACACAAACGAATAATATTGCCTGTATTAGGCGGGATCTCGGGTTGGTATAAAACGATATCTAACATGATAGGCCTCAATTAAATTTTGCCCGGCAGTATAGCTGATACTTGTCGATATTTATATGTGCTGCGCTTGATAGAGTGAAAGGTATACCCAGTTTTTAAAGTACGACTCTTGTGAAAAACTATACAACCGTAATCTGTTTTTCATTTCAAAGCATTACCCTGTAATATAGCAGCATCGCGATGCCGTAGCATTTTGCGAGTGGTTTGACGACTAATTAGAATTTCAGTTATCCAAGCGTCAGATTAAATAACATGAAAAAATGAGGTGCCAGTGGATCGCAGTTATGAGTTTTGGGTTAGGTTTTCAAGTGTCTTTACCATCATAATGGTGGGATTGATGATCGCAGCTAAGTGTTGGGCTTGGCTGTCTTCAGGGAGTGCCGCTATGCTCGGCTCTTTAACTGATTCACTGCTTGATATTAGCGCCTCTTTAATGAATTTCTTTGTACTGAGCTACGCACTGCGTCCTGCGGATGATGATCATCGATTTGGTCATGGAAAGGCTGAAGCATTAGCTGGGCTTGGACAAGCGGCCTTTATCGCGGGTTCTGCGAGTTTATTGGCTTTTCATGGTGTAGAGCGCATTATCAATCCAACCCACATTCCACATTCATTGTTTGGTGTGTGGGTGAGTTTATTTGCGATAGTTTGTACTTTGTTGGTGGTTGCGGTGCAGTATCAAGTCGTTAAACGCACGCAGTCCATCGCCATTAAGGCCGACTCGTTACATTATAAGGGCGATATTTTATTAAACCTCGCGGTGCTCCTAGCGGTATTGCTTAACTTTTACGGCGTAGGTTACGCCGATCCGATTTTTGGTATTTTGGTGGCGATGTATTTACTTTATAACAGTTGGGATATTGCCAAGGAAAGTGCTGCGCACTTAATGGATAAAGAGCTGCCAGACGAAGAAAAAGCACAGATCATACTTATTGCGTCGAGTCATGAGGACGTTTACGGAGTACATGATTTGCGTACCAGGCAAGGTGGCAAAATCAAATTTATTCAACTGCATCTAGAGCTTGATGACGATATGCCGCTGATGCGAGCGCATCAAGTTGCGGATGAGGTGGTTGCTAGCATTAAAGAAGAGTTTGATTGTGAGATGGACGTACTCATCCATCAAGACCCAGTTTCTTTAGCGCTAAGTAGCTCGACTGTAAACGCATAAAAATCATCTAACACGGCTTTGCGGGTATTATCTTGCTCGCAAAGTAGTTCATGTTTCCCGATAAACTCTGTAACTGTCACATTGTCTCTGTGCGCGGCAAAGTGTACTTGTGCCTGATTATCAACAATGCTGTCTTCACTGGCTGTCGCGATACGGATTGGCAGATCTAGCTTAATATCTTGAAACGAGCGGCATTTATGTAGCGCCGTGTATAACCAAGCAAAGCTGACACCACCGAGTTGTAGCTCGGGAAATTGATCGTACAAACCTCTAAAAAGCGCATATCTAATTGGACAATCAGTAAGGTCATTATCTTGAAAAGGTTTATTGTGGTAGTGCACCTGTCCCAGTGCATAATGCTTACCAAGCCCAAATAAACAAGCTGCGCCTGCCAGCCCCTCGGCAAACCAAGCCGGGTAGGGAGTCGTATTGATCCCAAGCATCGGGGCTGATAAATAGACTCCCTCTATGTTGTGAGGCGAAAATAACGATAAATAGTCGCAGGTAATGGCGCCACCCATTGAATGCGCCAATATAAAAAGTGGCAAGGTATTTTGCTTGGCAACGATTTGATCCATAAAGCAGTGCAGTGTTGCTGCATAATCTTCAAAGCGCCTAACATAGCCGATTTGCTTGTCTTTAAGTAATCGCGGCGAGTAGCCTTGTCCTGGATGGTCATAGGTAAATACCGCTATGTTGTTTTGCGCAAACTCCCACAGCAATTCTCTGTATTTATGAGCAGATTCAATACGACCATTAACCAATACCAGGCTGAAGGTTGCCTTTTTTGGAATGTGGTAGGCGTAAAATAGCCTACCATGAGGGGTATCAAAAAAGCCATTTTGGCAGCCTTGCCAGTGCTTATCAATTTCCGGAAGATGTGATTCAAGTTGCTGACTTTGGCTATAAAACATGGCTACCTGTGTAATGGAATTCGAATGCTGACTTGCAAACCAACATTATTACTAAATTCGATATGAGCGTCATGTACTTTTAACGCGTGCTGCGCAATGGCAAGACCCAGCCCAAACCCGCCCATTTGATTTTTGCTTGGCGTACGTGCGCTCGATACTCTGAAAAATGGAATACAAAGCTTGTCGAGCATATCTTCACTTACGCCTTTACCATCATCACTGATAGTGCATAGCAACTGATTACCATCACTCTCAATATCGACATTAATAAGGCTAGTCGCATACTTGATCGCGTTACGAATAATGTTTTCGAATGCGCGGTTAAGTAGCATTGGGTCGCCATAAAGTGTTGCCTCGGGTAGTGCTGTGACGATAAGGTTTTTCCCTAATTGTTGTGCTTCAAACAGTGCATCTTCCAATATCGGGTCGAGCAGTTCATTGAGCTTAATTATCTGCATATCGATTGGCACTTGATCCGCTTCGAGCTTAGATAAATGCAAAATATCACTGAGCATATTTTCAACTAACTGAGCTTCACGCTCAATGCGCTCGATATAACTTTGGCTTTGCGCTGTGGCATGACCGGCAGCGAGGCCTGTGGCCATTTGTAAGCGGGTGAGCGGTGAGCGTAGTTCATGGGATATATCAGCAAGCAAGCGCTTTTGATTATTAACTAAAGACTCTAACTTATCTGCCATTAAGTTAAAATCATGACCCAGTTGACCGAGTTCATCTTGGCGCTTGGTATTTATATTGGCTCTGCTCGACAATTCTCCACGAGAAAGTTTTGCAGCAGCTTTTTGTAGCTCTTTAATTGGCGACAATAGATCTCGAGTAAACCAAAAACACAGTAATAAGCTTGCGCCTAGCACCACCGCGATTTTTACCCAAAGCGGTAGAGTTCTTAATTTGATGAGCGCACTTGGGGTATGGTTTTCAAAAATTAAATAAAGACGATAACTTTCACCTTGAAGTGTAAGTTCTAGGGGGCCAAAAGCCTTGTACTCTGGGGTAAAAATAGCGGCCGGTTTGGCATCTTCGGTAAAACTGAGTAAATCTAAATTCAGCGTTTTTATATTGGGATCGGCGGCAACGCTTTTTTCGGCATCGCGGTGGCTCAAGTAGATATTTCGCGCTTTTCTTTTACGCAGTTTGGCGACCTTATTCAACTCAAAATTAGGACGCTCGCTTGCGCGTATAAGCGCTTGCTCTAATTGTTTTAGATTTTGCAGCATGGGTTTTGAGATACGGTGAGTTTCTACAACATCAGGTTGTAGCATGCTGATCCCAAGCAACAACAACATAGTGGCAATGATAGTGAGCCAAAACCAGGCAAAAACCTTAACAAGTAAGTACCGCTTCATTCATTATGCCTTTAGAAATATATAGCCAGCGCCGCGGATCGTTTTGATATAAGTGTGCTCACTTAATGCGGCAATTTTCTTGCGAACGTTAGAGACATGCATATCGATAGAGCGATCATAAGGCACAAGTGGCCGGCCTAGTACTTGTCGCGAAATAGTCTGCTTGTCGACCACTTCTCCTGCGGTTCTGACCAGCAAGAGTAACACCTCGTATTCGGTGCCCGTCAGTGACAGCACCTCGCCATTAACAGTAGCACTTCTTGAAGCTACATCTAAACGCAGCTGATGGATAGTAAAGGTATCATCCGGGCTGTGTTGCTTATAATGATCGACGCGACGGGTAATGGCTTTAACGCGCGCGAGTAGCTCGCGGTGGTTAAATGGTTTTGGAATATAATCGTCAGCACCTAGTTCCAAACCAAAGATGCGGTCAAAGTCATCGCCTTTTGCTGTTAGCATAATAACGGGTGTCATCTTCTGGACACGTAACGCTTTTAGTACTTCAAAACCATCCATTTCGGGAAGCATTACGTCTAATAATATCAGGTCGAAATTTTGCTTTAATGCCAGCTGTAGACCTTCAGTTCCTGTGTGGGCCATCGCCACTTCAAAGCCTTCTGCAGTAAAGTATTCTGTTAACAGGCCGCAAAGTTCTTGGTCGTCATCAATAAGTAAAATGGAATGTTTCATTGTCATACTTAGTCCAGCATTGTTGATTGGCGTTGGCCTGAATAGTTCGGCGCTAGCATATTACACCTTACTTCAACGCCTTATGTAAATTGCCTTTGCTTTTTTTTGCAAAGCACTGACAAAACTTTACCTCTGTCTGACGTTCCTTTTCTTTGTGCTTGCTAAATTTGGAAGTGACAAAGCAATGGCGAACAAGGAGCCAATACCATGAAATTACTATCTACTTTAGCATTAGTTACAGCACTTGGCGTATCGACTTTCAGCTTCACTGCAAACGCGGGATCTATGGGCGGGCAGCTTGAGCATTCAGCAAGGTTGCTACTATCAGATAAAGGCCAGAAGTTATTAGAGTTGACAGAAGCGCAGCAAGGCCAACTAAAGACAATTTACGCAGATTACAAAACTGCAAAAAAAGCGCTAAAAGAAAGCGGGAAAGAAGCACATTCAGCTTATCGTGAGGAAATGAAAGCACTTATGGCAGCGCCAACCTTTGATAAGGTGCAAGCGCAACTTTTACTGGAAAAAGGCCAAGATAAAAAGCAAGCGTGGGCACTACTTTCAATGGAAACTCGCCACAAAGTATTCCATGTATTGAATGAAGAGCAGCGCGATAAGCTCCAAGCACTTAAATCACGTCGTAGTCACAAAAGCCATAAAAAAGCAGATTAAGTCTCGATGTTTCTCTCCAACTTAGCCCTAACCTTTCCGGTAAGGGCTTTATCATTTCTTGCCAATCACTTTTGAATAGTGAGAGCTGGTACTCCAAATTGACCAAGAGTAGTGGCCAATTGGGATTAGTGTACAAAATATTACAACTGTTTGTACTGATTTAAGTTACATGTTGATAACATGTTTTCGTTGTGGTACTTTTCGATTAAGAGTGCATCTTGCGAGTCTGCGGACAACTCTTTGAAATAGTGTTGAATTGAAAAATTCTTAATTTACGCGCACAAACTTTCCAATAACTTTTGTTTTCTTCAGAGTAACTAAGGGTATTCTTTGTTGTTGGCTGTTTGTTACTAGGTATCACTGAGGGAGACATGCAGACACCTGAAGAATACGAGGTGACACTTAGGATCCGAGAACTGCTAAAAGAACTCAAAAAGCGTAAAGGCTATACTAAAAAAACCATTAGCCAGAAGCTCGGAATAGGTCTCACCACACTAGACGATTACCTGAACGGAACAAGCTCATTTCGCTTAGGTACCTTAATTAAATTGTCGGAAATTTGCCGGATCCAATTAAGTGATATTTTGGAAGGGGCGGGGCATATAGCTAAAACTTATCAAAATGAGGTGAGAAACACAGAGCAAAAGACGGAACAAGATCAAACGGAAATAGAGCGCTAGTACAAGCTGCTGAGTTTGAATTGTTTGTCTTGCCAAACAAGTTGCTAATGAGAGGAAAAGGCCGAGGAAATCGGCCCACAGGTTTATTCTTTAAAAAAGCTGTCGTCGTTTTTTGCCAGCATCGCTTCTATATCTTCAATCAAACTTTCCGCATCTTGAGGCGTGAGCTCACCGCTTTTCATCGGTGTTGAAATCGTATTTGATTCGTCAGACCAATCACCTAAATCAATTAATTGACAGCGTTTTGAGCAAAACGGGCGAAATGGGCTTTTATCAGACCATTCAACAGCCTGTTGGCAGGTTGGACACTTTACTGTGGTTGTCATCATACACTTACTTTTTTACTTCCTAATAGCTTAAGTCTAATCGCATTTAATTGCTTTGTGAACCGAGTGCTTACTTACTCTGTTGCTTGCATACTAGGTAGGGATCCATGATAGGATGAGACTGCGAGGTAAACTAAGGAAAAAGGTGTACAAAAGGTGGAGAAGTTCGAAGCAACATTAGACAACTGTCATAAAGAGCCAATTCATATTCCAGGTTCAATTCAGCCGCATGGCTATTTATTGCTATTCGACACCAACACATTAACACTACGCTATTTTAGCGAAAACTTTGCCGCACTTGTAGGACTTGAGCCTAGTGCTTTGGTCAATACTCATGCTGAAACGATTTTTGCGTCTCCATTTTCTGAGTTGCTTGCCTGCAACTGTAAGTCCTCTGATATCCATCGTTTGAATCCGATGACAGCCAGCATAAAAACTGAGGACTCAACATGCGTTGAATTCTCCGTAGTCGCTAGTCAAAACGAAGCAGGGCTCATTTTAGAACTTGAGCAAAACACGGCGCATGACGTTGAAATCAATCATTCAATGCAACACCTTATGAAGCATTCGTTGTCTAGTATGGTGGATTCTCAGTCGTTACAGGCTTCGTTCGAGATGGCTGTGGAAGAAATTAGAGAATTAACGCGGTTTGACAGAGTGATGCTGTATAAATTTGACCATGAATATAATGGTGAGGTGGTTGCAGAAGCTAAGCGCAGTGGACTTAACTCCTTTTTACATCAGCATTTTCCCGAGTCTGATATTCCAAAACAAGCAAGAGCACTGTATCTAAGAAATCCGATCCGCTTGCTTGCCGATGTTGATGGCGAAAACTCACCGCTTTATCCGCAAGACAGGGCGATTGATTTAAGCGCCTGTATTTTACGTAGTGTTTCGCCTATTCATTGCCAGTATTTACGCAATATGGGCGTTCAGGCAACCATGTCTATCAGTATTATTGTTGCTGGTAAATTATGGGGACTGATTGCCTGCCACCACTACGAAAAGCACATAGTTCCATTTAACACTCGTGAAGTCGCCCAGTATATGGGGTTGATGTTGTCTTATCTGATCTCTCTCAAAACCTCATCCTTAGAAGCAATGGCAGAAGCTAATGCACTGACATTGAGCTCCTCCGTCACAGAGCGCATGGCAAAAGAAATCTTTTTTGTTGATGGGCTACGTTACGAGTCCGCGGCACTACAAGAGATGATGAAAGCTACAGGTGTCGCGTGGCGCGTTGAGAATGATTTGGAGTGCTACGGGCAAACTCCCGCAAAAGCGGATATTGAGAGTATTTACCGTTGGCTTGCAGAGCATCAACTTGGCGATGACTCCATTTTTTATTGCCATAATTTAGGTGAGCTTAACGAAACATTTAAAGCCTTTGCGAAAACTGCGAGTGGGGTGCTATTGATGCCACTTTCAGCGGATGCTAATCATTTCATCATGTGGTTTAGAAAGGAAGTTATTCAAACCAAAAATTGGGGAGGGAAGCCTGAAAAATCCATTGAGTTTTTGGATGATGGTAGCCACCGTTTAATGCCGCGTAGTTCGTTTAAGTTGTGGGTCGAGAATGTGAAGTGCAAATCTCACCCTTGGACGGAAGCCGAAGTAAGTTGTGCATTGAAGTTTCGTAATACCTTGGTTAATTATGTGCTGGCTAAATCTGAGCGATATAAAAAGCTTAATGCAATTCTAGAGCAAAAAGTTACCAAGCGTACCGAAGCGTTGGAAAATGAGATCACTTCGCGTCGCACTGCTGAGCAATTACTGACGATAGCACTTGAGAAAGCACATGAGTCGAATCAAGAGCTGGAGCGTTTTGCCTTTTTAGCATCCCATGATCTACAAGAGCCGCTTAGAAAAATCCAAATGTTCGGTGATCGGATCCAATGTTCTGCAGAGGGACTAAATGAAAGACATGCGTCCTACCTTAAGCGTATGATGGATTCTGCGGAGCGAATGCAAAAGTTGATCAAAGGATTACTAAGCTTTTCACGGATTGATCGTAAAGGTGAGTCATTTAAATCATTTGATGGCGATAATGCGTTAGCTGAAACCTTACTGGATCTTGAGTTAGTTATTAAAGAATCAAACGCACAAGTGGATACCACGGGGCTTGGCGACGTATTTGGAGATCGCAGGCAGTTGCAGCGTGTGCTGCTAAACTTAATTAATAATGGGATTAAGTTTAGTGCGCCAGAAAGAGCGCCGAGGGTCTCGATTAGCAGCGAACGTAAAGCAAATGAACTGATTGTTGCCGTTAAGGATAACGGGATTGGTTTTGATCCCGAATTTAGTGAGCAGATCTTCAATCTTTTTGAAAGATTACATGGTCGTAGCGCATATGCCGGTACTGGGCTTGGGCTTGCTATTTGTAAAAAAATCGTCGAAAGACATCATGGTCGCATATGGGTCGAAACGGAAGTGGGGCAAGGTTCTACTTTCTATTTTAGCTTGCCGATTTCAGCGCAAGCGATTTAACTTAGCTGTAGAGCCATTGATGCGGTTCTGATATCAGCATACAAACTCGAGGTTTAATGCGAGTTTAAGGAGAGTGTGTATGGGTCATCATCATGAATTAATTAAACAGCTTCACTCTGTAAACTATATCTTGGTTGCAGATGATGATTTCGACGACCAAGAATTAATCCGTGATGCATTTGAAGACAACGGTGTGATGGAGGCTAAGTTACAATTTGTAAGTGATGGCGTCGAGTTGATTGAAAAACTCAATAGCACCGAACTATTGCCTAGCCTTATTATTCTTGATTTAAATATGCCACGAAAAAGCGGTAAAGATGTATTGGCTGAGATGCGAGGGGCTGCAAACCTTAAGCATATTCCGGTTATTATGTTCAGTACATCGGACTCAGAGATAGATATAAAACAGTGTTACTTGCTTGGGGCAAATTCTTATATGACCAAACCATCCCAATATCATGAGCTGGTGGATTCAATGAAGTCCTTGCTGTCTTTTTGGCTTGGCACTGCAAAGCTCGTGATTGATTAGAAGTGAAGGGCCAGAATAGCTGGCCCTTATGCTGTTATAGCACTAAATTGCTTTGTTGGTATGCTTTTGCTTTAACAAGCGACTTGTCACTGTACCTGCGGTCATTGAGCCCGATACATTGAGTGCTGTTCTTGCCATATCAATTAATGGCTCAATAGAAATAAGCAGCGCTGCAATTGTCACTGGTAGTCCCATCGCAGGCAGTACCACCAACGCCGCGAAAGTGGCACCACCTCCAACACCCGCAATACCAAACGAGCTAATTGCAACCATAGCGACTAATGAGACAATAAAGTCGAGTGCGAACGGGTCAATTCCTACAGTCGGCGCAACCATTACAGCAAGCATAGCAGGATAAATGCCAGCGCAGCCATTTTGTCCGATTGTCGCACCAAACGATGCAGAAAGGTTTGCAATCGCAGGGGGAACATTAAGCTTGTGGATCTGCGCTTCAACATTCAATGGGATGGTTGCCGCGGAGCTTCTTGAGGTGAAAGCAAAAGTTAAAACAGGCCAAATTTTTTGGAAGAAATGCTTTGGGTTTTCACCAACCAAAGTAACGAGCAAACCATGCACCAAAAACATCAGTAAAATGGCAACGTAAGAGGCAATAATAAAACCGAGTAAGCTAATAATGTCAGCCATGCTTGATGTGGCGATCACTTTGGCCATCAAGCCAGCTACACCGTAAGGTGTGAGGGCGATGATCATACGTACTAATCGCAGTACAACGGCCTGTGCGCCTTCAACTGCATTTTTTATTGGGCTACTTAAATCTGACTCTTCCATGATGGCTCTACGAGCAGCAATACCAGTTAACACACCAAAAATCACTACGGCGATAATCGAGGTCGAGCGCTCGCCAGTTAAATCAGCAAACGGATTGGTTGGTACAAAGCTAAGCAGCATTTGTGGAATGGTTAAATCGGCAACGGTTGTTGCACGCTCTTCAAGTATCGCTATTCTGGCAGTTTCGCGTGCACCTTCAACTAAGCCTTGAGCGCTTAACCCAAATGCTTGAGTGATAAAAATACCAATAAGCGCCGCAATGGCCGTGGTAAAAACTAAAATTGCGATGGTGATAAATGAGATCTTTCCAAGTGAGCCTTGATTATCTAATTTTACGACCGCGGCAATCATAGAAACTAAGACCAATGGCATAATGACCATTTTTAGAAGGTTGACATAGCCGCTACCAACAATCGCAACCCAATCTAGTACAGTCTGTTTAGTGGTTAAGTCACTGGAGAAAACAAATTGTAGGGCGAGTCCAAATAGGCTACCCGCAACTAAGCCTAATAATACTGTTCGAGACAGGGTTTCGGAGCGCTGTTGAAAGCGGTAAAGACCGAAAAGTATGGCAATAAAAACCACCAACGCGGCGATAACAGCAAAAGACATCAAAATACCTTTCGAAATGTATGAAAATAACGCGCTACTATAGAGGTTTTGTTGATTGCGCTAAAATATTCTTTGACTATGGAATAGAACAAAAGGTTATCAATAAAAATGAAAGTTTTTGATGGCTTTTCCTTTCATATAAAGATGTCTTGTAGTGAGTTGGTACTAACTCATAGTAATTTAAAACACTGAGATATGAGCATAGCTTACAATAATCTTTCGTAGCAGCGAGTTTATCTCGCGACTCTTTTCGAGCGTCTATTTCGCGATTTCTTTTGCTTTGCGACGTTAACCGTGTAGCCGAATTTATAGTATCGAGTTGGAGGTGTGGTTTATTGAGTATGTGTAAAAGCGAGTTAATTCTACGGCAATGACATGCGTAGAGTGGGAAAGGTTGTTCCCCGGCTTCGCGGATGCCGATGTCAGCCCTTGAACCCTGAGGTTCAAGGCGGAGAGCAACAGCCTACCGTAGGCTTCTCGGTACATGCCGAGCATGCTCAATAGTAAACAAACTGCTATCCTAAACGAAATTTATCGGCTCAGGGACTTAATCAGCTGTCCTACGAGCTAGGGAACAATTACAGTATATAAAACATCTGCCGATCACGAAACCATAGTAATGCAATTTATGTGTTAACCGCGTGCTTTTTACTCGCTTTGTTTAGTGACTAATCAAACGTTAATCTGAGCGTTAGCCGGCAACGCTAAATTTGCTTAATTTTCGAAGGCCACAGTGTCTAAACCGTTTCTAACTAACAGAGTAAACGCTATTTAACCTGAGGTTTGGATAAGGAATGAGCTAACTCATTGTTTTTAAGCCCACATTAAATTATACCCTTATCTAGCCAGACAGTTTTGGGGATAACAAGGCGAATTTACGCACCAATAGCTGGCTATTGGAAGTGAATTCAACGCAGTTAGCGCTAAAATTGGCTGCTAGAAAGGCATTAATTATCTGAAGCTCAGGTTACTTAGAAAGGAACCGGTGCGGTAAAGGTCATCATCTCAGTAGTTTTTGGATGTGAAATTTGCAGCATCTCTGCATGCAACTGTAGACGTGAAGCCGCCGTTAACGCCTCTCCTGTAGCGTATAGTCTATCACCTAGGATAACGTGTCCAAGCGAAAGCATATGTACTCTGAGTTGATGAGAACGTCCTGTAATGGGGGTTAGCTTAACGCGTGTTGCCTGCGATTCATACTCCATGACTTCAAAATGCGTTAATGAAGGTTTTCCGGTCTCATGACAAACCATTTGCTTTGGGCGATTAGGCCAATCACACACTAGTGGTAAATCAACAGAACCCGTTTGCAGCTGTAGTTTGCCATGAACACGGGCGATATAGTGTTTGTGGGTTAACCGGTCTTGAAATTGAATACTTAGATGGCGATGCGCTGCTTTATTCATCGCAAGGCACAGCACGCCGGATGTTGCCATATCGAGGCGATGCACAATTCTTGCCGTAGGGTAGACAAAATTCACTCTTGCGATAGCGCTGTCCCAATGCTTCGGATCTTTACCCGGTACGGTGAGTAATCCGCTTGGCTTGTTGAGCACCAACATATCTTCATCTTGGTACAAAATATCAAGATAGGGAGAAAGGGGGGGAGTGTAATTTAGTAACACCAGCTGCCTCAGCATGAACAGAACGAAGCCGCGTATTATATATGAGTTGCTAGGTGAGCGGTAGCGAGAAAGAGAGCCTCGGCTCTCTTTCAGTGTGGGAGGTTTACTGGTTGGCAACTACAATTAAACGAATCGCATCCAACTTAAGCTGCGCTTTTTCAATGTGTGTGCTCAGCTCAGCCCTTTGCTTATCAAATACTTGAACTTCTTCGTCACGGATGTTCGGATTGATAGCTTTAAGTGCTTGCAAACGACCTTGCTCATCACCTAATTGCTTTAGCATTTTATCCATAGCATTGGCTTGAATGCTTTCAAGTTGAGCCTGTGCAATATCGCCAGCTTGAGTAATAAGCGGGTGAATAGCACTTTGCAGGGCATTAACCAGCTTACTGCCTGTTTGTCTGCCAACGGCAGAAAGCTGTTGATTGAATGCGTCAAACGCAACGTTTTGGGCTAAGTCATTGCCACCTTTATCCATTAGGACGCGAATTGGTGTAGGCGGTAAAAAGCGGCCCACTTGAAGAGACTTAGGCGCAGAAGCTTCTGCAACGAAGATCATTTCAACGAAGAAAGTACCGACAGGTAACTTGTTGTTTTTAAGCAGTGCCACTGACGCACAACCAAAGTCATCGTTACAGATCATATCCATTACACCGCTGACCATTGGGTGATCCCAGCTGATGAAATGCGCGTCTTCTTGTGACAGTGAGGTGTTACGGTCAAAAGTCACTGTGATGCCATCGTCTTTCAAACAAGGGAAAGAAGGATTTAGCATGTGCTCGGTCGGCTTGAGAATAATCGTATTCTCGCCTTTGTCTTCTTGGTTAACACCAAAAGTATCAAACACATTAATCATAAACGCAGGTAAAATTACATCGTTATCAAGTGCTTCAAGTTCAGCAACGATATTATCTGTTTTACCTTGACCACTTGAGTGAAGCTCAAGTAGGCGGTCTCGACCTTGCTCCATCTTTGTGCGCAGCTGAGCATTTTCTTTTGCGGCTTGTTCCAATAGAGGATCTAATTCGTCTTCGTCACAGTTGTGTTCAGCGATCAGCGCTAACAAATCATCAGAAAAAGACTTATACAGCATTTGCCCTGTGGTGCTAGTGGTTTCGAATGCATCTAAGCCCTCGTGATACCAGCGTAGTAATACTTCCTGTGCGGTACTTTCAAAGTAAGGCACGTGAATATTGATGTCGTGCTTTTGACCAATGCGGTCAAGACGACCAATACGTTGCTCAAGTAAGTCAGGGTTAAGCGGTAAGTCAAATAGCACCAAGTGATGTGAGAACTGGAAGTTACGACCTTCAGAGCCAATTTCAGAGCAGAGTAATACTTGCGCGCTATCATATTCATCAGCAAAAAACGCTGCCGCGCGGTCGCGCTCAATGATCGACATGCCTTCGTGGAATACCGCAGCTTTAATGGCTTCGCGTTCGCGTAATACTTGCTCAAGGCTAATTGCGGTTTCTGCTTTGGCACAAATAAGCAGTACTTTTTCATGCTTTAACTCTTTCAATTTAGCAATTAACCACTCAACGCGGGGGTCGAACTGTGCCCAGCCGCTTCCCTCACCTTCAAACTCTTGGAAGATCTTTTCAGGAAATAACGCACGCATCGCATTAAATTCAGGGCTTTGAATACCGCCAATGTTACCCATTACCGACATTGCTGTTTTGTATTGCTTAGGTAAAGGTACTGGGTATTGATGTAACAAACGACTTGGGTAGCCATCAATGCCACTGCGGCTATTTCTAAATAGAATACGGCCAGTACCATGACGGTCTAATAGCATAGACAAGATTTCTGCTTTGGCATCACTATCGCCATTTTGTGCCTTTGCTAGAAGCTCAGAAATATCGGTTTCTTTTAGCAGTGTACAAAGTGTTTGCTCTTCTTTTGCATCTAGCTTTTTATCTTGTAGTAAGTTGTTAGCGGCTTCTGCAACCTCTTTATAATGACTTTCTTCTTCAACAAATGCGTCGTAGTCGTAGAAGCGGTCTGGATCGAGTAGCTGTAAACGCGCAAAGTGACTGCGGTGACCAAGTTGGTCAGGTGTTGCAGTCAACAAGATAAGTCCAGGAATATCCTGAGAAAGCTCAGCAATACGTTGATATTCGGTGCTTGGCTTTTCCTTTGTGACCGTCAGGTGGTGTGCTTCATCAACAATCAGTAGATCCCAATCAGCGAGTGTGGCTTGTTCAAACCAGCGGCGCTTTTTGGTAATAAACTCTAGGCTAACCAGTACCAGTTGCTCTGTTTCGAATACATTCGGTGCATCTGCATACGCTTCGCTACAACGCTCTTCGTCAAAAATCGAAAAGTGCAGGTTAAAGCGGCGTAGCATCTCTACAAGCCATTGGTGTTGTAAGTTCTCTGGAACCACGATCAACACACGGTTGGCACGACCTGAGAGAATTTGCTGGTGTAAAATCATGCCCGCTTCAATGGTTTTACCTAGGCCTACTTCATCAGACAGAAGTACGCGAGGTGCAAAGCGCTTACCGACTTCATCGGCAATATAAAGCTGGTGCGGAATAAGGCTAGCGCGCTGACCTATCAACCCTTTAAGGTGAGATTGTTCTTTATCAAACTGGTGTTGCCAAGTTTGATAGCGCAGCGTGTAGCGATCAAAACGGTCGATTTGGCCTGCAAATAGACGATCTTGAGGTTTATTGAACTTGAGGAAGTGATCAAGAAAGGTCTCTTTGAATGAAGTCTCTTCTTCATTATCAACTCGAGTACCATGATAGCAAAATAGTCCATTTTGCTCTTCCACGCTGTCAACACGTAGTTCCCACTCTTCAACATGGCGGATCACATCGCCTGGGTTGAATACAACTCGAGTTACAGGTGCTTCCTGTACTGAGTAAACACGGTTTTCTCCGCTAGCGGGAAATAAAATAGTCACTTGACGCCCCTCAAGTGCCACTATTGTACCTAATCCCAAATCTGATTCCGTATCACTGATCCAGCGCTGACCTAAGGAAAAATTCATGGTTATCTCGTCTATGCAGAAAAAAGGCGGCTATGTTACCTATTCATGTCGGTTTGTTCAATACACAACAGTGACTCAGGCCTTTATTTATCAAGTGCTGGCGCTTTTTCTATCTAGTTGGCATGGCAATCGCCAACTAGTTGTTTTTTATCAATATGCAAGTTGGATTTTCTACTGTCATAAAAGCGACTTTTGTGACAAATAGACTAAACTTGAACTATACCCAAAACATAATCAGTCACATCGTTGTGTATTGGGTATAGCATAATAATCTGTAAACAACAGGAATGCGCTATGGTAAAACAAGACAAAGACCATAAAGTGTACGTGCTCGACACCAACGTACTTCTCCATGAACCACTCGCTTACCTTTCCTTCCAAGAACACGATGTTGTTATTCCGATGACTGTCCTTGAAGAACTCGATCACATTAAAGATCGAAAGAGTGACGTGAGCCGAGACGCAAGAGTTGCCATTCGTGGGTTAGATGATGTGCTTCGCGATGCAACACCAGAGCAAATGCTAGAGGGGGTAGCGCTACCAACATTGAGGATTGAAAGTCACCGGACGCCCAGTTCAGGTAAATTGATTATTGTAAACGATCACCTGTTTCCTGATTCCATCTCCGGGTTACCCGGCAACGAAAATGACCACCGCATTATTAATTGTGCGGTACATTTGCAAACTCAGTACAGCGACAAAAAAGTGGTGCTGGTTACCAAAGACATTAACATGCGACTGAAAGCGAAGGGCGCTGGACTCAAGTATGTTGAAGATTATCGTACCGATCAGCTAATTGACGACATTGCACTGTTAACCAGTGGCTTTAAAAAGGTTGAAGGAGATTTTTGGCAGAATGTTGGTGAGTGTCAAACGCAGCAGGAAGGACGATACACGGTTCATGATGTGCCAAAATCACTCGTACCTGATGTGTTCTGTAATGAGTATCTGATAGACGATACTAATCACTTCGCAGCTCGGGTTGTGGGTTATGACTCTGAGCACATTCGATTAAAAGACTTAGGCGTTGAACGTTTGATGCACCGTCAAGCATGGGGAGTGAAACCGAAAAATATCAACCAAGGTATGGCGCTGGATGCACTACTTGATACTGACATTGAACTGGTGATACTAACCGGGCCTGCAGGGTGCGGAAAAACCTTATTGGCGCTTGCCAGTGCGCTTGAAATGATCATCGAAAAAGGAATTTACGATAAGGTAATTGTGACGCGAAATACGCCTGAAATTGCAGAGAGCATCGGCTTTTTACCGGGTACGGAAGAAGAGAAAATGGCCCCTTGGCTTGCGGCAATCACAGATACCTTAGAAGTGCTCCACAAACACGATGAAAGCCCCGTGACTAGCCGTAACTACATTATGGAAAAGGCGAACATTCAGTTCAAATCGGTGAATTTTATGCGTGGCCGAAGTATTCAAAATGCGGTCGTTATTTTAGATGAGAGCCAAAACTTAACGGCATCACAGTTAAAAACCATCATCACTCGCTGCGGTGAGGGGACTAAATTGATTTGTACGGGAAACCTCGCCCAGATTGATAGTAATTATCTCACCCCTGTGACATCAGGGTTAACCTATATTGTCGAGCGTTTTAAAGACTTTGAAGGTAGCGCTACCATTAACTTAAACGGTGTAGTACGAAGCCGCTTGGCAAGTTTTGCTGAAGAAAATTTATAACTTGCCTTGAGCCGACTGGCTCGTTACTCTTTTGCTAACACTGTGTGCAAACGGGAACGAGCCAGTAAATGGATGCGACAAAAGAATTTTTACCACTAAAAAGTTACCGAAAGGGAATTTTAGTGGCGGTAATAATACCCATCCTACTTGTCCTCGTCTTAGCTTACCATCTCTATCAAATTAAACTCGAACGCCAGTACAAAGTGCGTTTTGGCCAGTATGAATATGTTTCTCAGCAGCTGAAACAAGAGTTTTATGCTGCACATGTCGTTCTTGATAGTATCGCCGTTAACCTAGCGCAGCCCATTTCTTTTCAAAAGCCACCAGAGTGGTTAGAAGATATAGAGCAACACCCTGAACATTATTATCATGCGTTACCAAACAATGGTGGAGAGATTGTTGGTCGTGGGCAAGTTAGTGAAGCGCTTTTTGCCACGAAACGATGGCAAACCGTATTGTCGCTTAATACCGCTTTTGATGCCGCGCTCGCGTTGCAAGGTGGATTGTATGCGGTCGCATACATAGAAGATGACGGCTTTGCGTATGTTAAGCGTCGAGAAGCCTCAAGCAGCCATTTTATCACGCGGCTAGTTCAAGGTAAGTTCGAACCCGACTTTAGTTTGGGCAATATAGTCGTTGGTCCACCCGTGGCGTTTTTCGATAGACAAATGTTTGCGCTTGGTAAGAAACTATCAACGGTGGATAACGCTCATGTATTGATGATCTATGATAGCGATATTATTGATAGATGGTTGTTAAACATCGGCTCCTTAGATGGTACGATGGAATTTAAAAACCAAAGTGATGAGATTATCGCGGGGGAGCGCTATGATCACGACCACGATGGGCTTGTAAACTCATCAGCACCTTGGCAGTACGGACTACACTTTATTGCAAAACCCGCCAAAGAGCCTATTAGTTTAAACTATCATGAAAGCTATGAGCAGTTTGCCGCTCCGCTACAGCGGGAGATCTTGCTCGAACTTGCGCTATTACTGTTTTTTATTCTTTTTACCTTTGTGACTATTGTGTGGTTAAGCGGACAAATATTTGTCCGACCTCTAAAGCACTTTGTGAATTATCTATCTTTGCAAGAGCATACACCACAAGCCACTTTAAACTATCCCATCCCCTCAGAATGGCAACCTTGGTTTATACAAATTAAGCAGGTAGTGGAGCAAAAATCGCGCTTAATGCATGCCCTTAAGCAACATAATCAAGAACTAGACGACGAAATTAAGCGTAAACAACAGGCATTAAAGCAAAGCTTTGAGGCAAAAGAGCGTCAAGCTGCTTTGCTAAATGCAGTGCTTGACTCTGTGCCCGATATTATCTATTTCAAAAATATAGACGGTTCATTCATAGGCTGTAATCGCGCGTTTGAAGAGTTTATGGGGGTTGATAAGTCGGATTTAGTTGCGAAAACCCAGCCTGAAGTGACATCTGGATTAACCATATTACTTGAGCAAGAAGCGGCGATGGAGCGCTCGCAAGAACAAGTGGCAACTAACTTTGTCCTTGGGGCGAATACCTACTTTTTGACAATCACGCCATTGAAATCGGAAACTGGAAAGCTCATCGGTTGTTTGGGGGTTGCGAGAGATATTACTGCCGCACAAGAGGCATATAATGCCCTAAGAGACTCTGAAGAAAACTTTAGGGCTGCGACTGAGTTTGCACCTAATGGCGTGATTTTAGCTGCGATCAGCGGTAAAATTTTGGAGATGAACAAGGCTGCCAAACGTTACTTGTCACTTGATAAGAATACGGGAGAAAAGCAGCTGGAACGCTTGTTTGATGAACAAAACTGGCAAGAGCTAAAGCCTGTCTTGGCTGGGCTATTAAAAGAGCAAAAGAAAGTCGTTGAACACATGATCTCACAGTCGGGTAAGCACCGCTGGTTACAATTGAGTATTTCTTTAGTTTGGGATAAAAATAAGCGCCCTAAGTATTACGTGATCCATATTCAAAATATCACCGGTTTGTTGTTAGCAAAGCAAGATGCTGAGCGCGCAACGCTTGCCAAAAGCCGCTTTATCGCGAATATCAGCCATGAAATTAGAACGCCAATTAATGCCATATTAGGTCTGGCGGATATGATCAAAAGTGAGTCACTAACTCGAGTTCAGAATAAAAAATTGCAGCAGCTTTCTGGAGCTGCAAACGAGCTGCTTACCATGCTCAATAGTATTTTAGAGTTTGCTAAAGTCGAAAGTCATCAAGGCACAATTCAATACGAGACATTTCAGACCTGCCATGTATTTACCACGATAGAATCACTGATTAAGCCTTTATGTATACAAAAAGGTTTGGAATTTGAGTTACAGGTCGACCCTCAAGTTTGGCCTTACCTGTACAGTGATGAAGATAAGGTAAAGCAAATCTTAGTAAACCTACTTGGTAACGCTGTAAAGTATACCAATCAAGGTAAGGTTGGTTTGAAGGTAACGTTAGTTAATGATAGAGCTGCAAAACAAACCATAAAGTTTGCTGTTTGGGACACTGGAGTTGGGATCAAATCGCAAGAAATTGAACACCTTTTTGATGCATTTACCCAAGGTGATGAAAGCTTCACTCGTCGTCACGAAGGCATTGGTTTGGGGCTTGCGATTGTGAAGCAAGAAGTTGCACTCTTAGGTGGCGATATTGCGGTTAACTCAACCCCGAACGAAGGAAGCTGCTTTTTCTTCGAATTGGTGCTAGATAAAGGCGCTTGTCCAGTCGTGGATAGTCACAAAGAAGTTTACTGTCTCACCACCGAAGCGCATAGCTTACCAAGCTATTTTGCAGGTCTTGCGGAACCTTTATCTGTTGAGCGATTGCACGCGATGCATGCTCAGCTCGACAAGTCTATTGTTGTTATTCCACCAGAAGCAGCGCTTGACCCCGCTTATGCGCTACCTGGAAATACCGCATTACTACTGCATAGTGAAGGGGAGTTTCCTGAGCAAAGTAACCATATTGCGCTTAATCAAAGTGTGTTTTACCAATCAGCCTATACTTGGCTTGCTGAATTTGCCCATATGACGCAAACCGTCGACAACGTGTGTATGCAGGTTGCCGGTGCGCTTTGCTTGGTGGTCGACGATAACAACTTAAATTTAGATATTACTGAAAATATGTTGAAGCAGAATGGTATTTCTACCATAGGGCTACAAAGCGCCGAACATATTGAGGAAGTTTGTCGCTCACTGCAACCCGACATCATCCTGATGGATATCCATATGCCAAACATTGATGGCTATCAAGCGACCAAGCAGATCAGAGCCGTGTGGTCTGAAACTGAGCTACCCGTTATTGCCTTGACCGCCAATGCAAGCAAAGAAGAGCGGGCGAAAGCCACAGCCGTTGGCATGAATGATTATTTGGTAAAACCAATTAATAGCACACAGGCGTGCAAGGCATTGGCAAGTAATATTTTCCAGTCAGATAAAACAGAAGAAGCTTTTTTTGATTATGAGTTTGCTTTATCACAAATGATGCAAAATGAAACGTTTTTGCAAACAATGTTAGATAAATTTGCTAAACTTTGCCATGATTACCTAGAACAGGTTGCTGAAATAGAGCAAGGTTCAGCATTATTCGAGTTAGCACACGGAATTAAGGGCGCTGCAGCAGGTCTGGGCTTTAAGCGACTAGCGAAAGTTGCGAAAGACCTTGAAACGCAAAGCAAAACGATCACAACAATAGCAAATCGCACTGACTTGGATGTGTTAACAAATGCACTTTCACAGGTGGTGTGCTTTATCGAGCTAAAAAGGTAGCGTCATAAGATGCAGCAAGCTGAGCACATTTTTATTATTGATGATGACCCAATAAATAAGATGGTCCTAAGTAATACATTAGGTGATGGCCATCGGTTATCCCATAGCACTGACACTAAGTTATGTATTGATGAACTAAAAGCAAGCAAACCAGACCTTATTATTTTAGATGTGTTAATGGCTGACGGCGCTGGGTTTTCTGTTTTAGAGTGCCTAAAAAAGGATGCGAGCACTTACGGTATTCCCGTTGTCGTGATCTCCGGTAGTGTGAGCTTTAAAGATGAAGCACGAGGTTTGGAGTTAGGGGCCGTGGATTATATTACTAAACCCTTTAACCCTTTGATTGTAAAAGCCAGAATCAAAAACCATTTAGCAATAAAAAAGAAAAATGATCTGCTAGAAAAGCTAGCCTCTATCGATGGTTTAACGGAGTTGCCCAATCGTAGATATCTAGATGAAGCGATGAAATCAGCATTAGAAATCGCAAAAGCTGATGGCAGTGCGTTTACCGTTATGCTGGTTGAGGTGGACTATTTTAAAACGTTTAATGAGCATTATGGCTACATGCATGGTGATGATTGTTTATTTAAGGTCGCCAAAGCGCTAGAAGAAGGCGCAACCCGACGTTCTTTATTTATTGGCCGTTTTGATGGTACTCGTTTTGCGTTGGTGCTAACTCAGCATAATATCGATGTAATTAATGAGATAGCAGAAGCGTTGCATGACTCGGTTAATGCGTTAAAAATCCCCCATATTGCCTCACCGATATGTGCTCATGTGAGCGTTAGCATTGGTGCAGTTCATATTGAAAATCACTGTAGTAGTGAGCTTGGTGAGTTGATCAAAATGGCAGATAGTGCCCTTGCCGTTGCACAAAAGCAGCAAAGCACGGTATTTATTAAAGCGTTATAAATATCTAAAGCCACATGCAGGGAAAAGAGCGTATCCGCATTATTCACCATCCTTGGTGCAATAAGGTCTTACTGAATTTGTTTTAGTGCGTTGTCGCCAAAGCCAACCAGTTGGTTGTTTTTGAATACCAATGGCGTGCACTCATCTTTTGTTACTTTGCCGTCTGAGTGTTTGCTGTTGGTTGCATAGTAAAGCACTTGATAGTTGTCGCCGTCTTTTGACACCAACTCGCTAAAATCAGGGGTTGCAAACATGTCTTTTACTGATGAGTAAGACGCGCCCATTTCAAGGTTGGCAATCTTCTCACGATTTTTACGCTGTTTATGTTCCCAGTTAGACGAGTTGTATTCAGAAGCCCAACCATGCTCTACTTCACCGTCGGATACAGCAACGATACAGCCTGATAATAGAGTAGAGCTAAGCGCAGCCACTAACATTAATTTTTTCATTGTTGTTTTCCTTTTTAATTTTGTTGCTGAGCAAATAATGCAAACAGCCATTTGTTTTTTGCTTGAATTATCCCAGAGGTGCAAACTCTTTGCCAACTAATAAAGTTTATAAATATCAGTTTGTTGTTGGTTTTTAATCAGTTTGTAGTTGATGATTTTCACTAACATTTGGCTATATCACTCACTAAAACAATAATCTAGACCACTCGGTTTCTCGTTGTCCCAGCCACAAAACTTTCAATATTAATGGCAATTTCGCCGACTAAACGTTCGATGGCCTCTTTACTTGCCCATGCCGTATGCGGTGTTAAAAGCAAGTTTTCCCCTTGGTATTGAACGAGTGGGTTGCTTGCTTGTGCCGGCTCTTGTGTGAGGACATCCACAGCAGCACCAGCTATTTGCTCGTTAGTTAGTGCATCCACCAGCGCTTGCTCATTGACTATTCCGCCTCTTGCGGTGTTGATAAGATAAGCATGGTTTGGAAGTAGGGCGAACTCAGCACTTGAAATCAGGTTTTCTGTTTCAGCGGTAAGCGGGCAGTGAATCGATACAATATCCGCAATCTGCAGTGCTTCTTCAAAAGCCATTCGTCCTGCTCTAACCTCAGTTACGCCTCTACGTTCGGCAACAATTACCTGAGCTCCAAATGCTTGTGCGACTTTTGCAACGGCTTCTCCTAACGTTCCATGGCCTACGATCACAAAGTTTTTGCCTGCAATTTCATTGATGCTGTAGTCCAAACGACAAAACATGTCACTTTGCTGCCAAAGCCCTGCATGGCAGTCTTGCTGGTAACGATGAATATTTGTCATTAAGTTACCAAGCATAGTAAAGGTGTGCTGCACGACAGAAGGCGTCGAATAACCAGCCACATTGGCAACCGCAATGCGATGGGCTTTTGCGGCTGCTAAGTCGATGTTGTTGACGCCTGTGGCCGCAACACAAATCAGTTGTAATTGCGGTAACGCCGCGATCGTTTCTTCAGTTAATTGTACTTTATTGGTGATGATGACTGCTGCATCTTTACAGCGTGTGATGATGTCCTCACTGGATGTGGTGTCGTAAGACGTTAATGTGCCTAGTTTGGCAATGAGGGAAAGATCGGTTCCTGCAAGGGTTTTAGCGTCTAATACCACGATTCGCATTATTTTTATCCTTTTCTTGACTTTGGAGTTAACTCTAAGGTTTATACTTGTGATGTCGACTAGGATAATCTTCAGGACTTGGGAGTGTAAAGTGGTAAAGATTGGTGAGCTGGCAAAGCGGCTTAACGTATCAACTGACACGTTAAGGTATTATGAAGCAAACGATCTCCTACACCCTTGCACAAGGAGCGAGGGCGGGTATCGGTTGTTTGATGAGCAAAGTGAAAAGCAAATGCGCTTTATTCTTCGCGCGAAGGAAGTGGGGTTCAGCCTCAAAGAAGTGCAAGACTTGCTGAAGATAAAGTTTGAAAAGCATCAGCACAGTTGTGAAGAAGTGAAAACACTGACTATCACTAAACGAGATTTAGTGAGAGCGCGTATCGCTGAGTTACAAAAATTTGAACAATCGTTATCGACGCTAGCAGAGCAATGCTGCGGCGGTAAGGAAGCGGCTGTGAGCTGCTCGATTTTAACGGCCTTGGAGGCTATCGATGAATGAACTGATAGTAAATTTTTGGCAGCTATTTTTAGTATCTGCCCCGTGGTTACTGCTTGGCCTAATATTGGCCGGGTTACTTAATGTATTTATTCCAAAAGATTTGTTGCAAAAGCATTTAGGGAAAGAAGGATTTTGGACGACGATAAAGGCAGCACTGATTGGGGCGCCGATGCCGCTTTGCTCTTGCGGCGTTATTCCAGCTGCAGTGGGACTGAGAAGAGCGGGCGGCTCAAAAAGTGCGACAACCGCATTTTTAGTCTCAACGCCTGAAACTGGCGTGGACTCTATCTCGGTTTCTTATGTGCTACTTGGTCCTTTTATGGCGATAATTAGGCCAATTGCGGCTGTGGTTAGCGCAATTGCGGCTGGGTTGCTCGTTGGCAGTGAGAAAGATGATAAGCCTGTGTCGCTAAAGCACCTTAATACCTCAGAGGAATCAAGCGCGACTAGCGGTTGTTGTGACGCTAATCATCACTCAGAGCCAAAGCCTGCTGAAAAGCATCACAGCCATGATAGCTGTTGCGCCAGCACTAAAGTGGAAACCGCAAAAGTAAGCTCAAGCTGCTGTGCGCCTGCAGGCCCTCAATTAGCAATGGCAGGGGCGAATATGTCTTGTTGTGATACTCCGGAGCCTACCGTAACCAGTTGTTGCGATGCTTCATCAGCCACGACAAGTTGTTGTGAGCCAGCCCCCGTACCTGAAAACCAAGGGGTTTTTGGCAAAATTGTAGAAGCTGTTAAGTTCAGCTGTAATCAATTACTGTCCGACACTGCTGTTTGGCTACTTATCGGTTTATTCTTTGCAGCGTTAGTGCAAACCTTTGTGCCTGAATCTTTCTTATCTCAATGGGGCGACGGTATTATTGCCATGCTAGTGGTTATTCTTATCAGTATCCCAATGTATATTTGCGCCACCGCTTCAACTCCAATCGCTGCGGGTTTATTAATGGCTGGTGTTTCACCTGGTGCGGTATTGGTATTTATGCTCGCAGGTCCTGCAACTAACATCGCCACAATTGGGGTGGTAGGTAAAGAATTAGGGCGTCGTGCCGTGTTTGCCTATTTGGGCGGCGTTATCGGGGTTGCGCTTATCTTTGGCTATTTAACTGATTACTTAGTTAATACTTACGGTTTTGTAGTAACGCCGATGATAGGTGAGGAGCACGAAGTGCTACCACATTGGTTAACAGTATCGATGGGCGCATTATTAGCAGCACTCTTACTAAGATTAGCTATACTCAAATTAGGTAAAGTTGTTAGAAGATAAACAATTGTGGTACTTTTTACCGTATTACAATTGCATGACGCTTAAGCATTAAATGTTCCAACTTGGTATATCGCCTTGGTGGTCAGACATGAAATGCTTAGCGTCTGTTTATTTGACACGGTAGAATGCGTTCCAGTATTCGTTAATCCGACAATTTGAGAAGTAGAGTGGATAAATACGCTGACATTAGACCGTATAATGATGATGAAGTAGTGCCAGCATTGGCACGTCTACTAGGTGATGATCAATTCATTGATGTGATCGCCAAATATAACCTGCCAACTTGGTTGAATGCCTGGCCTGTTATTGCACGCCCACTCGTAAGAATGAAACTAAAAAAGAAGTGGGGAGATTTTTGTACGATTGAACAAGTACAAGATGAAGTGGCGTACTATCTACAAATTTTAATCAATAAAACGACGTCTAAAGTGACTTATTCTGGCCTTGAAACATTGGACTCGAATACCTCGTATTTATTTATTTCAAATCACCGTGATATCGTATTAGACCCTGCGCTTGTTAACTGGGGCTTGCATCAGCAAGATATGCGTACGGTGCGTATCGCTATTGGTGATAACTTACTACAAGTACCTTATATCACTGAGCTTATGCGCCTTAATAAGAGTTTTATAGTAAAACGTTCGGCAAAGGCGCCGAAAGAAATGCTAAAAGCATTAACCCAGCTTTCTGCCTATATTTTTGACTCATTGAGTGAAGGTAACTCCATTTGGATTGCGCAAAAAGAGGGGCGTGCAAAGGATGGAGTAGATCAAACCGATCCAGCACTGTTAAAAATGCTACAGCTCAATGGTCGCAAACAGAAGCTAGATTTTTCAGAATATGTAAAGCAGCTCAGGATAGTGCCCGTTGCCATCTCCTATCAATATGAGCCATGCGCGGTTGCTAAGGCTAAAGAGCTATACCATAAAAAGCAGTTTGGCCAATATGTGAAAGCACAAGGCGAAGACATTGCTAGCATTGTCGAGGGCTTTAGTTCAGATAAAGGCCATGTGCATATCGCATTTGGCGATCCTATCACTGCGGATGTTGAAAACCCAGATGAGCTGGCGAATGTCATTGATAAACAGATTTTAGATTTATACTATCTGCATTCAACCAATCACCTAGCAGCAGGTGATGATGCGCAAGTGAGTCCAGAAGATAAAGAGGACTTTATCTCTAAACTAGAGTCTGTACCGGAAGAGCTGAAGCAATTGGTGTTGAGCATGTATGCCGAACCACTGCGTCGCAAAGGCATTTAATAGCAGTGAGCAAGCGCAACCGTAGTCTTAGGTGGTTGCGCTTTCATTCGTTTAATTAATAACTTTATGATAATAAACGACTTCCATATCTCCTAAAATATCTTTGTGAAGCCCTTTTTTCACATAATTCATCCCAAGTTTCTGCATAATTTTGATGGATCCAAGGTTCTCTTCTTCAGCGATAGCGCTCAAGTGCGTCAAGGTAGGATTGGCTGCTATTAGGTCTGGAATAATATGTTGTGCGGCCTCTGTTGCAAACCCTTTGCCCCAAGAGGCTTGTTTAAAACGCCAACCAAGCTCTAAATCCTGATCGTTTCTTTGTTCTGAAAAGAAATTAGCAGGGCGAACCAAAATCCAACCAATAAATGCCTTGTTTGGCAGCTCGAAACAACCCCAAAGCCCCCAACCTTTGATCTCATCGGTAAACTCTGTTAAACGTGGAATATATACAGTTTTTACTTCTTCAAGTGAGTTAGTCTGACCGCCTGTGATGTATTTCATTACCTCAGGGTCGCTATCAAGATCGGCGAGCAGCTGTGCATCTTGTGAGGTGAGTAGGCGATAACTCAGTCTTGCAGAGTCCTTTACTTGCATTTTTTACTCCTAATGAAACCCAATAAAACTTTAGAGTACAAAAGCTTATGTCATGAGTAAAGATGTTGCATAAGTTTGCATAGACGCCAGCCGAGCGCTTTACTAAAATACGCCGGCATTTTTAGATGGGGAACAGAGTGAATAATTCAGTACTAGCGCTTAGACAGCGTCAAATCGCTGCGGCTCAACGCGAATATAAGGCAAGGGGATCAAAGCTTGCGCGTTGTGAATGCTGCTTATTAGCCACGACTCTATGTATTTGCGATAAAGTCGAAGTGGCCAAAGCAGACTGTGCGGTGTGTTTGCTTATGTATCATAATGAAAGCTTTAAGCCCTCCAACACCGGACGCTTGATTGCCGATGTGATCCCAGATAATCATGCCTTTCGTTGGGACAGAACTGAGCCTGACGCTGCGTTATTAGCGCTTCTTTTGGACGAGCAATATGCACCAATAGTCGTTTTCCCAGAGCAAGGCGTGGAGCCTGAACGGGTAATTACTAAGGTGACTCGCACTGAAAATAAAACACCACTATTTATCTTTTTGGATGGGACATGGCGTGAAGCTAAGAAAATGTTCAGAAAGAGCCCCTACCTCGATAGTTTACCTGTGTTATCCATCGCCCCTGAAAAGCTCTCGGATTACAAGCTACGAGTCGCGCCGCATGAACATCAGCTTGGTACGGCAGAAGTTGCGTGTGTGTTGTTTGCCGAATGCGGCGAGCAGGATGCGGCAGCTAAATTAACCGCGCATTTTATCGATTTCAGAGATGCCTACTTAAAGGGTAAGCGCAGTAAACTGTAGGCTGAGCCCTAACCGTAGGTCGAGGTTTATCTCGACAAAATAACCGCATTATTTACGAAATATGGCGAGCAAGATGATAGTAGATCGAGATTTATCTCGACAAAAAGCTGCATTATTTACGAAATACAGCAAGCAAGATGCCGGTAGGTCGAAATTTATTTCGACAAAAAGCTGAATTGTTTACGAAATACGGCAAGCAAGATGCCGGTAGGTCGAGACTTATTTCGACAAAAATCTGAATTGTTTACTAAATGCGGCGAGCAAGATGACGGTAGGTCGAAATTTATTTCGACAAAAAGCTGAATTGTTTACGCGGTACAGCGAGCAAGACGGCGGTAGGTCGAGATTTATCTCGACAACACAAACGTAATATCACGCGATAAATAGGAACAAAATAAGAAGCGCGCGACCCATTGCTGAGTCGCGCTTACGGAATCTTCTAAATGCATCCTGCAAAGTTGAGTAGTTCAACGTCCTGAATCTTTCCTCTTCCATGGCATCGCTTGGTGTTCTCGTTTTGCGAATAAAGGCGTCTTGCCCTGTGTCCATCTTCCTTTTACACGTCCGATGTCTTATCCATTGCCATCCACTTGCTAAGAACAAGCCCTTGTTCTAATTGTCCCTATTTGCTACTTTCCAAAATAGCAGTGCCAATCATCACTTTTTTACCTTGGCACTTGGTAGCCTGAACGTGTTGCTTCAAGCTAGGTGTTGCACTGTTAATTGCAACAATTGGCATCTCCTAAGCCACATTTTACCAGTACATCCGATGTACCTTCCTTCCTCATCCTTAACCACCTGCATATCCAATGCAGTAACGTTATCCCTCAACGTTTAGCCTCTCCCCTGAAGCAATCCTTAGGCTCATCATGAACCTTTAATCCCTGTCCTTTAATGTAATCACACCATGTGACATACAATCTCGCTCGCTTTTCCCTATATTCCTTTAAGTGGGTGCTTATCCATTAGCAAATCCTGCCCTGAGCGTATCCCGTGTATCCTTTATCTCTCTTCCTGAGATGTTGTTAAGTATAAGCAGACTAAAAAAAATCGGGAGCAGGGAAAATCAATCTTTTTTGCGTCTTTTTCTAGTAATAATAAATAACTTTATATTTTTTAATTGCTTAGTTTAATTCTGGGTGTTATTTCAGCACGTCTTTACTCAATTTCTGGTAGCTAAGTGAGATATATCTCACAGGTAATTCTCCCGTTTTCTACAACGCTAATTTTATCTTGAGCGTAGTTTCAAATATTCAGGGTGTAAAACGGCACAATTACAGGTAGAATTAGTTGATAATAATTATTGTTTACCTAATGGAGTCTTTATGAAAAAAGCACTTGTTACTATACTGGCAACGCTTACTTGCCTACCAGCAATGGCTGCAGAGGAAGTTAATATCTACTCGTTTAGACAACCTTTTCTGATCCAACCTATTTTGGATGACTTCACCAAGCAAACCGGTATCAAGACCAATGTGGTTTTTGCAAAAAAAGGCTTAATCGAGCGTGTTAAGCGTGAAGGCAAGCATAGCCGTGCTGATCTCGTACTCACTTCAAACTTCAGTGCGCTAATT
Source organism: Pseudoalteromonas sp. OANN1 (assembly GCF_024124685.1). Taxonomy (NCBI): domain Bacteria; kingdom Pseudomonadati; phylum Pseudomonadota; class Gammaproteobacteria; order Alteromonadales; family Pseudoalteromonadaceae; genus Pseudoalteromonas; species Pseudoalteromonas sp. OANN1. The sequence continues at coordinate 51,101 of NZ_JAMXSE010000008.1, forward strand.
CAACTTGAAGACGAAAACCTAACACAAGCAATTAACAGCGAAGCTGTAACCAAGAATATCCCAGCGAACTTCAGAGATCCTGAAGGTCAGTGGGTTGCGCTTACTAAGCGTGTACGCAATGTATATTCTGCAAAAGACCGTGTAGGCAAGTTAGATGCGCTTACGTATGAAGCGCTAGCGGATGAACAATACCGCGGTAAAATTTGTACACGCTCAGGTAAGCATCCCTATAACCTTGGTTTAGTGGCGTCTATGATTGCCCATCATGGCGAAGCAAAGACCAAAGAATGGCTTGAAGGTGTGAAGAAAAATTTAGCTCGTAAGCCTCAAGGTAACGACCGTGCACAAGTCAAAGCAGTAAAAGAAGGACTGTGTGATTTGGCCATCGGAAACAGCTATTACTTCGGTAAGATGATGGAAGATGAAAAGCAAAAAGCCTGGGCTGAAGCGGTATATATCAACTTCCCAAATCAACAAGATCGTGGTTCTCATATCAACGTTTCTGGTGTTGTCTTGACCAAGCACGCTAAAAATACAGAAAATGCCTTGAAACTCATTGAGTTTATGACCGACAATAAGGCGCAAAATATGTATGCGTCGATGAATATGGAATACCCGGTTAAACCTGGCGTCGAGTTATCGAAACTTGTGGCATCTTGGGGTGAGTTTAAGGAAGACAGCCTACCATTGTCAGAGATCAGTAAATACCGTCCGTTAGCGCTTAAGCTAATCGATGAGGTAAAATTTGACCTTTAATGCAATTATCATTTTCACTGTCTAAATGGCAGAGTTTTGCGTGGCTGATAGGGCTTAGCCTATCAGTCCCGCTGATGTTTTTAATCTTTGAGTCGCTACAACCTGACTCCGAAGTCTTTGCTCACCTTTGGAACACCGTTTTGTGGGACTATGTCCGCAATACGATTTGGCTGATTGTAGGTGTATGCATCCTTTGCGCTTTAATCGCGCTACCACTTGGCTGGCTAACCGCGTACTGTGAGTTTCCTGGACGGCGCTTTTTCGAATGGTCGTTGATGCTACCCCTTGCGATGCCAACCTATTTGATTGCTTACGTGTATACCGATTTGCTGGATTATGCTGGGCCTGTACAAATAGCGCTGCGAGAGTGGTTTGGTTGGCAATCCCCAGACGATTATTGGTTCTTTGATATTCGCACTTTGTCAGGTGCTATCGTGATGATTGCACTGGTGCTTTATCCTTATTTGTTTTTGATTTTTAGAACGGCGCTAAGAGAGCAGTCGTTTAAGCTGGTGCAAGCCAGCCAATTGATGGGTAAGTCGCCTTCACAGAGCTTCTTTAAGGTAAGTTTACCTTTGTCGCGAGGGGCGATTGTGGCGGGGCTGGCACTGATCGCCATGGAAAGCATGGCAGATTTTGCAACCGTACATTACTTTGCCGTGAGTACACTAACCACCGCCGTTTACGATACTTGGTTGGGTTATTATTCACTTACTGCTGCGGCTAAAATTTCAGGCATCATGCTACTGTTTTTATTTTTAGCCCTAACACTGGAGCGAGTAAGCCGCCCAACTCAGGTAGTGCATGAGCGCCAATCGAGTGTTAACAGTACCACGCTTTATCATCTTAAAGGCGCGCAGGCTTGGTTCGCTAGTGCTTTTTGTTGGCTTATTCTTATTGCGGCTTTTATTGTGCCTACATGGGTGCTTGCAGATTACGCCATCGACTATTTTGAACAAGCTTGGAATGACGACTTTTTCTTGTATGCGTGGCAAAGTTTAAAAATAGCGTTTTGGGTAAGTGTGGTATTAATTATCATGAGCATGCTGGTGGTGTTTAACCAGCGAGTTAGCAGTGGTAAACGCGTCACGCTGCCGGGCAAGCTTGCGAGTACCGGATATGCGCTACCGGGCACTGTGCTGGCAATTGCAGTACTTATTCCACTCACTTTATTAGACGACAAGCTAAATACTTGGCTTGAAGGCTCCTCATTTGAGCCTGGTTTGCTGTTCAGCGGGACGATTTTTGCACTGGTTTTTGCTTACGTTGTACGATTTTATGCGATTGCGCAAGGTGCGGTCGAATCGAGTTATCAGCGGATCAGTCCAAGTCTAGATATGGCAAGTTTTTCGTTGGGTCGCAATCGTTTCAAAACCATGTTATCAATACATTTGCCATTGCTGCGTCGTGGTATTTTAACCGCAGCACTGTTGGTTTTTATTGAGTGTATGAAAGAACTTCCAGCGGCATTGTTATTACGACCCTTTAATTATGAAACACTGGCAACACACGTTTTCCAATATGTGAGTGATGAGCAGCTGGAGTTGGCTTCTGTCTCTGCGTTATTTATTGTGTTGGTTGGTTTAATTCCGCTTTATGTTGTAAACCGTTCTATGGAGCAGCGAAGTTAATGCATAGTTTAGTGCTTGAAAATCTCTCTTATCGTTATGACGGTGAAGCCGTTGTGGATAGCCTAAATCTGACTGTAGAACAAAACGAGATTGTTTGTTTGCTTGGTGCCAGTGGCTGCGGTAAAACGACCACGCTGAAGGCGATAGCGGGCTTGATAGAACCATTTCAAGGCTCGGTGAGTATTTTAGGCAACGCCATGAATGGTAATGGCGCTTTTGTACCTCCACAAAAACGCAATATTGGCATGATGTTTCAAGACTATGCGCTATTCCCACACCTCACTGTGGCGCAAAATGTGGCGTTTGGTTTAACCTTAAAAAGCAAGCGTGAACGTCAAGACCGAGTAGCTGAAATGCTCCATTTGGTGCAGCTGCAAGACTATAGCGACCGTTTTCCACACGAGCTTTCAGGTGGCCAACAACAACGTGTCGCAATTGCGCGAGCACTGGCGTACAAGCCAAATCTGTTGCTGCTTGATGAGCCGTTTTCAAATATAGATGCTCAAGTGCGGTTTCAGTTAATTAACGATATTCGCCGTATAATCAAAGATCAGCAAGTTTCCGCGATTTTTGTTAGTCACTCGAAAGAAGAAGCTTTTGCTTTTGCCGATCGGTTGGCAATAATGGATAAAGGGAAAATCGCACAAGTGGGTGAGCCGAGAACGTTATTCCAACGACCAAAGAGCAAAATGGTTGCCGAGTTTTTGGGTCAGGGAATTTATATTCCTGCACAACGAGTGAATGGCGCTTCGGTAGAAACCCAATTTGGTGCCGTAAAATCACTCGTTGAGCTCGGTAATATCGACGCGAAGGGTGAAATGTATGTGAGGCCGCAGCACATTACGTTAGAAAACGCCGAGCTTGGCAGCGTTAAAATACTCAATCAGCGCTTTATGGGAACAGAGTACATTTACCGTGTTGCATTAGAGGGTCAAGAGCTCGAAGTACCGCATCCAGCGCATGAACCGCTCGACTTAAATCAACCAATCTCTTTAAAAATTAAGGCACATGCTGTAAATTTCTTTTCTTAATAGCAAATGAATAAACGCAGGGAGTAGAGCATGGCGCTTGCCCAATCAGGTGTGTGTGCTGAAGCCAATTTGCACGGCTTACACTTGTTCTTCAATGTGCTTGAAGGGCAAGACGAGGCGCTAAGAGCGGCGCTCGCAAATTGTGGACGCTTGCAAGAGGAGTTGGAAGACAGATTCTCCGAGTCTATGCTGTCGAGCTTTGTCGCGGTTGGTGCGCAATACTGGCCGCACATTTATCCTGAGTTTATTCCTAAAGAGTTAAAAAGCTTTCCACATATTGTTGAGGCTGAGCACACCGTGCATACTCAGCCTTTTGACTTGCTTTACGTGATCCGCTCCGACCGAGAAGACGTTAATCATATCTTTGCTCAAAGTGTGCTGCACATGCTAAATGGCCTAGTCGAAATGGTGGCACATGTGCGCGCTTTCCGTTTCTTAGATGGTCGTGATTTTAATGGCTTTATTTATGGTGCAGACATCCCTAGAGGGCGCAATAAACGGGAAGTTGCACTTGTGCACAACCCAAATGCAGCCGACCACCTTGGTAGTTATATTCACGTACAGCGGGTGAAGTTTGATTTACTGCGCTGGCAGGCGTTGCCGCTTGCTGAGCAAGAGCAATTAATGGGGCGTACGCGTCTCGACAATGACCTAATTGAAGATTGCGAACCCTGTAATCATGCGGCATTAACCGAATTGAAAGACGCAAACGGTAATGCGCTACTGCTTAACCAAAGCATGCCATTTGGTGATGTATTTGAACAAGGAAGCTTGTCGCTAAGTTGCAGTGCCAAGGGCGATGCTTTTGAGCTGGTGCTAAGAAGCCGATTGGGGGAAGGGGATGAATACGACCCCATATTGGATTATTCTAGTGCCGATATGGGCTCTGCGTTTTTTGCACCCTCACTAGAGTTTTTGGCGGTGATGGCAAAAATGCCGGAGTAAGTTATTTTTTAACCTGAACTCGGGGTAAGAAGTTAGTTAAGCTACTAAAATACCTAAGTTCAAAAGCGTATTATCACTCTAGCCAGAAGTTATTTCTTAATACAAGGCAAATTTGTGCGTCAATAGCTGGCCTATTGCAAGCAAATTTAACGTAGTAGTAAGGGATAACAGCTGCTAGAGAACAAGTTGTTATCCCGAGTTCAGGTTTTTTAACTCTACATAGCCAAAGCCCATCCATGGACTTTGACTTGTTTCGTAAGCGTTTTTCCCCGTTACAACATATACGGGTTTTTCGCTGGTGAACCATTACTAACTACAGGCCTTGATTGAATATCCTCTAGCTTTTGTAAAATGTCTTTTAGCTGTTGCTGCTGGACTTGTTCAGCGCTTGAGTTTGCCAAGGTATTTGTTAGCAAAGTGGTGACGGCTTCAAGCGCTTTTGCACTGCTATCATCAATGTGATTGTCGACTTGAATATGCGGTTGTGCCACCGCTTCTAAGCGCTCAGACAGGTTTTCAAATAACGTATTTTGCTGCTGACCTTGTTGGCCCAATGCTTGTTGTATTTGCGCTTGGGTGCTGAGCAAGTCATTGAGTTTGCCAAGGTTAGTGAGTAGCTGCTCGTTGTTCGCGGTGTGTTTGATAGCGTTTTGCAGCCCCGCAATTTCCTCAGCGACTTGTTGCTGTGAAGCTATCAATTGTTTTAGCGGTGTAGCGTAAGGTTGCTGCGTTAAGGCCTCACGTAGCTCAGTTAACTGCGTGGCAAACTCTTGCTCGTTAAGCACTTGAGCCAATTGTTGCAATAGCGCACTGTAATCAAAGCTAAGCTGCTCTTTGTCGAGTTTAGCGGCGATTTGCGAAAGGGATTTATTGACAAAGCTTAGCTGTTCAACTGCCAATTGCGCAGGGCTTCCCTCATCGCTATTGCGGTGCAGGCGGGCATATTCGGCCTTGATTTCATGCCAGCGCGTTGCTTCTTCATCCGTTAAGGTACCGCGTAATTCAGCCAGTTTCAGTAAGTTTTCTTCGCTGCCTTTGCTAAGCGTTTGTGCTTCACCGCGATAGTGATCTTGAATTAGGTTTTCAAGTTCACTGTCATTCATGGCAGCAACCACCTTTTCAGCCATCTTATTCATGTTCCGGTAACTGCCTTGTAGCTTAAATGGCGGCTCGGTTCGATAGTTATCATCTTGCGCTGCTGAGGCAATATATTGGGCATTTACTTTGAGCACGGTGTTGCGGATGGTGAGCAGCTTTTTCAGTACGCTGACAACTTCATTCACTTGCGCTTGAGAGTAATTAAATTCCAATTCATTGATGGAGATGTCTTCTCCGTCGGCAATGCGTACTAGCTTGTACAAGTCTTCCATACCACGATTGGCAAGTGGCGCGAGCACCGCATTGGAAGTGAGCGTATTTTCAATAAAGCTCATGGCAAATTCTTGTTCGCAGCCACTGAGGGTGTCACCGAGGTTGTAAATATCGGCGCGGTTGGCAAGCATATCTGGGATCTTAAAGGATTCACCGGATTCGGTGTAGGGGTTTCCTGCCATCACAACGGCAAATTTTTTGCCTCTCAGATCATAAGTTTTACTGCGGCCATTCCACACACCGTCTATGCGTCTTGAACCATCACATAAAGAGATGAATTTTTGTAAAAACTCGGGGTTGGTATGCTGAATATCGTCAAGGTACAGCATCACATTATTGCCCATCTCAAAGCTTTGGTTGATCTTCTCAATTTCTTTTGCGGCGGTCGCGTTGATGGCTTGAGCAGGATCTAAAGAGACTTGGTCGTGACCAATGGATGGACAGTTGACCTTAACAAAGGTGAGTCCTAAGCGGTTAGCCACATACTCGATTAACGTGGTTTTACCATAGCCCGGTGGGGAGATAAGCAGCAACATGCCCATTAAGTCGGTGCGTTTATTGTTTCCTGCAGCCCCTATTTGTTTTGCTAAGTTATCGCCAATAATAGGGAAGTAGACTTTATCAATCAGCTGGTTACGTACAAATGAGCTTAGCGGTCTAGGTTTAAACTCATCCAATTGCAAGCGCTGCTTTTGCGCCTCAAGCACTTGTGCTTTTAACTGTTGATACTGTTTGTAGGCCGGAACATGAACCGTGAGATACTCGTTACTACGGGCAAAAAAGTCTGCATAATCTAGGCGTAGCACTTGGTTCTCGATACGTGGGTGTTGGCCCATTAAACCTGAAATTTCGGTTTTTATGTCGGCTTCTTTGACTTGGTATGTGATATCTAACTGGGTGGAAAGCAAAATGCAGTTAGCGGCCTCAAGCAAGGTCTCAGTACTTTCATTTTGCTTACTGCCATAGGCGCGCAGCCAGCTGCTTAACAGGCGGGATTTGTCCACAAGTTTAGTCAAATGTGTTAATGAGTCTTCAAGCTGTTGCCAAACGCCTTTGGCCTTTGCCATCGAGATAAACTGCTCGCTGGTGTGTTTTGCAGGTGAAGCCAAATCAAATTGTCTCGGCTTAACTTGCTTGGCAAGGGCTTTAATTAAGTAAGTTGCGCTTAACTCGCCTGAAAAGCGGTGTAGCTCGGTTAAATAGCTCGATAAATTTTGTTGGCAAAATGCCGTGATCTTTTCACTCAATTCTTTGCTTAGCTGTTGGCTAAAACTATGGTCATCTAACTTCGTTGCCATCAGCTCTGCTTGTGTGGCCTGAAACGCCAATTCAGCTAGCTCAGCCTTGCTTTGTTGAGTATAAAATAGCTGTGCCGCAATTCGACAGCTAGCAGGGTAGACGAGTAACTCAAGCTGTCGTTTTTGTTTTAGTAAATTAGCTAAGATCAGGCTGGCATCTTGATCATGAATGCCTTTTTCATAGCCTTCTTGATATCTGGGTTCTGCAAATTTTTGTACGATGGGCAGTAAACTTCCGTCATCAACGGCAAGTTCTAGATCTGCTTGACTAAAGTCGTTGCCGTCTTGCTCCGCAGCTGCTAATACTTGAGCTGCAAGGTACTCGCCTCGATATAAGTGACGATTTTCTGAGATCAGGTTTTGCTGCCAGTATGTGCTTGCGTCATTGAGTTGTTGATTGACAGTGGCGTCAGGAATAGTATCGAAATACTCAGTGCCGGTGAGGTGTAACATCAGCTGTTCACCACGAGGCAGCAAAGTCAAATCAAGGATTTGTTTATTGAAACTAAACGCATGTTTGCCGACTTTAACGGTATTGCCACCATCAATGTAAATATCTTGCTTGTCTCGCAAAGCGCGGATTGCTTGATCTTTGCAGGCCTTGAGTTTGGCTTGAATATCATCCGCCTTCACTTCATCGCTTAGGCGCTTTAGCTCTTGCGTTAAATCACGCAGCTTGCCAATCATAGGATCGGAGGCAAAATAGCTATTGATGTCGTCTAAGGTTTTAAAACTTTGCGAGCGTCGATTCACCCCCTGTAAAATACGCTCAGCAGCGTTTGCTAGGCTTAGTGCTCGGCGCTGTCTTTCGTCGATGAGCTGCTGTTTATGCGCCTCAAAGCTTTCATAAACGTCATCACGTTTAGCCAAGATCTCCGTTAAAAACTCATCATACTGACTAAATTGAGACTCGAGCTCTTCTAATTGGATAAGTAAGCGAGAGAGCTGATCGTCACATTGCTCTGGGGTTTTGGCAGCGCTTAGACCGCTGGTAATACTTTGGCTGAAAAGCTTAAAGCGAGCCGCGAATTCGGCTTTTGCTTCAACACTACCCACGCTCTTTTTCTGGATTTCTAACGCTGCTTTGGCGCGGTTTACTTGACCATAAATGGCGCTGACATCTTCCAAAATTTTAGTGCGAATGCGGCTATCGTCAATGTCGAGATCCAGCATGGTATGGTTGAGCAAATCAAGTTCAGCGCTCAAGGTTTCCAAGGTTGCCAAAAAGCCGTTAAGCTCGGTGACACTCTCTGTCTGTGCTCTGGCTTGCTCTAAGGAGTCTAGTTGCTCGTAGTAGGGCGCCAAAGCACTATCTTGCTGCAAGAACTCCGCGGTTTTATGGCTTAAACTCAAGGTTTGCTCATCAATCTGCTGCAGCATGACAGATAGCGCGCCAAGATTGATATACTTCACTTCTTCAAGGCTTATCACTTTGCCTTTCAAGCGTTTGAGAGATTCTAAGCTCTGAACGAATTGCTCCGCTGTTTTAAAGCTATCAGGTCTCACCTCGCGAAGCACATCTTGCATGGCTTGCTCTATTTCCGCTTCTGCGCGCCGAGCGTCGGCCTCAATTTGGCTTACCTTTTCAAATTCGTCGAGTACCTGCTCCGAAGTTTCAAAAATTTCATGTAGTTTTGCTGTGACGTCTGCAAAGTCCGCTTCAGCAAGCCAATGATAGCGGTCTAAAATACTGCGGGTGAGGGCAATTAAATCTTCATAATGAAAGACCGTGGGGCTTTGTTCGTTAATGGCTTTGAACACACTGTATAAATCAGAAATCGCGCGTACTAAATCCGGGTTGCCGATCCGGCCAAATAAGCCGCTTGCGCGAGGGGCTTGTGCGGCAAACTCGCTGCCACAAAATGGGCTTTGCCAGATTTGAATAGGGTGCACGCGCTCAGGCTCAGGCTCTGCTTTAAAGGTTAGCGCTAAGCCATCGTCATAAATTCCATAGCCATGACAATAAATAGGATTTTGCAGGTTTTTCTCAATAATATTGTAAGAGAAAAGTGCGTAGCGACCCTCGTTTGGTTCGTAGAAGATATACAGTACATCTTCACCATTGGGTGATTTGATCTGGCGATGGAAAATTAAATCGTCCAGTTGGTCGTCAAAATAGCGTGTTTGCCCAGATTGTAAATAATAGCCACCAGGAAAAATAATTCCTTGGTTCTCAGGTAATTGAACACAGGCACCACCCAGCGCATCTTGGCGCAATACCTGTTGGGTGCGGCAATTATAAATAAAATAACGCCATTGTTTTTCTCGGTAGGGAAGTAACTTTAACAACACCATTTCGCCAACTTCGGCAAAACGTAAATCGCAATCTGCGAGTGATTGACTGGCGTCATCAACGGCTTCTTGATAAATACCTTCACCGCTTTGGGTATTGTTTTCTATTTTTACGGTGAGTTTGCCACTCGATACTTCAATAAATACTTTGTCGTTTACATTAATATGTGGGTGACGGCCTTCGACGTGATCGGCGCGATCGGTTTTTTGCCATTCAAAGTCAAAGTTTTCCACTTCGCCTAGGTCACGCTCTCCTCGGTTATCAATGTAATCTAAGGTTTCGTCTTTGGCGATTTGCCAGCGAAACACGCGGACATCAGAGAGCTTTTCGCCAATCTGAAATAGTGCAAAAAGCTTGTTTGATTTAACAAATAGGTGCTGTAGACGGGTGTCTTTGTAATACGTGTATAGTTCGGCGAAGTCCCGTAAGAAACGTTGATCAGTGAGGAATTTGGTTTCTTGCGGGTAAGGTTCTATTTCGTAATGATCTTCTTGCAAGTGTAGCTTTTGTACGGTGAATACATCGCTGACTTGGGTATTTTGTTTAAGCCCCATAAAGACATTATAAGCAAAGATAAGCTTGTCGCCGATCAGTACGATGTCGCGCGGTACGCAGTTATGCTCAGTACGAACTCTTGCTCGACCTTTCACTTTAAGCTCGGTGCTGCCAAAAGTATCAACACGCTGTTGGTTGAGTTTATCTATTTGACTTTTCAGTTCGCTGCCAAAGTTACTAAGTCGGCGTTTAATCAGTTGATAAGAGTCTTGTTCGAGCGTTCGCTCTGGCGCTTGTTGCGTTGCTTCCGTCATTCTTTGCTTTCCTATGTGCGCTGTCGCAAATGGGGGAGAGGAGCCAAGCAGATTGACTCCTCAGGGTTAATTACTCTAGTGGTTCGCTTTGTTTACTGCCATTTAACGAGCCGCCAAGTAACTTGAGTAGCTGCTGTTTGTCCGCATCTGAGCTATTGCTTAGTTGTTGGAAGAACTTACTCATGTTGATGTTTTTTAGCGTTTCCGACGACGCATTAGCACCAGCCAACACCCCTTTTAGGTCGTCCATCAAATTACGCTCACCGTTTAGGTGATCTTTAAATACGGTTTGTACCGTCTTACTTTCGCCGACTAAGCCGTCAATTGACTTGCCCACTGTGATGGCATTCATAAATTGGTTAAAGAACTGGCCGTCGCCGCCCATAAAGTTGATATCAGCACCGCTCAGTGCTTTACCTAATACTTCAGCCTGACTTGCAGAAACCTGCTTGTTCGCTTCGATACTCGCAAGCGTCAGCTCTTTCTGTTGGTTTAACTGTAGCGTGAAGCCTTCGTATTCACGGGCGTCTTTATCCATCTTATTCAGTGCTTCCAGCTTCTCTGTAAGGCCTTTGGCTTCTGCTGACATCTTACGCTCAAGGTTGATAGCTTCTGCTTCACCTTGTTTTTCAATTGCCTCAGCCATTGCTGATTGAACCTCAGCTTCTGCCAAACCAATTTCACGTTTGCCTTGCGCTTCGGCTTCACTTTGCTTCTTAGTTGCTTCTGCCATTGCTGCCTGTACATCGGCTTCGGCGCGGCCAATATCACGTTTACCTTGTGCTTCGGCTTCTAGCTTTTGCTGTAGCACTTTGGCGTCTGTTTCACCCTGTATCGCACTTGCTGCGGCTTTAGCCTTGATGATATCGGCTTCTGCAAGACCAGGTGCAGCAGCTTCAACCTGAGCAGCCTCGGCAAGAATTTTCTTCGACTCTGCGGTTTGGTTCGCAATACGTAGCTCTGCTGCGGCCATTTTTTCCATTTCACGGGCTTTAAATTCGGCAGCTTGCTCTTTAGCTTTAGCCGCTTCAATATCTTTAACCAACGCTTCTTCGGCCTCAGCTTGAGCAAGAATAATTTTCGCTTGCTTTTCACGCTCGGCTTCAGCAATACGTTGCACGTCTTTGATGCGCTCTTGTTCCTCGGCAACGGTTTTCTCAACGGCAACCCGTTCACGCTGAACATCGGCAATCTCTTTACGTTCAACTTCTAGCGCTTTGGCCTTTTGAATACGTAGTATTTCGGTTTCACGCTCACGTTCGATAATTTCAATCTGGCGAGAACGCGTGACTTTTTCTTCTTCTATACCGAGTAAGCGAAGGCGGTTTTGCTCTGCAACATCGATTTCACGCTGTTTATTGTGCTCTGCAATTGCAATTGCTTCGTCCGCTTTGAGGCGTGCTTCTTCGGCTTTTAAGCGCTCTTCATGCTTAACACGTTCAGCTTCTGCGGCTTCGCGAGCGCGCACCGATTCGATTTCACGACGCTGTCTCGCGCTGGCATCTTCTCGTTGGCGCTCGACTTCTGCGGCTTTTTCAAAGGCTGCTTGATTTTGGTTGTCGATTTGCGCTTTTTCATCGCATTTAAGTTGGTTCGTTTCCACGTTTTGGCGTGAGGTTTTTTCGGTAATACGGCGAATACCTTCAGCGTCAAGAATGTTATTTGGATCTAACTTGTCGATAGAGGTTTGTTCAAGATAATCAATCGCCACATCTTCTAACGTATAGCCAGATAAATCTTGTCCAATCACTTCTTTAATAGAATCTCGGAACTCATTACGATGGGTAAATAGCTCCTCAAAATTCATGCGCTTACCAACGGTTTTCAAGGCTTCGGAGAATTTTGCCTCAAATAATGCTTGTAAGGTTTCTGGTGCCGATGCGCGGGCACAGCCAACTTGTTTAGCAACGCGTAGGATATCTTCTTTGTTTTCGTTTACGCGAATGTAAAAAGTGATGGCGATGTCGGCACGGATATTGTCTTTACAGATCAGGCCGCTGTTTTCACGACGCTCCAATACCATGCGGTTAGTTGAAATATCCATGACTTCCATTTTATGGATCACAGGTAGCACAATGCCGCCTGTAGTCGTGACATCCGGCTCGTTTTTCATCTTGTTGATGATCAATGCCTGACCTTGTTCAACCTTGCGGTAGAACTTTCCAATCAGAAGTAGAATGGCAAAAATAATGACGATGGATATGCCCACGATTGCGAGCACCGGTCCGAGGTTGTTTAGAAATTCCATGTTTTTTCCTGCGTTGCGCTATATTGTTTGAGCTGGTATTAGCTATACCAACTCGTTCCTAAATTCCGTTATTTTCCGTACTATTACCAAGGTTTAGCCACAATCGTGTAGCTATGTGTAAGGGTGTCATGTTCGATAAGTAAGGCACTGTCTCCTAGTGTGAAAGTGTTATCTTCATCCGAGCGCACTTCGATGAGTTGCTCTGTTCCTTGAATATATACTCTGGCTTGACCGAACGTGTTGCTAACTCTCGATGTTGCAATAACGCATTCGAGCCCAACCAGCGCTTGCTTTGATGTGGTTTCTTGGCTTTCGAAAAAGCGTCGTAATGGTCTTACAATGACGGCGGTTAGTGGTAATGCAGCAATGAGGCTAACAAGCATAAATACCGTGCCCATCAGGTAGTAGAAAATGCCATTGCCTAGTAGGTAAGCAAAAAACTGTTGTACATAAATACTGACAATCCAGCCCAGCGCGATGATTAAACTCAATGAAATACTCACAGGGACGCCGCCAAAAGCGACTTCCCAAAAAGAACCAGAGCTTGCGCCTTCGGTTTCAATATCAACATCGCCTTCTAAGATATCGATATCAGCAAAACCGAGTAAAGCAATTAGCCAGAACAACAACACTATCAGTAGTAGTGTTGAAAAAATAACAGTGGGAAACGTAAATGCAGTATTTAAAAATTCCATTGCTGATCCTTAGTTCCTTGCATTTCCTTTTAAGCGGTTAAGTAAGTGAATTGTCCACTCAGCGCCGTAAGGTGTCTTTGTGTGTATCAAGCGGTGAGTTCCGCATCATAGAATGTGAGATGATTGAGTGAAGCGAATAGCGTTCGTGTCCGGTAAGACGGAGACACTGTAGGAAACAAATCCGAGAAGCTAGTCAATCAGCTTAAAAACCATCCATGCGTTGTGAGAAAGCCTCACATGTGTTTCTAAAGTTGCCACAGTTAGACATATTATGTCAAACGTTTTTTGCTGTAAAGTTAAGCAATTTATTCTGTTTATCGTGATAGTCGGGAAGCGTGTTCGTAGAAGCTAGAGTATCAGAGTATGTGCTAACCTGTGAGTTAGCACCGATAAAAATAATAGACTAAACGTTATCGAACAGAGTTTTTACTTTATCTAAAGTAACGTCGATTTCAGATACTTTGGCAGGGGCAATAAAAATCGTGTCATCGCCAGCGATGGTACCTAATACGCCGTCTGCGGTGCCTAATGAGTCAAGTAGCCTCGCAATTAACTGTGCAGCACCAGGACTGGTTCGAATAATAATCATCATTTCGTTGTGCATAATATCAACGACTAACTGACGTAAAGGACTTTTTGCTGTTGGTACGCTCATTTCGGCGGGTAAGCAGTAAACCATTTCTTGTTTGGCATTACGTGTACGCACAGCACCAAACTTGCTCAGCATGCGCGACACTTTGCTCTGACTGACGTTGTCAAATCCTTGTTGTTTTAGAGCATCAACAATTTCACCTTGAGAGCCAAAGTTTTCTTCTTTTAAAATGGCTTTAAATGCTTTGATCAGTGCTTCTTGTTTTTCTTGCGGCTGCATAGTCTGTCTTCTTTTACGGCTAATCTTTAAATTCTACACAAAACCGCCGAGATTCCCAAATTTGCGCGACCAAAATGGCAGTCGTAAAGCATAAGTGTACAAAGTGTCGCGATCTTTACACTTTTATTTAAGACATTAGTCAAAAAATCTCGAAAATAACCGTGATTAATTTGTGTTTAACAGCGCTTTTCATTATCTTTACTGCACACTCAATTCCACCTTCAAATTATGGAGAATTCAAATGAAAGTTGCTGTATTAGGTGCCGCTGGCGGTATCGGTCAAGCTCTATCTTTATTGCTTAAAAATGGTCTTCCAGCTGGCTCTGAGTTAGCGCTTTATGACGTTGCACCTGTTGTACCTGGTGTTGCAGTTGACTTATCTCACATCCCAACTGCGGTAAAAGTAGCGGGTTATGGTAAAGACGACCTAGACCCAGCTCTTGCTGGTGCTGACGTAGTGCTTATCCCTGCTGGTATGCCTCGTAAGCCTGGTATGGACCGTGCTGACCTATTCAACGTTAACGCAGGTATCATCAAGACACTTGCTGAAGGTATCGTTAGAAGCTGCCCTAAAGCACTTGTTGGTATCATCACAAACCCAGTAAATGGCACGGTACCAATCGTTGCTGAAGTGTTCAAAAAAGCAGGTACTTATGATCCAGCTCGCGTATTCGGTGTAACAACGCTTGACGTTATCCGCGCTGAAACTTTCATCGCAGAGCTTAAAGGTCTAGACGTTGCTGAAGTTAAGATCCCAGTAATTGGTGGTCACTCAGGTACTACAATTCTACCTCTGCTTTCTCAAGTTGAAGGTGTTGAGTTCACTGACGAAGAAGTTGCTGCACTAACGACTCGTATCCAAAACGCGGGTACTGAAGTGGTTGAAGCTAAAGCGGGTGGCGGTTCAGCTACACTTTCAATGGGTGCAGCAGCAGCACGTTTCTGCTTCTCACTAGTGAAAGGTCTACAAGGTGAAGAAGTACTTGAGTACGCATACGTTGAAGGTAACACAGGCGATGCAACATTCTTTGCACAGCCGGTTATCCTTGGTAAAAACGGTGTAGAGAAGTTACTTCCTTACGGTGAGCTAAGCGCGTTTGAGCAAAAAGCAAAAGACGACATGCTAGCGACACTTGAAAAAGACATCAAAGAAGGTGTTGATTTCATGGCGTAAGCCAAATTGATACAAAAAAACCAGTCACTTCACAGCGACTGGTTTTTTTATGTGTGATTCTTCTTATACCAGTTGTATTAAGTAAATGATCTATCTTGAAGCGGGGAAATAGCTTTAGTAGCAAGGCAAAAATTTTGCTATTTAGTTGTTCTAAATGAGAAATTTTTAACGAAGCTAATATGCTATTTCACCCTTCAAATTGATTAGAGAATTAATTCAATTGGTATTAGTGAAGAATACGTGCTCTGATAGTTCCTTCAACCGCACTTAACTCTTTCAGTGCTACTTCAGAGTGGTCGCTATCGACGTCGATAACTACGTAACCAATAGATTCATCCGTTTGTAGGTATTGCGCCGCAATATTGATACCGTGCTGAGCGAACGCTTGGTTGATTTGCGTTAGTACGCCTGGGCGGTTTACGTGTACGTGTAATAAACGACTTCGGTTTGATAATTCAGGTAGAGAAACTTCTGGGAAGTTAACTGCCGTGACTGTTGAACCATTATCTGAATATTTTGCCAACTTACCCGCGACTTCCACACCAATGTTTTCTTGTGCTTCTTGGGTAGAACCACCAACGTGTGGGGTTAGCAGTACATTGTCAAACTCGCGTAGTGGTGAGACAAACTCTTCATGATTAGATTTTGGTTCAACGGGGAATACATCGATAGCAGCGCCAGAAAGTTTCTTCGCGGCTAAAGCTTCAGCTAAGGCGTCGATATCAACAACCGTTCCACGTGATGCGTTAATTAGGATTGCGCCTTGTTTCATCACTTCAATTTCAGCCATGCCGATAAGGTTTTTGGTCTGTGATGTCTCTGGTACATGCAAACTGACCACGTCCGCTCTTTGTAGCAGTTGCGTTAGCGTGTGTAACTGCGTTGCGTTGCCGAGCGTGAGCTTATCTTCGATGTCATAAAACTCGACGTTCATCCCGATATTCTCAGCCATAATGCCAAGCTGGGTGCCAATGTGACCATAACCAATAATACCCAGCGTTTTACCACGGGCTTCGTATGAACCATCGGCAGATTTATCCCACTCACCGCGATGCGCCTTTGCGTTACGCTCAGGAACACGGCGCAATAACAAGAGAATTTCACCTAAGACGAGTTCAGCCACAGAGCGGGTGTTAGAAAATGGTGCGTTGAATACGGCGATACCGCGTTTTTTAGCAGCATCCAAATCCACTTGGTTGGTGCCGATGCAGAAACAGCCAATCGCGACCAGCTTTTCAGCCTGTTCTAAAACTGCTTCTGTAAGGTGGGTACGTGAGCGGATCCCGACAAAGTGAGCATCTTTGATCCGCTCGATCAGCTCAGGCTCCGGTAAGGATGTTTTAACGTAGTCTATGTTGCTATAACCGTTGCGCTTTAGCGTCTCAACAGCGCTTTGATGCACGCCTTCTAACAACAAAATTCGAATTTTATCCTTTGATAACGAAACCTTGCTCATCTGTAATCTCACTAGTTGATTTTAGGCCCTTCTGGAGTGCCTGTTATTACAACGTCAGCGCCACGCGCGGCAAATAAGCCATTAGTCACGACGCCAACAATCTGGTTAATTTTTTCTTCAAGCGCTTTTGCTGCGCTAATTTCTAGGCCATGCACATCAAGAATGACATTGCCGTTATCAGTGATAACGCCTTGACGGTAAACTGGATCGCCACCTAATTTTAGTAACTCTCTTGCCACGTAACTACGCGCCATTGGGATCACTTCAACAGGTAGTGGAAATGCGCCTAGCGTCTCAACATGCTTTGTATTATC
Source organism: Pseudoalteromonas sp. OANN1 (assembly GCF_024124685.1). Classification (NCBI taxonomy): domain Bacteria; kingdom Pseudomonadati; phylum Pseudomonadota; class Gammaproteobacteria; order Alteromonadales; family Pseudoalteromonadaceae; genus Pseudoalteromonas; species Pseudoalteromonas sp. OANN1. The sequence continues at coordinate 67,993 of NZ_JAMXSE010000008.1, forward strand.
AACGATACAAACAAATCTCTTGGCAACAGCTGCAACGATTTTCTCGCGCGTCAGTGCTGCGCCACCGCCTTTTATCATTTCGTTGGTGCTGTTGATTTCATCTGCGCCATCAACATATACCGCAAGCTCTGACACATCGTTTAGCTCGAAAACTTCAATACCAAGTGCTTTTAGCTTCTCTGTTGAAGCTTCAGAGCTTGATACTGCCCCTTTAATTTGATCCTTGATACTGCCAAGCGCATCAATAAAGTGGTTTACCGTTGAGCCTGTACCAACCCCAACAATGGTGTTTTCTTCTACATAGTTCAAAGCTGCCCATGCCGCGGCTTTTTTCATTTCATCTTGAGTCATAACGCTACACTTAGTTGTCATTGAAGTTGTATGGAGTATAACTCAATCAAAGTGTCAGCGTCATGGTCAAAAGTGCCTCAAAGTGCGCTTAACTATTTGCCTGCTAAATTATTTTTTGGCCAAGTGTATAGTTGGGTTGGAGTGAGGATAGTTGGGAGCGGTACATCCCAAGCTGCTGTTGGTAAGCTTGGAACTTGCTGGCAATCATGAGCAAGACCAACAAGTGCTGGTTTAGCTCGCTGCTCAGCGTAGTGTAACGCTAATGTTCTATCGTAGTACCCACCGCCCATACCGAGGCGATTACCTTGCTCATCAAAAGCAACCAGAGGCATCAAAAGGAAATCCAATGATGCAAGCGGTGCCACTGCTGAACAATCTAACTTAGGTTCCAAGATAGCATAGCGATTTGCCTTCATGGGTGAGTTTTTTTCATGCTTCTGGAAGAGCAAATTAGCATGATTAAAGGGGTGGATTATGGGTAGAAAAACTTGGTGTTTTTTATCCCAAAGCGATTGAATTAAAAGGGATGTATCTAGTTCTCCATCGTTTTGAATATAGACCCCAACATTGGCATTTTTAGGAAGTTTTATTTGTTGAAAAAAATTAATGTTAAGGTGTGCCGCGGCTGCCTTCTGTTGCTCTGCTGATAGCGAGTTTCTTGCGTTTCTAATCATTTTTCTCAAATCAGCACGAGTAACTTGAGATTTATTTATGTTGTTATTAGTTTTACTCATTCTAACGCGAGCCACTCAGGGAAAAACAAACTTACACCAAGTAGAATAAATAAAATAATTAATACAGCGAGCAGGTAATATAGCCAAGTCTTAGATTTAGCCGGAGGGCTAGGCTCAAAGTCTAGCTCATCAAATAGCTCCTTCGTTTCCCACTCTTCGTCTGTTGTATCTTCTATTTTAGTATGGGGAGTTGGTGCTACGCGTTGCTCAAGTTCCTCTAATCGCTCTTCGATGCGTATTAGACTGCTGGTGATGTAATCCAACGCTTCAAATACGCGCTCTTGATCTGCGTTGGTTGGAGTAGCGGCTGTTTGGCTTTGTAGCTTGGCATTGATCCCCGCGCTTGCAAGTAATTTTACCTGTTTTAGTGCTTTGGCTTTATCTGCAGGAGCAAACAAGTTTTTGCCAGCGTAAAATTGCTGGATCTTTGAGGGTGAGGTTTTCAACCTGTCTGCAATTGCGATAGCGGCGCTTTGTTGATCCTTACCGTCGGCCATGCCAACGAAGACGACTTTAAACTGCTCGTTCATGGTGCGTGCCTAAGTTGTAGAGAGATAGTATTGAGTATATCTAGATTATAGGTAACTGTAGAAGGATAAAAGGAAATTTTTACAATCTGGTGAGCATTAGATAAGTGACCGCTTGCGCGGCCACAATGGGTTGGGAATTTAGTAAAGCGCAGACTGATCCGCTTTGGGGGTTGTTTTTAAGATAAACTCGCGGAGATCTTCGTTCGACTTTTGTAAATCTTCATGACGCAGATACATCATGTGCCCGGAGCGGTAACCTTTAAAGCTTAAGCGATCACGCATTTTTCCGCTCGGATCGAGCTGCCACATATTGTACTTGGCATCAAAGTAATTCGTTGCGCCATCGTAATAGCCAGATTGGATCATCACGTTTAGGTAAGGGTTTTGTGCCATTGCTAATCGTAATTGCTCACCGACATTATTATCGCTGTTATCCCAAGGGTAAACTGAACCAAACATATTATATTTTACATCGGTTTTATAGTTGAGCTCCGTTGCGAAGTAATGATTAATCGCTGGCGTAAATGAGTGCAACCAAGAGGTCAGCTCAGGCCAATAATCAGGGCGAGAACCGGCGTCTCTTTTATCAATACCAAGATAGCGTGAGTCCAACCGACCAAGTGTATAGCCACGGTCACGCAACAGTTCTTTCCAAAACGCTGCAGTAGGAATATCTAGGTTGTTTTGAGCTACAAAGCGTTCGCTTAAGCCACTATATTTAGCAACGGCCTGTGTCACACTTTGTTTTTCTTGGGCGCTGATAAATGCGCCTTTGGCGAGTGCGGGAAGATACTGATCAACCGTATATTGTTCAACCTCTGCAAGTACTTCGAGCAAATCTTTATTCTGTAATTCAGAAGATAACGCCTTGTGATACCAAGCGGCAGCAGCGTAATACGGTAAACGGTTTGCCACTTCAACCGGACCTTCTCGTTTAATGCCGATTTCTGTAGGAGATACCAACACCACGCCATTGAGATAAAGCCACTGATTGTTTTGCATCGCGTGCGCAAGACCTGACACTCGAGTCGTGCCGTAGCTCTCGCCAATCAGGTACTTAGGGGAAAGCATACGCTCATTGCGATGAATAAATGTATTGAGCCATTCGGCTAAGTACTTCACGTCCGCGTTGACGCCAAAAAACATCTTTGTTTGTTCGGCTTTACTCGGATATTTACCTTCAGCATTTTTGAGTACGCGAGAATAACCTGTGTTGACTGGGTTTACATAAACAATATCGGCAACATCTAGCACTGAATATGGGTTATCTTTCAAACCGTAAGGTTGCAGTGGATATCCTTCGTCATCAATTTTTAATACTCTTGGGCCAGTATAGGCAATGTGCATCCACACGGAAGCAGAGCCCGGACCACCGTTAAATGAGATCAGCAGCGGACGTTTGCTCATATCTTTAATTTTTGTGCGTTTGTAGTAGGTGTAATGCAACGTTGCAACTGCATCGCCGTTTTCATTCCACACCGGCTGCGTGCCTGTTGTTGCGGTGTAGTTAATACGTTCACCTTTTATTTCGGCTCTATGCTCAGTTGTTATTTTATGATCTATCTCAATTGCGCGGTTGTGCTCTTCAGCTATGCTTGGCGCTGAGAGCAGGGCACAACTCACGAGCAATAGTGGTAGTAGTTTTTTCATTGCTTCCTCGGTATTGCATTAGGTATGTCTGCATTAAAGAAGTATTTCATCTGAAATTCAAAGCCATTGAGACAAACTCAACAAAAAAAACGGCAGGTTTGAAAATAGACTGTTGTAACCTCATTTGTCGAAAAGTAACGAATTTGAGCCGATTTGGTTTTTTTTAGTGCAAGATTCGCGTATATTTAGTACTTTATTATGTAGTAATAAAGTATTTAGCCCCGTTAAATTCTTGTTTCACTGCGCTTCTCGTTGTACTTAAGAGATCTCAATCCATGCAAAGAATTTTAATTGTTGAAGACAGTAAAGTCGTACAACAGGTATTGCGACACCTTGCTGCTCAGCATCTAGATGTCGAAATCGATTTTGCTTGGTCCCTCAAGGAAAGTAAGGACTTCTTAGCACAGCACCAATATACATTGGCGCTGGTAGATTTAACGCTGCCCGATGCGATGGACGCAGAGGTCGTGCAGCTCACGCTTAGCCACAAAATTCCCACTGTGGTGCTGACCTCAAAAATAGATGAATATAGTCGCCAGCAAATGCTTGAAATGGGCGTGGTGGATTATGTGATTAAAGACAACCGTGATTCATACCTATACGCGGTCAAGTTAGCATCTAGACTGTTAAGAAACCAAGGTTGCAAGGCGCTGATCGCCGATGATTCTGTGATCAGTCGCGCGGTAATGAAGCAAATGCTTGAAAAGCAATTATTTACAGTGCTTGAGGCGCAAGATGGCGAACAGGCATTGGAGATGTTGCTATCTGACCATGAAATTAAACTGCTGCTGACAGACTTTGCGATGCCGACGATGGATGGCTTTGAGTTGGTGAAATCCGTTCGTAATAGTCGCGGACGAGATGAGTTGGCGATTATAGGTCTATCTGGCGCGGGAAGTCATGGTTTGTCAGCTAAGTTTATCAAATACGGCGCCAATGACTTTTTGGCAAAACCTTTTATGAGTGAAGAGTTTCATTGCCGTATCATGCAGACGATGGAGCAGCTCAATTTGATTGCAGAAATCAAAGAATATGCGCATCGAGACTATTTAACAGGACTTTATAATCGCCGTTATTTCTGTCAGCAAGCAGAGCGTTTAATCAAAAACAAACCGAGCCAGCATATATTGGCATTGTTAGACCTCGATCATTTTAAATCTATTAACGACCAATATGGTCATGAAAGCGGTGATGATGTACTTAAACAAGTTGCTGATTTACTGCGTAGTGCATTTGGTCACTACATTGTCGCACGTATTGGTGGGGAAGAGTTTGCTTTGCTTATTCCAAGCTCAGATATGAAGATGGCAAAGCACATGCTAGAAGACTTTAGAGAGCGCCTTGCACAGCAAGCATTTAAAATTCCTGAGGGTAAGCATTATTGCACCATCAGTATTGGCCTCGCGGCTTGCCAATCAAAGAGTTTAAGCGAAGTAATGCGCAAAGCTGATAAAGCGCTCTATAAAGCGAAGGACAAACAACGAAATTGCGTTATCGCGCATTAGCTTTTCGTTATTTGGGTGTTTATGCACCAACTCAGTTCAGACTTAATATCAATGCACCTAGATGGTGCATTTTTTATGCGTTAAATTCCACCTCCCACTTTAATTCATTGTTAATTAAGGAATAAAAAATTTGGCATAAAGGTTGGATTACTGCATACAACAGGATCAACTGTCCTAAGGGGACTCAGCATGAAAATGATAAGTGCAATAATAAAACCATTTAAACTGGATGAGGTGCGTGAAGCGTTAGCCGATCTGGGGATTGAAGGCATGACGGTCGTTGACGTTAAAGGGTTTGGACGTCAGCGCGGTCACACCGAACTGTATCGCGGTGCAGAATATCAAGTCGATTTCATTCCAAAAATAAAAATAGAAATTGCAACGTTAAGCGAAAACGCCGAGCGCGTTGTGGAAACGGTTACAAAGGCTGCGTTCACTGGAAAAATTGGTGATGGAAAAATCTTTGTTTACGACTTAGACCAAGTTGTTCGGATCCGTACCGGCGAACTTGATGAAGAAGCCATTTAAGGGGAGCCGAGCAATGGAAAATACAATAATAGAACTAAAATTTTCATTAAATACCTTTTACTTTTTGATCTCTGGCGTCTTAGTTATGTGGATGGCTGCCGGTTTCGCTATGCTTGAAGCGGGATTAGTACGCTCAAAAAATACCACTGAAATCCTTACCAAGAACGTCGCACTGTACGCTATTGCTTGTACTATGTATCTGCTTATTGGTTACAACATCATGTATGTGAATAATGCCGAAGGTGGGGTTTTACCAAGTCTTGGCGCGCTCATTGGCAGTGCTGCTAAGGATGCCGACCATGCACTGCAATCCGACTTTTTCTTCCAAGTTGTATTTGTTGCAACGGCCATGTCAATTGTCTCGGGCGCTGTTGCTGAGCGTATGAAATTGTGGGCGTTTTTAGCATTTTGTGTGGTGTTAACTGGTTTTATCTACCCGTTAGAAGGCTATTGGACGTGGGGCGGTGGTTTCTTATCTGAGCTTGGCTTTGTTGACTTTGCCGGTTCTGCCATTGTGCATGGTGCCGGTGCTGCTGCGGCACTAGCGGGTGTTCTGTTACTAGGTGCGCGCAAAGGAAAATATGGCAAAAATGGTGAGATTTACCCAATTCCTGGTTCCAACATGCCACTAGCTACACTAGGCACATTTATTTTGTGGATGGGGTGGTTTGGCTTTAACGGTGGCTCTCAACTGTTCCTTGCCGACAAAGAAAATGCCATCGCGGTCAGCCAAATCATGCTAAATACCAATGCGGCGGCGGCTGCAGGTGCGGTTGCTGCACTGTTGGTGTGTAAATTAATGTGGGGCAAGGCGGATTTAACTATGGTGCTTAATGGTGCACTAGCAGGTCTAGTGACCATTACCGCAGAACCTGCCTCTCCAACACCTGTATTAGCGCTTATCCTCGGTGCCATAGGCGGTGCATTGGTGGTGTTTAGTATCGTTGCGCTAGATAAAGCAAAAATTGATGATCCTGTCGGTGCTATCTCTGTTCACGGTATCTGCGGTGCGCTGGGTGTGATGATGGTGCCATTTTCAAACTCAGACGCTACTTTCCAAGGTCAGGCTGTGGGACTTATCACTATTTTAGGTTTTGTTTTCATTGCTTCTTATATTGTTTGGAGTGTATTGAAAGCGAGCATGGGGATCCGCGTTGGTGAAGAAGAAGAGCTAAGCGGTATGGATCAACATGATTGTGGCGTAGATGCCTATCCCGAGTTCGTGACAGTTCGCGGACAGTAATACCAATTTGGCTCTCGGTCAATATTGTAAAGTTCTCGTTGTCTAAACAAAGTGAGTCCAGCAGGGCTCACTTTTCTTTATAAATATTATTCTACTTTCAGCAGTTGTTAATTTAGGTTACCCTACCATCTTGCGATTCATTTTTTAGTTTTACTTGGGTCATGACGGATAAAAAGAAAAGAACACCTGCCAAAAATTCAAACGTCAAAGCGAACACTTCGCGTAAAAACAATACCCAGCAAAACGGTTCTAAGATGCAAAGAATTAAAGGCCGTGTACTGAGCACGTTGTGGTCTTTCTTTTGGAAGGGGACTATTGCGGCGATATTCCTTGTAGCAATCTATATCATCTACTTAGACGCCAAAATAAGCCGCCAGTTTGAAGGCAATAAATGGGAACTTCCCGTGCAGGTTTATGCCAGATCGATGCAGTTTTTTCCTGATCAGTTCCTTAATGAGGATGAAGTGCTGTGGGAGCTGAAGCGGCTTAATTATTCCCGTGTAAATCGTATCAGCCGTACCGGTCAATATACCGTTCAAGGTCGCACAATCACCATCCATCGTCGCGCGTTCGAATTCTACGATGGCCCAGAAACCGCGCGTATTTTTACGCTTAATTTTGCTGGTAAGAAGCTTGCCAATATTGTTGATAATCAAGGTCGACGCTTAGCTGACGCTCGCTTAGAACCAGTGCAGATTGCTCGGATCGGCAATGAATCTCGGCAAGACAGAGAGTTTGTTCCGTTCGATAAATTTCCTAATATTTTAAAAGAAACGCTGCTGGTGGTAGAAGATAGAGACTTTTACCAACATCATGGTGTTTCTGCGCTGTCTATTTTACGTGCGCTGTATGCCAACATCAAAGCAGGGCGAACCGTGCAAGGTGGCAGTACGCTTACGCAACAGCTCGCAAAGAACTTTTATCTCACCAGAGATCGCACCTTAATCCGCAAGGTGAATGAAGCGTTCATCGCATTGATTTTAGATTTCCGTTACAGCAAAGATGAAATCCTCGAAGCCTATTTGAACGAAGTGTTTTTGGGGCAAGCCTATAATCAAGGCGTTCATGGTATGGGGCTTGCGGCCGATTTTTATTTTGGTAAGCCGGTGGACGAGCTTGAGTTTGACCAAGTCGCTATGTTAGTCGCGATGGTGAAAGGGCCGTCTTTTTATAACCCAAGACGCTACCCTGAGCGGGTAATGGAAAGACGTGATTTAGTCTTAAGGCTAATGGTGGAAAACGACCTTATCACAACGCCTGAGTACCGCGCAGCGCTGGCAAGGCCGATTGACGTACAGCCTTTAAAAGCGAGCCGTATGCAGTCTTATCCTGGATATTTGGAGTTGGTGAATCGCGAGTTAAAGAAACTGGTGCCTGATGATGACATTGTCGACTCTGGAATTCGGATTTTTACCTATCTCGATTTACAAAAGCAAACGGCGATGGAAGATGCCGTTAAAAAGGGCTTGCCTTACTTAGAGCGCCGCTTTAAAACGGAAGATTTAGAAACTGCAATGCTGTCAGTTAATGTTGAAAAAGCGGGTGTATCGGCGTTAGTTGCTGGTCGTCAGTTGAAGTTTTCAGGTTTTAATCGAGTGTTAGACACCGAGCGCAATATAGGTTCACTGGTCAAGCCTGCTATTTACTTGAGTGCCTTGTCGAATCCAAACTACCATTTGGGCATGCTACTTGATGACAGTCCCCTTGAAGTGACCGACGGTTCAGGTAAGGTTTGGTCTCCAGAGAACTTTGATCATAAATTCAGAGGCCAAGTGCCAATGTTTGAAGCGTTCAGCAATAGCATCAATATTCCAGCGGTAAACCTTGGTCTGGATGTGGGTGTTAATCGAGTCGCACAAACTTTGAATGAGCTTGGTGTCTCTAAGTCGATTCCACTTTATCCTTCTTTATTGTTGGGCGCGTTAGAGCTATCCAGTTTTGATGTTGCAGAGGCCTACACCACACTTGCTGCAGATGGTAAGCAGAGCGAGTTGACCAGCGTCATGGCTATCACCGATTCACTGGGTAAGCTGGTATACGAACATCCTGTACAAAAAAGCCAAACGCTAGACAGCGATGCAGTATACATGACGAAATATGGCATGAAGCGCGTAACTAAAAAAGGCACGGCAAAACGCCTCAATCTTCATTTCCCCTCAATTCAACTTGCAGGGAAAACGGGGACGAGTAATGATTTAAGAGACAGCTGGTTTGCCGGTTTTGACCAAAATACGGTCACCGTTGCTTGGATTGGTCGTGATGATAACAAGCCAACGGGATTAACGGGCAGCCAAGGGGCGCTTGAGCTCTATATTCGTTACCTAAAACCACTAAACCCACAAGCGATTGTTGATGAGCGTCCAAAATCCATTCGCTGGGCGTTTATCAATCCGAAAACGGGTAAGCAGTCGCCTCCGAGTTGTGGTCCTGTATTGCAGCTACCTATTAGAGAGAGCATGTTCGAACCAAGACCTGGGTGTTGAGCAAACTACTGGCTGCTAGGGTTTGTTGACCCTAGCCAGTCTCTAAGCTTTAAATTTATCGATTTCTTTATTTAAAGTTTGTGAGAGCTTGCCAAGTTTTTGTGCATCACTTTGGGCCGCTCTTGCGGAACCCAGAGTATGCTGTGCTAAGTTACTGATCTCAGATGATTCATTCAATGCGTGTTCGGTCGCTTGGGTTTGTTGTTGCACTAACTGACTGATCAGTTTCCCTTGTTCATCTATGTCTCGCATGCTTTGCTCTGCGTGCTGTAGGACTTCATTGGTATCATTCGCGGCGATAACACTTTGTGCCATATTGTCTTCACTGCTGCGCATTTTGTCTTGCGTGTCTCTGGATGCAGCTTGTAAAGATTGAATAATATTGTGTATTTCTTCCGTTTGTTGCTGCGTTCTTTGCGCAAGCGTTCTAACCTCATCCGCTACCACCGCAAATCCTCGGCCTTGTTCACCTGCACGAGCAGCCTCAATTGCGGCATTGAGCGCGAGTAAATTGGTTTGCTCGGCAATCTCTCTAATCGCGGAGCTCACCTGACTAATGTTTTGCGTGTCTTCCGCTAGCTTATCTAAGGCTGCACGACTTTGTTGAAACTCAGCTTGTAGTTCGGTCATTTGCTGTGCAAGGGCTGTGGTATTGAAGCTACTTTGCTTTACTTGTTTGGCTGCTACGGAGGCTAGCTCTGTTGCGCTAAATGCGGCATCCTCAACCGAGCGAGCGGACTGCGCCATATTCTCGAGTGAGTGGTGGATAGACTGGATTTTATTCTCCTGCTGGGCGACATCCTTTTCAGTATCTTGGCTTATCTTATTGAGTGTTCTCGTTGCTTGCTGTAGCTCGTCACTACTTAATCGAACGTTACCAAGTAAAGAGATAAAGGCATGTAGTACCGCATTAAATTGTTCAATAATTTGGCTAAGCTCATCGGAGCCAGTTGTCTGTGCTTTGATACTTAAATCCCCTCGAGAAGCGCTCTGTGCGGCATGTGAGAAAATCGTGATGGTGCCCATGACCGAGGAGTAAAAGCCAACCATAAGATAAATAGCGATGATCAGTGCGAGTAGTGAAGCCAAGGCAACGGTGTTTCTGATCCACCGTTGCTGGTTTTGTTTTTCAGCGACAAGCGCGGCAAGCGTGGGTGTTGCAACATTAACAAACTGCTTGATAGCATCACTTGCACTTTGGTAGTAACGGTTAAATTGCGCTTGTGAGAGTGCCAGTTCATCAGGATCTAACAAGCCTGTTTTCACCGCTTGCTGGTAATCAGAGAGGCTAGACTCAAGCTCAGCTAAGGGCTGACTAAGCTGCTTTTTGAGTTGCTGGTTATCATTGATAGCAATGTTAAGTTTGCCTGAAAATTGTGTCGTGACGCCAGGTAATCCTTTGTTTAAATTGGACAGTGCAATAAAACTATCTGGAGTAAAACTGCCTCTACTGATGATATCGCGTGCCTGCGCCTCAATTTGATTGATTTGCGATATGAGTCTTGGCGCAGACTCAACAAGCGTGCGATTCAGGTAACTGCGTCCAAGATCATCATCGACGGCTAGTTGAGAGGCAATAGAGAGCTGCTCAAGGGCGCTTGCGCCAGCGGCGCTCACTTTAGGTAGTTTAGCGCGTTGCAATAAAATTGAATTATCGGAAGCTTTACCCGCTAAAATGTTTTCCAACATACTAGGGTAAAGCGTGAGCCCTTGCCTCTGCATCTCACTGACAGAAATAGAATGGTTAAGTACACTGTTTAGAAAAAACAAGCTGAGGCTTAGCGGTAGTAATAAAATACCAAATACAACGGCCATTTTGGTTTTGTATCGCAACCGCGCCATCAAACGGGTTGCAGGATTAATTAGTGTATTAAATCCAGCCATCACTTCCTCTGTATGATAGTTTTAACTTTGCACAGCGTTATTAACTAAGTGCGCCTAAATAACTTGAGCCTAGGTTAAATAGACCGAAGCTTCTGAAAAGCTTATTCAAAGCGTAGCTGAAAAAACAAAAAAAGCCCTGAGCGGGCTTTTTAAATACAAACTAATATGGGTTGTAATCTGTGATTACAACTTGGCAAATGCACGCTTTGCAGCATTGATAGTGTTAGCGATTTCTTCGTCAGAATGCATTGTGCTCACGAAACCCGCTTCGAATGCAGATGGGGCTAAATAAACGCCTTCATCTAGCATCAGGTGGAAGAACTTTTTGAAGCGCTCTAGATCGCATTCAGTTGCTTGTTGATAGCTGGTTACTTTCTTAGCGTCAGTAAAGAAAAAGCCAAACATACCACCTGCATAGTTAGTCGTAAGCGCGATACCTGCTTCATCAGCAGCCGCTTGGAAGCCTTCACACAGGGCTTTACTCTTAGCTTCAAGCTCTGCGTGCAGCCCTTCTTTTGAAAGTAGCTCTAGCGCTTTTAAACCAGCAGCCATGGCAATTGGGTTACCAGATAGCGTGCCCGCTTGATAAACAGGGCCAACTGGGGCGATGTAATCCATGATTTCTTTTTTACCGCCAAACGCACCCACTGGCATACCGCCACCAATCACTTTACCTAAACAGGTTAAGTCTGGGGTGATGTTGTAGTACTGTTGAGCACCACCAAGAGCAACACGGAAGCCCGTCATGACTTCATCAAAGATAAGCACACTTTGATTGTCAGTACATACTTCGCGCAGGCCTTCTAAAAAGCCTTCTACCGGTGGAATGCAGTTCATGTTTCCAGCAACAGGCTCGATGATCACACAGGCAATTTGATCTTTGTACTGCTCAAAAATTGCTTTTACTTCATCAAGGTTATTAAATGAAACCGTTAACGTATGCTTAGCAAAGTCGGCAGGAATACCAGGGGAGTTAGGCACGCCCATGGTAAGTGCTCCTGAACCTGCTTTAACAAGCAAAGAGTCAGCGTGACCGTGGTAACAGCCTTCAAACTTTAAAATCTTATCGCGGCCGGTGTAACCACGAGCAAGGCGAATAGCGCTCATGGTCGCTTCTGTACCAGAGCTTACCATGCGTACTTTTTCAATAGATGGTACTAGCGCTTTTACTTTTTCCGCCATTAGGATTTCAGTTTCTGTCGGCGCGCCGTACGATAGGCCATTTTCAACCGCTTCAAGCACTGCTTGTTTAATCTCAGGATGGTTATGACCTAAGATCATCGGGCCCCAAGAACCCACATAATCAATGTACTGTTTACCATCGGCATCAAAGGTGTGAACGCCTTCGGCTTTGGTGATAAATAGTGGCGTACCACCTACACCATTAAAAGCGCGAACAGGAGAGTTAACGCCTCCAGGGATTGAGTCTTGGGCGCGTTTGAATAAGTCTTGACTGATTGTCATTGTCGATCCTTTTTAGCTTTCACGTTTGCGGCTAAACCAAGGTACTTCTACCTCGTGTTTTTCCACTTGGTTTTCAACACCTAGCGTTAGGGCAAAAAGTGCCATACGGATCAATACACCATTTTGAACTTGGCGGAAGATAGCTAGGTTGTCGTTATTATTTAGGTCGTTGTCTAGCTCGTTTGCATCGCTACGGCTGTCGCGAGGTAACGGGTGCATTAATACTGAGCTAGGTTTACAGTGAGCGTCATAAATCGCTTGGCTGATCCTAAAGCCACCACGGTATTTGTTTGCTTCTTCTTGAGAAGGGAAACGCTCTTCTTGAATACGAGTCTGGTAAACGATATCGGCAGCTAAATTGCCTTCCATCTTAGACACGACTTCTATACGGTGACCGGCATTGTCTACGACATCTAAAATAGACTGAGGCATTTGTAAGCCATCCGGTGCAACCATTGTAAAGCGGATATCTTTGTAGTGACTCAGTAACTTTGATAAAGAATGCACGGTGCGGCCGTATTTTAAATCACCGACTAGGGCGATGTGCATGCCGTCAATTCCGGTACCAAAGCGGCTAAGCTCTCGGTCAATCGTCAGTAAGTCCAGCAGTGCTTGAGTCGGGTGCTCATTAGGGCCATCGCCACCGTTGATGACAGGAACATCGGAACCAGTTGCAAACTCGGCTACTGAGCCTGCGTCTGGGTGGCGCATTGCCACGGCGTCAGCATAAGCTGAAATCACACGGGCGGTATCATACAAAGATTCGCCTTTTGCCAGTGCTGAGCTTTGCATACCTGTGGTTTCACGAACTAGGCCGCCCAGCAGGTTAAATGCGGTGCCGAAACTTACGCGTGTTCTCGTACTTGGTTCAAAAAATAGATTTGCCAAAATCGCCCCATTAAGTACTTGGGTACGTTTTTGCTTTTTAGCATAGGGTTCCATTTTTTTGGCAATGGAGAAGATGTGTTCAATTGAATCTCTGTCTAATTGATTGACAGAAAGAATGTTTTCACCTTGGAAACTGAACATTTGGCGATTCCTAAAGACAAATTGACTACCGGGTTGCAAGGTCGCTCACCCAACCAGATAACACGCAGATTGTGGGCGGTTACTTGGGCGCATATTATACCCAAGTACCCCCAATAATGCACGGTTACAGTGCAGGTTTTAAAACGGCAAGAAAGACAATGGCTAATAGGATTAGTACGGGAAATTCGTTGAAAAAACGATAGAACTTATCGCTTTTACGATTGCGATCATGTTTGAAATCGGCAAGTAATTTAAAGCAATAGCCATGATAGATATAAAGTAAAATCACTAAGGTCAATTTGTAGTGAAGCCACATACTGTGTTTAAACCACTCACGTCCATATTCTGTAATCGTTAAGACTCCAAACACCGCGGTGAGAATAGCAAATGGGGTTACAAAATAGAGTAGGCGGCGCTCCATGATTTTGAGCATTGAGCTACAAGATTTTTCTTCAGTCATCGCGTGGTACACAAAGAGACGTGGCAGATAAAAAATCCCTGCAAACCAGGCAATCATAAAAAAGATATGTAAGGCTTTATACGTTAGCAATAAGCTCATTATAAATTCCACTTTTTAGATTAGAGTAAACTGTTTCTGGTGGTGAGTATGTGACGAATTTGGTCCCATCGCAATAACCCAAGTATTTGTTTTTCATCCTTTTGGTTGTAGATATACACTGCGCCTGAACGTTTATCTTTTAGCACATCAAAGGCGTCTGCTAAGGTCGCTTGTGTGCTTAGTCCTTGTAGCTCGATATAAGAGACCGATACGCTGCCCTCGGAGATTAAGTTTAAATCGTATTCGGCTAAGCGGTAGCCGCTTTGTTCATCATAAACAATGAGCGGTGTTTGGCTATCAACCGCGGATAGGGTTTCCTTTATCTGCTCTTTGTCATCGGAATAGAGCAGTTTAAAATTCTCATCCATCTCGGCTACTATTCCTACTTTCTGTAATGCCTCTTTTGCCGGGGATACTTGGTAAGGCAGCCCTTGGAAATCTAGTTGTTGGATAAAAATAGAGCGGTTGCCAAACGCCTGTAAAGCCGTAACGTAAGCTGTGGTGATCACCAGCATAGCTGGAACGATTATTTTTGGATTGGAAGTCAGCTCCATTACCGCTGTGAGTGCAGCAAGCGGGGCGTGCAAAGTCGCCGCAAGTAAGCCTGCCATACCGAGTACACCATAAGTTCCTGCAACATCGACGCTGGGTTCAATAAACTGGGCAAAGAAAGACATCAAGGTGCCCATGATAACCCCAAGCCCAATCACTGGACCAATAATACCACCGGGAATACCAAGTCCAATCGCAAATAAAGTCGCCATCAGCTTAGCAATCAATATTGTGGTGAGTAGCTGTAAGTTATGTGGAGATTCAACGGCTTGGGTGATAGCGCTCATACCTGAACCCATGGCTCCCGGTACGGCGTAGCCAATTAATCCCGCAATTAAACCCGCTAATAAAAGGCGAGGGAACATACTGATGGGCTTAAAAGTTTTGATGATCAGCATTAGATTTTGATTAAAGGCAAATGCAACCGCTCCTAATGCTGCACCACAAATAATTAAATAAGGGTAATGCCAAAAACTCAACGGAGTAATATGAATGAGCGCTAGCTCGGAACTATTACCAAACACATATTGCGTGCTCATTGCACCGATCACTGAGGCTAACATCACGGGCACGAAAATGTGGATTTTATACTCCCTGAGCACGACTTCCATAACGAATATCACCGCCGCGAGCGGAGTGTTAAATGAGGCAGCAATACCTGCAGCTACACCGCAACCGGCCAAAGTTCGCGCGGCATTGAGTGGTAGATGTAAACGCTCTGATAGAATGCTCGCTGCTGTTGCCCCCATGTGTACAGATGGTCCTTCTCGACCAACAGAGAAACCACTGATCAAAGCAACGGCACCACCAAAAAACTGGTTCGCAGAATTCCAAATTGGCATATGACCGTAGTGGTGTTTGATCCGGTTGATCACATATGGAATGCCCAAACGGTAATGCTTAAACCCGGTTAAGGCGGCAAAGACCGCGATGAGTAGCGCAGCAAGCACAGGCAAAAATAGCCGATGTAGCTCAGAAAGCTCGGTAAAGTCATCAGGTTTATCGAGAAATGTGCCTTGGATTAATTCAATAGTAAGACGAAAAGCAATGATAAGTATCGCCGCAAGCAGGCCAGCACCGGCACCAAGTAGGCACAGTTGCGCTGAAGTTTTAGGTTTTGCAAGGCTTCGTCTTAATGTATCCAACGACATGAACGTCATTCCACAATAGTAAACCGTTTAAGAATATCAAATTTTTTACACTAAGTCCTTGTGCTAACGCAACTTAACTGAGGCAATAGTCTTATTTCCTTTGGTTTAGCATATAGATACCAATTTATATCAATATACATTCAATAGCAGGTTAGGTGCAGAGTTAAAAATCTCTCTATGACAAAAAATAAATAGAAACCTTTAGACAGGTGAACGACGAGTTCTTTCCTCCAAAAATAGATCATTTATCAAAGATAATTGGTACAAACGCTATACTTGATTAAAATACTCAGGTATTAGATAATTTGCAGATTACAGGATTAGGGGTCTAAATCTATGTCTGAACAATTACCAATTCAGTTTTCTGACGCTGCCGCAAGCCGCGTAAAGGAACTTATTGAAGAAGAAGAGAATGCCAATCTTAAGCTACGCGTGTATGTAACGGGTGGCGGTTGCTCAGGCTTTCAATATGGTTTCACTTTCGATGAAAAAGTAAATCCAGGTGATTTGGAAATCGTAAAAAACGGTGTCACTATGGTTGTCGATCCTATGAGTATTCAGTATTTAATCGACGGCATCGTGGATTATACTGAAGGGCTTGAGGGCGCACGTTTCTTTGTGAACAATCCCAATGCAACAACCACTTGTGGCTGTGGCGCAAGTTTCAGCGTCTAGACTTTATTCGCACTACGTTCCACTAAAGAGTCATGCGTTTGTCATGGCTCTTTTTGTTTCTACCCATCACAACTCAATTTGCTTTATTCGTCACAAACTACCTGTTAAATACATCATTAAGACAAAAAAGCCTAAAACAAAAGATGAAAATACTAAGATGTAGATAAAGCCTTTTTTCCCTTGCTTAAGCGGCACGCCGTTAGAACGAAGGAAGTAAATCCAGCCTAAGCACAATAGAATTGGCAGTAAAAACAGTAATCGAATCATCTAGTAATAGCCTCTTTTTTAACCACTTAGTAAATGTTAGCTGTAAGTTTTTATTTTTTAAAGAAAAATAATTTATTTCAAATACTGGTACATTTTTTAAAAAATTTGTTAAAGTGTTACTGGATATTACAACCCTTAATGAATTAAGAAAAAGTAAAAAATTAATTAGGTGTTACTCGTGTTTTAGTCTATACCTAATTGGGTACATAGGGACAAGTTAACATTTTGTCTACGTGTTACTGGTTTGGCATAACTTATCGCAGCTAGCTGGTAAGTTGTACCGCATTCGGGGTAAACTGTAAGCTTGATCGAGTTCTAAAGGCAAAATGCTGAGTTCATACAGGCTTAACATTTTGCATTGTAGAGTTCCTCGATAAGCTACAACTGTAATATTTAGATAATAACTAAATGAGACGGGCATATTTCATTTAGATAATTTAGTCTTTCATCTAGTAGGAGATGTTTAATTATGATGGGTAAAACGGTTTCTTCTGAAGAAAACGGCAAACTAACGAAGTGGCTAAAATCAAAGCGCCACGAGAAAGGTCACACAATGCGTAGTCTTGCGCAGGTGTTAGGTACGCCTCATTCATTCATCGGTAAAATTGAAAACCAAGAGCGTCGATTGGATGTCATTGAGTTTTTACGTTACTGCGAAGCGTTAGAAGTTGATCCTTATGAAGGCTTACAGCTAATCAAAGAAGATCAATAAGTGTTTAGTTAGCAAGAACGTAAAAGGTGCAAGGACCTGCACCTCTAGCTTTTGTTAGCATGATACGCCTTTTCAATAGCATAAAGCTTGTGCCGAATTAAATATAAAAACAATAATGACGGAAGCACCATAAGCGCAGTTAGCGCGAAGAAGAGTGCCCAATTACCTCCAAGCAAATCATCTATCACAAAACCACTATAGCCTGATAGCACGGTACGGCCTAAGCTACCAAGTGATGCAAGTAAGGCATAGTGGGTTGCGCTAAACGCTCTATCACAAAGCATAGAAATAAACGCCACCATTGCTACCAGTGACCAAGCTTGGGTAAAGCCGTCCACCACAATTGCTAGCGCGTATAGATGTTCTTTAGGGCCTGCAATCGCAATCCAAGAAAACATTAAATTTGATGCGGCCATTGCAACACCACTAACAAATAGGCCCTTCACGATACCGTATTTATGGTTAAAGATACTGCCAAGAAAAGCAAATACGATAGTGATCACACCGGTACCAAGCTTTGAATATTGCCCAATTTGGGTGTTTGTAAAACCGACTTCTTTATAAAATACGATGGACATACGGGCTAAAAAGGCCTCTCCTATCTTAAATAGGAAAATAAAGGCGAGTAGGGCGCATGCTGTTTTAACCCCATTTTTTTCAAAAAATCGCTTAAAGGGTTCAACCAGAGTCACGGCAAGCCAGGCATAGATCTTTTTAGAAGCATTTGATGAAGCGCTGTGGTTAAGTTTTTGCTCGTAACTCTTCTGTAGCTGTGCCTGTACTTGCTCGCGATGAGACTTTGGTTCTTTTGCCAACAAAGTGACAACTAATAAACACACTACGATGACGCTTAGCATCTGATAGATAATGGGCCAACTAAAGCCGGGTAAATCAGCCATAAAGAACGGAATTGCACCGAGTAAGGCATAGCCAGACCACCAACCTGAAGTCGCCATCGCTGCCGCTGCTGTTGCCTTTTCACTTTCGTCTTCTGGTAAAATGTCGATGCGATAAGCATCTATTGCAATATCTTGGGTAGCTGAAAATAACGCAATAATAAAGCACAATAATGCAGCATGCGAAAGATGGTCTTTAATTGAAATAGTGGCTAATGCAAAGGTGGCAACAATAATAATAAACTGGCAACTTGCTATCCAGCTTCGTCTTTGCCCTAAGCGATTATACAGCAGGGGAATTTTTATGCGGTCAACGAGTGGGGACCACAAAAAGTTAATTGTATAGGCGCCATATACTAAGCCAAATAGGCCAATGGTGCTACGGCTTAACCCTTCATCTTTAAGCCAAGCTGACATCACCGAGCCAATCAATACCCAAGGAAAACCGCTACTTATTCCAAAAGCAAAGACAGTTAATAGACGTTTGTCTTTGTAATAACCAAGATATTGCGAAAAGCTAGATGATATCAACATAAAAGGGTATTACTCTGGCTGCTTTAATACTTCGACTGAAAGAATAATGACGGGCTCTTTGGGTATAAAGGTATAGCCAAGCTTTTCATTGTAGCCGGTTTCCACCTTCATAATTGCGTCCAGTGTTTCATAGCCTTCAGAGACGTTTCCGAACACGGCAAAACCCCAGCCTCTACCCGGGTTCAAGTGATCGTTGTCATCCATATTAAAGAAAAACTGTCTGGTACCTGAGTGTGGTTTGTTGTCTTGGTAGGCCATGGCAATGGTATACATATCATTTTTCAAACCATTACCGCTTTCATTGAAGATAGCTTCGCGCTCAAACATACCATCGTACTCTTTGTCGTAACCTCCACCTTGGATAACAAAGTCTTTTTCGTTGGCTTCATCACGCTCAACTCGATGAAAGACAGAGCCGTTATAGTCTTTATTGATAACGTAAGTTAAAAAGTTATTTACTGTGATAGGCGCTCTCGATCTGTCTAGTTCGACAATAATCGGCCCTTTACTGGTATTGATCTGAACTCGAGGGAATAGATTATTCTTTTGTACGAATTTACCGTTCATTTCGGCAAATACATTCATACTTAATAATAGGACGGTTAAGCTTAGAATTATTTTTTTCATTAACTTCCTCTCACAAATTGAATAAATTCAGGATCTTGAACGATTCGAGTAACAACCTGTTGAGCTAGGTTGTTGAGCTGCTCTTCGACTTTGGCTTGGTCGTGTTTTAGTGGGCCATTTAAATTAGCACTACCTTTATATTGCTTTTCGAAACTGCGAGCGCCTTGCTTTATCAGTACGGTGACGTCAGCTTCAGCATCACTTTGATGAGTCGAGAAAGATTCATCAATAATGGCTTTAAAGCGATTGATATTCACAGTGATTTGCGCAGCAGCGACCGGTGTTATTTGCGCGCCATGTGCGGTGAGTGCTTGCGTTAATACCTGATTGAAATTAACTGGTAAATTAGCATCAGGTACGTAAAGTGCGGGCTCTTGGTTTTTCACGCGAATGGTGTATTTTGTGGTTCGTAGATCGTTTACTTTGACCGCCACGTTGGCGGCAAGCGCGTTTGACGAAGGTCCTTGATACTCCGGATGAAGAATGACACTGCGTGGTGAGCTTTCACAGCCCACGAGTATCAAGGTTAGCAAAATAATCAGCAATGAAAAACGCATGAAGTTAGCTCCTCTTTATTGCACTTAAAACAGTGAATTTTTTGTTGTTGCCTAGTGTCTTGCTGTTACCGAACAAACGCTTGAGTTTGTCGTCGTATTCCAAGTGGCGGTTACCGATAATTCTTAACTCTCCCCCTTGGCGAAGCGCAGCCTTAGCTTGTAAAAACATCTGCCAAGCAATGTGATCGGTGATTGCGTTGGCCTGATGGAATGGTGGGTTACACAGTATCAGATCCGCACCGTAATTTTCAAAACCCGTAAGGCAGTCGTTTTGAACGAACTGACAATCAGCGACACGCTCGGGTAGGTTATCCACGACATTTTGCTCCGCGCTATGCACCGCCATCGCGGACTCGTCGATAAAGGTGACGGTGGCATTTGGCATTTTTGCGAGCGTCATCAATCCGATGACACCATTACCGCAGCCAAGATCAATGACCTTCAATGGCTTTTTCCCCATAGGGAGGTAATTGATAAAAAAGCGTGCGCCTATATCAAGAGAATCTCGTGAGAAAACATTTGCTTCATTCGACAAGGTAAAATCGGTTTTTTCCAGCAGCCAAGACACAGGGAATTTACTATCAATGGCTTTGGCTGACGTCTTGCTGAACACCAAACGCGATTTTTTTACCGCTAAGCTAGTCGTTGGCTCCGTCAAAAAGTGGCTAAAGCTTTTTAATGTTGAGGTGTGAATTTCTTTTGCTTTGCCAGCCGCAATGACGGGAATGTCTATAGTCAATTTACTTAACTGTGCAAGTTGCGCTTGCAATAGCCCTGAGTTTTTGGGAATTTTTATTAATATCAGATCGATATCCTTTGGCAGCTCATCCATGCTAGTGAGTACATCAACCTTAGCGTCCGCAAGTTCGTTGGCCTCTAAATTATACTCATAGGCGAGGGTACTCACATAAGAGTCGGTCACTACCGTACAGTGCTTGTCAGCAAGTGCACAGCATAATGCGCCAAAACTATCGTTGAGAATGAGAATACGATTTGCATCGCGGTGATGTTCAAAGACATAATCTAACAGGTATTCGTCGGCTGAATCCCAAGCTTGTAAGCTACGATTTTTTTGATCGAGTGGAAACCTATGTAGCGTAAAAGGGTTTCCGGCTAGAATTGCATCAGTCGTCATGTGAATGTTCTATAAATAAAAGCAGCGGGTAGTTTAACATGAGAGCAGTAGACAAAGCACGGAACTTGCCGTGCGGTTTTAGCTATCAAGCACAGGCTATTAGCTTCGATAAAAGTCTAGCGCTATATAATGTACTACTGAATAGCCTTGCGTGGCAGCAAAATACCATCACCTTATTTGGTAAGACCCATCAAACGCCTCGACTTGAACGATTTATTGCCGACCCTGACGTGCATTACAGTTATTCGGGAAAGCGACTTGAAAATGCTCCTTGGCCTTCGGTATTGCTGGGGGTCAGACAAACACTAGAACGCAGATTTAACATGCCTTTTAATGCAGTATTGGCCAATTTTTATCGTAATGGTCAAGACAGCATGGGCTGGCACAGTGATGATGAACCTGAGCTCGGTTTGACGCCCATAATTGCTTCACTGTCGCTTGGCGCGACCCGCAAATTTAAAATACGCCACAAAGTCAGCCACTCTGTAACCGACATTTTATTGGAAACGGGTAGCTTATTGGTAATGCAAGGTGATAGTCAGCGCAACTATCAACATGCTTTGCCAAAGCAGACCAAGGTGACTCAGGGGCGTATTAATCTCACCTTTCGAAGTGTTGGAAATACGCGCTGAACGGCGTATAGTAGCGTCACGAATTGCTCTAGGAGACAAAGTATAATGTCAATGCAATCACAGATTTATGACAAAATAGCTGAAGCCGTTGCGTGCAAACATCTGAACGTTATCAATGAAAGCCATATGCACAGCCGTGGCGAAGAGTCTCACTTTAAAGTCATTGTTGTTAGCGAACAATTTATTGGCCAGCGGCTGCTGCAACGTCATCGAAAGATAAATGAAGTGCTAAAAGATGAGCTGCAAAACCATATTCATGCTTTGGCCATCCATGCCTATACACCAGAAGAGTTTTCAGACAAAGAAGGTCAGACGCCAGAGTCACCAAAATGCTTGGGTGGTTCTAAGTTCGATAGCTGATCAGATGTGTGTTTTACATATCTGCCAGTACACTATGCAGTAATTTTAATAAAGTGAGACCAATTTCACTTTTATTTTGTATCAAATCAATGGATAGGATCTCTTATGGTCATCAAACCAAAAATTCGCGGATTTATTTGTACTAATGCGCATCCGGTAGGCTGTGCTGCACACGTTCAAGAACAGATTGAATACGTAAAACAACAAGGCCAAATCGAAAATGGTCCTAAAAATGTATTAGTAATTGGTGCATCGACAGGTTATGGCTTGGCATCGCGTATCACGGCTGCATTTGGTGCCGGTGCGAAAACGCTAGGTATCTTCTTTGAAAAAGAAGGCTCAGAGAAGAAAACCGCGTCAGCGGGTTGGTATAATACGGCTGCCTTCCAACAAGCTGCAGAAGAAGCGGGTTTGTGGTCGAAAAATATCAATGGCGATGCATATTCTGATGAGTTGAAGCAAAAAACCATCGACACCATCAAAGCTGAACTGGGTAAAGTAGATTTAGTGGTATATAGCCTTGCGTCTCCTCGTCGTAAAGACCCTAAATCTGATGAAGTTTACTCTTCAACACTTAAGCCAATTGGCTCAGCTATCACAACTAAAAACCTGAATACTTCTAAGCGTGTTATTGATGAAATGACAGTTGAAGCTGCTAACGAAGACGAAATCGCCAATACGGTTAAAGTGATGGGTGGTGAAGACTGGGAACTTTGGATTGATGCGCTTAAGCAAGCGGATGTGTTAGCTGATGGTTTCAAGACAACGGCATATACTTATATTGGTAAAGAGCTGACTTGGCCAATATACGGTCACGCGACTATTGGTAAAGCAAAAGAAGACTTGGACCGTGCAACGCTGGCAATTCGCGAAACCACTGCTGATATTAATGGCGAAGCTTATGTGTCTTCACTGAATGCAGTAGTGACGCAGGCAAGCTCTGCTATTCCAATTATGCCTCTTTATATCTCTGCACTATTTAAAGTGATGAAAGGTGATGGAACTTATGAAGGAACTATCGAGCAAATTCATGGGTTGTTTACTGAAAATCTATATGGTCAATCGCCACGCTTTGATGATGGCGGTCACTTGTTCCAAAACTATAAGGAACTAGAAGACGGCGTTCAAGCTCGTGTGCAAACTATTTGGGATACTGTTGATACCGATACAATTGATGAATTGACGGATTATGTTGGTTATCACAACGAATTCTTGAAGCTATTCGGCTTCGGAGTTGACGGCGTAGATTACGAAGCTGATGTGGATGCAACGGTAGAAATTAGTCACCTCGTTTAATTTCACGGTTTTTGATCTCACTGTTTTTGATTTTGCGGGCAAAGTGCTAATTGGTACTTTGCCCGTTTTTGTTTGACCGTGAATTTTTACTTATTTTGCAGATAAGGGTAAGAAAAATTTTATCTATGCCACTTTGGTCTATACTCCTTCCAGTGATGGATTTTTCAACTAATCTAAATCCACGTTAAAGTCGTATTAATTTCATAATTCCACTCGCATACTCAGTACGATTAATGTTAAAATCAGAGAAATATGTGAGGACTTTTATCACGACGCTGCTTTTTTGTGCGCGTTGAGGGGTATTTTAAAGGGGCTTGTTTGGGAACCCTATCCGGACTCATAACTTTCTGCTCTTTATACCTAATACTTAGTACAAACGAGGTGGCGCTGTGGTGACTAAAGATATTTTCAGTTTCTTTCCGTTAATGTAATGCAAGTGCGTATGATCAACATAAAAAAAGGTCTGGACTTACCAATAGAGGGCGCACCTCAGCAAGTTATTCATGATGGTTCTGCCGTCAAACGAGTAGCTGTGCTAGGTGAAGAATTCATCGGTATGCGTCCTACCATGCATATTCGTGTGGATGACCAAGTCAAAAAAGGCCAAGTTCTTTTTGAAGATAAAAAGAACCCAGGCGTCAAGTTTACTGCGCCAGCTTCTGGTGTAGTTAAAGAAATTAACCGTGGTGCTAAGCGTGTACTTCAATCCGTTGTGATCGAAGTTCAAGGCGACGAGCAAATCACTTTCGAGAAGTTTTCAGCTGCTGATTTAAGCAACTTAGACTCTGAAAAAGTGAAGGAAGTGCTAATCGAGTCTGGTCAATGGCCAGCGCTTCGTGCACGTCCATTCAGCCGTGTCGCTGTGCCGAGTGCAACACCTAGCTCAATCTTTGTGACAGCAACAGATACTAATCCGTTAGCAGCAGATCCTGCTGTTATCATCGCAGAAAACGTGGAAGCGTTTGAAGCGGGTCTAGCGGTTGTATCTCGTTTGACTGAAGGCAAAGTATTTGTGTGTAAGAAAGCGGGTGCTAACGTACCTAGTTCTTCTATCTCACAAGTAGAAGTTCATGAGTTTGCAGGTGTGCACCCAGCAGGTAACGTGGGTACTCACATTCACTTCCTAGATTCTGTAGGTACAAACAAGCAAGTTTGGCACATTGGTTACCAAGATGTCATCGCGTTTGGTAAGTTGTTCCTGACAGGTGAAATCTACTCAGACAGAGTTATTGCTCTAGCAGGTCCTCGAGTTAAGAACCCTCGCTTAGTAAAAACTCATGTCGGTGCGTCGCTAACAGATTTAGTTGCAGGCGAGCTTGAAGACGGTGATAACCGAGTCATTTCTGGCTCTGTGTTAGCTGGTAAAACAGCAACTGGCCCTCACGCTTACCTTGGTCGTTACCATACTCAAGTATCAGTTTTACTTGAAGGTCGCGAGAAAGAGCTATTTGGCTGGATCGCTCCGGGTAGTGACAAATTCTCAGTAACACGTACATTCATTTCACACTTAACACCTAGCCGTTTGTTCAAGATGACAACGTCTACTGGTGGTTCTAAGCGTGCGATGGTACCAATCGGTAACTATGAGCGTGTTATGCCACTCGATATTTTGCCAACGCTATTATTACGTGATCTTATTTCACGTGATCTAGATTCTGCGATTTCGTTGGGTGCACTAGAGCTAGATGAAGAAGATTTAGCACTATGTACTTACGTATGTCCGGGCAAATATGAGTACGGTTCAATCCTACGCGATTGCCTGACTACTATCGAGAAGGAAGGTTAAAAATGGCCTTAAAGAAATTTTTAGAAGACATTGAACCTCACTTTGAACCTGGTGGTAAACACGAGAAGTGGTACGCGCTTTACGAAGCCGTAGCAACTATCTTCTATACTCCTGGTTATGTAAACAAAGGTGCAACGCACGTTCGCGATAATATCGACCTAAAACGTATTATGATTTTAGTGTGGATGGCGACGTTCCCAGCAATGTTCTTTGGTATGTTCAACATCGGTCACCAAGCTGCGCTTGCACTAGGTAACGGTTTTGAGCTTGCTAATACTTGGCAGGTAGCTATCTTCCAAGCGCTTGGTGGTGAATTAACCGCTGATGCAGGTTGGGGCGCCAAGATGTTCTATGGCGCGTGTTTCTTCTTGCCTATTTACGCTACCGTGTTCGCGGTTGGTGGCTTCTGGGAAGTGTTATTCGCATCAGTTCGTAAGCACGAAGTAAACGAAGGCTTCTTTGTGACCTCGGTTCTATTTGCGCTTATCCTGCCTGCGACAATTCCTTTATGGCAAGCCGCGTTAGGTATTACGTTTGGTGTTGTAATCGCGAAGGAAATCTTCGGCGGTACTGGTCGTAACTTCTTAAACCCAGCACTTGCAGGCCGTGCGTTCTTATTCTTCGCATACCCTGCTGACATTTCTGGTGACACAGTGTGGACAGCTGTTGATTCGTTCTCTGGTGCAACTTACCTAGGTCAAGCAACTGCAGGTTCACTAGACTACAGCAATATGGACCTTTGGTTTAATGCGTTTTATGGCTTTATCCAAGGCTCTGTAGGTGAGACATCAACACTAGCAATCTTACTTGGTGGTTTGTTCCTGGTTTATGTTCGTATCGCTTCATGGCGCATCGTACTAGGTACATTCATTGGTATGGTTGTAATGTCATTCGTTCTAAATGCAATTGGCTCTGAAACAAATGCTGCGTTTGCTATGCCTTGGCATTGGCACTTAGTACTTGGTGGTTTTGCATTTGGTATGTTCTTTATGGCAACAGACCCTGTATCTGCGTCTTTCACAGACAAAGGTAAGTGGTTATACGGTGCGCTAATCGGTGTAATGGTTGTGCTTATCCGTGTTGTTAACCCGGCATACCCAGAGGGCATGATGTTGGCAATCCTATTCGCTAACCTTTTTGCTCCACTATTCGACCACTTCGTAGTGCAGTCTAATGTGAAGAGGAGATTGGCACGTGTCAACTAATAATGAATCAATGGGCAAAACGCTTGGCGTAGTTGTTGGCTTATGTTTAGTGTGTGCAATCGTAGTATCTTTTGCTTCGGTTCAGCTTCGCCCTATGCAACAAGCAAACAAAAACGAAGATATTCAACGTAACATTTTAGCCGTTGCTGGCTACGATAAAGTTAAAAACGTATCTGAAGTTTTTAACCAAAATATCGAATCACGTGTTGTTAGTCTTAAAACAGGTGAGTTTGTAGAAGACGTTAAAGCGGAAACTTTTGACTTTGAAGCGACTAAGTTTGATGCCAAACGTAGCTACAAGCTTTCAAAAGCAGAAGACAAAGCGGGTATTCAACGTATCACAAATAACTCTCCAGTTTATTTTGCAAAAGATGACCAAGGTAAAGTGTCTACTATCATTCTACCAATCCAAGGTTATGGCCTTTGGGGTGTGATGTATGGCTTCCTTGCGCTAGAAGCTGATGGTGAGACGATTAAGTCAATCAACTTTTATAAGCACAGCGAAACTCCTGGTCTTGGTGGCGAAATCCAAAACCCTAAGTGGACTGCACTTTGGGAAGGTAAAGAGCTTCCTATCGATGTAGTTAAAGGTAGTGCTGGCGGTAACGAACACAAGGTAGACGGTCTATCTGGTGCGACACTTACTTCTAACGGTGTTGATCATACAGTAGATTTCTGGACAAGCGACAAAGCGTTTGGTCCATTCCTTGCGAAAGTACGTAAAGGAGCATTGAACTAATGGCTAATGCAAAAGAAATGAAGGAAGTCTTGTTTGGTCCTGTTTTTGCGAACAACCCGATTGCACTACAAGTGTTGGGTATCTGTTCTGCACTAGCGGTAACTTCAAGCCTTAAAAATGCACTTATCATGTCAATTGCGTTGACATTGGTTACTGCGTTTTCAAGTTTATTTATCTCAATGATCCGTAATCACATTCCTTCAAGTGTGCGTATCATTGTACAAATGACGATTATTGCATCTCTAGTAATCGTTGTAGACCAAGTGCTTCAAGCCGTTGTTTACTCAACAGCAAAAGAACTATCAACGTTCATCGGCCTTATCATTACTAACTGTATCGTAATGGGTCGTGCAGAAGCATACGCAATGAAGTCACCACCAACAATGTCGTTCCTTGACGGTATTGGTAACGGCTTAGGTTACTCTGTTGTACTTCTAACAGTTGGCTTTATCCGTGAGCTATTTGGTGCGGGCACATTGTTTGGCGTTGAAATCTTACCACTTATCTCTGAAGGTGGTTGGTATCAGCCTATGGGTCTACTAGTTATGCCATTCAGTTCGTTCTTCATCGTAGGTGCATTTATTTGGGCACTACGTACTTGGAAGAAAGAGCAAGTAGAAGCGAAGGCATAAGGGGAGAGAGATGGAACAATATATCAATTTATTTATAAAAGCAGTTTTCATTGAAAACTTAGCTTTGTCTTTCTTCTTAGGTATGTGTACTTTCTTGGCGGTATCTAAGAAAGTAACAACGTCGCTAGGTCTAGGTATTGCGGTAGTTGTAGTTCTTGGTATCTCTGTACCAGTAAACAACTTGGTTTATCACGCAGTGCTAGCGCCGGGCGCATTGGAATGGTTAGGCTTCCCTGAAGTGGATCTTAGCTTCCTACGCTTCTTGACGTTTATCGGTGTAATCGCAGCGCTTGTTCAAATTCTAGAAATGACATTGGATAAGTTCTTCCCTGCGCTATATAACGCACTAGGTATCTTCCTACCGCTAATCACAGTTAACTGTGCGATTTTCGGTGCGGTATCATTCATGGTTGAGCGTAACTTAAACTTCGGTGAATCTGTAGTTTATGGTCTAGGTTCAGGTGTGGGCTGGGCACTTGCTATCGTATTGTTAGCAGGTATTCGTGAGAAGATGAAGTATGCAGACGTTCCTGATGGTTTACGTGGCTTAGGTATTACCTTTGTTACTGTAGGTCTAATGGGCTTTGGCTTCATGTCATTCTCTGGTATTTCACTGTAAGGTAGCGAGGAAACTATACGATGGAAACTATTGTATTAGGCGTAAGCATGTTCATCGCTATCGTTGTGATGCTAGTGCTTATCATCATTGCAGCGAAATCGAAGCTTGTAGCAAGCGGTGACGTTACAATTGATATTAACGGCGATCCTGAAAAAGCGATCAAGACTCCTGCTGGCGGTAAGCTACTAGGTGCACTTGCAAACGCGGGTATTTTCGTATCGTCTGCATGTGGTGGCGGTGGCTCATGTGGTCAGTGTCGCGTACATATTAAAGAAGGTGGTGGTGATATTCTACCAACCGAACTTGACCACATCTCTAAAGGTGAAGCACGTGAAGGCTGTCGTCTTGCGTGTCAGGTTAATGTTAAAAACGACATGGAAATCGAAGTTGAAGAATCAATCTTCGGTGTTAAGAAGTGGGAATGTACTGTTATCTCTAACGATAACAAAGCAACTTTCATCAAGGAGCTAAAACTAGGCATCCCTGAAGGTGAAGTTGTACCTTTCCGTGCCGGTGGTTACATTCAGATTGAAGCACCAGCTCACCATGTTAAATATGCAGACTATGATATTCCTGAAGAATATCGTGCTGACTGGGAACGTTTTGGTTTCTTTAAGCTAGAGTCTAAAGTTGACGACGAAACGATCCGTGCGTACTCAATGGCTAACTACCCAGAAGAGTTTGGCATCATCATGCTAAACGTACGTATCGCAACTCCGCCGCCAAATAACCTAACATTACCTTGTGGTAAGATGTCATCGTACATCTGGTCACTTAAAGAAGGTGATAAGGTTACTATTTCTGGTCCATTCGGTGAATTCTTCGCGAAAGACACAGATGCAGAAATGGTATTTGTTGGTGGTGGTGCTGGTATGGCGCCAATGCGTTCACACATTTTCGATCAGCTTAAGCGTCTTAACTCTAAGCGTAAGATGTCTTTCTGGTACGGTGCACGTTCTAAGCGTGAAATGTTCTACGTGGAAGACTTTGACGGTCTAGCTGAAGAAAATGATAACTTCCAATGGCATGTTGCCCTTTCAGATCCTCAACCAGAGGATAACTGGGAAGGTTACACGGGCTTCATTCATAACGTACTTTTTGAAAACTATCTTAAAGACCATGAAGCGCCAGAAGATTGTGAGTTCTACATGTGTGGTCCTCCAATGATGAACGCGGCAGTTATTAACATGCTTAAAGACTTAGGTGTGGAAGACGAAAACATCCTACTTGATGACTTCGGTGGTTAATTAGGTTTCGGTCTAACAATGAACTTAAGTTAGAATATAAGCCCTCCAGCAAAATACTTTGCTCGAGGGCTTTTTTATACCCGTTGGTACTAAATTCAGGGAATTCTGATGCAAGCAAGTTACGCTTTTTTATCTAGATTTTTTATTATTTCGTTTTTATTCGTTTTTTTAACAGGGTGCCAAGACGCCAAACCTGAAGCCAAGGAAATCGTGCTGTCTGGTAAAACCATGGGCACAACCTACAACATCAAAGTATTCCCTGGCGAAAAGTCGCTCTCACAAGCGCAGCTGCACGATGAGGTTGAACAAGCATTAAAGACTGTTAATCAATCTATGTCCACCTATATCCCAGATTCTGAGATTAACCAGTTCAACCGTTTAGCGGCAAATACCGTTATGCCTATCAGTGAAGACTTTCGCTTGGTAGTTGCTGAATCTATCCGCCTTGGGAAGTCGACAAAAACGCTTGATGTTACGATGGGACCGCTTATCGATTTGTGGGGATTTGGTCCTGACAAAAGACCAACAATGCGTCCGTCACAGGCTGAGTTAGACGATATGCGCACTCGTATCGGTGTCGATAAGCTCATTTTAAATGACAGTGGCCTCGCTAAAACAATTGCTGGACTTGAATTATCATTTTCTGCAACCGCTAAAGGTTATGGTATAGATAAGGTCGCTGAGGTGATTGAGAGTCATGATATTCATGACTATATGGTTGAAATTGGCGGCGAGCTGCGAGTTTCAGGTAAGAAGCCGGATGGTGAGTGGCGTATTGCTATCGAGAAACCTGATGCGCCTGTTGGTCAACGCCAAATTCACCGTGTGATAGAGCCTGGCAAAAATGGCATTGCGACCTCAGGTGACTACCGTATTTTCTATGAAATGGATGGTGAAACCTTTACACACCTTATTGACCCAACAACAGGTCGCCCGGTTAAACATGAGCTAGTATCAGTAACGGTACTGCATCCATCTGCGATGACGGCTGATGGCTTAGCAACAGCATTGACTGTGATGGGCACGGAGCGTGCAAAGGCGTATGCCACTGAGCATCAACTCCCCGTGTATTTGATGTATAAAAGTCCTGAAGGGATCAAGAGTTACGCGAGTGAAGCATTTCAGCCGTACTTGAATTAAGCTCTACAACACCCCATAATTTAATTGTGAGTGACGTCATGAAAGCGTATAATTTGCGCGTCGTCACTCAATTCAATGTAGCAATAAAAGGGGCTAGATAATGTCTTTATTCCTCCTTACTTTCGGTTTACTTATGCTTATCGCTGTTGCGATGGCAGTAGGCGTTATCGTACAAAAGAAATCCATGGCAAGTAGCTGTGGTGGTTTGGGCTCAATGGGCATTGACAAAATTTGTGATTGCGACGATCCATGCGATAAACGCAAAAAGCGGTTAGCAAAAGAAGAGATGTGGAAAGAAAACCAGATCCTGTAACCGTAGAATAATATTAATTGAAAACGCAAGCTTAGCTTGCGTTTTTGCTTTTTGGGTAACAAACCTTAGGTTAAGTAAAAATGCAGCGGCAGCTATATTTTGTTCGTCATGGTGAAACGACCCTATCAGGCCATTTACTTGGAGTGACAGATCCCGAACTCAGTACCATAGGCGCTCAGCAATTGCTGCAATCGTTAACGAGTCTAAGTGGCCTGCGGCGTATTATTAGCTCTCCAAGGAAGCGCTGCCTGAATACAGCCACAGCCTTTGCAAAGCAGTATCAACTCCCCGTTGACGTGGAGCCAAATCTCGCCGAATTTGATTTTGGGTTATGGGATGGACAACCATATGATACGCTTTGGCGAGAAACCCAATCTCCAAGTATTGGCGATTTTTGGCACAACCCTTGGCTGCACACGCCTCCTGAGGGCGAGTCTATGTATGATTTTCATCATCGGGTTGCCACATGGTGGCACAGCATTTTGGCGTCGCCAAGTGAAGAGTGTACCGCCGTGGTAGCACATGCTGGAGTAATAAAAGCGCTTGTAGCACTTATTCTTGACCTATCGCCTGAGCTTACTGCATACCAATCGAAGATAGATATTCCTTATGCGGGTATAGTAAAAGTTGAGGTGTTTTACGACAGCTGCCAAACTGCTTGGCCAAAAGTTGTATTTTAGACGTCTAGACTTCATAATATTGCAAATTTCGTGATAGGCAGATATTGGGAATGAGGTGTGAGTCCTCAACTGTCCCCGCAACTGTAAGTGTATGAGCCTTGTCTCTTGCATAAGTCAGATACCAAGGCCTATCTATATACTTAAGCGGGCAGACTTAAGTCAAAGTTGTCGCTTCTCTATAAGCTACTACTTTGCCGTGCCCAATCAGAGGTGCTATGGCAGTCACTCCACAATTTCAAGTCGATAAACTTAGCGTACAGCTTGGTGGTAAAGCCATCTTAAAGGCACTCAGCTTTGCTATTAATTCGGGTGAATTTATTGGTTTGCTCGGACCGAATGGTGCTGGAAAGTCGACTTTGCTGCGCACTTTATATCAATACACAGCGCCAAGTTCTGGGTCGCTACTTTTCAATGGTAAGCCGCTAGCTAGTTATGGCCGTAAGGCCTACGCGAGACATGTTGCTGTGGTGCTACAAGAGATCCCCGCTGAGTTTACTCTGCCATTATTTGATATGGTATTGATGGGGCTAACACCGAACAAATCACTGCTCGCGACAACGACGGCTGCTGAAAAACAGGCAATCTTACATGCCATTGAGCAGGTTGGATTGAGCCATAAATTAGAGCAATGTTTTAGCTCCTTGTCTGGTGGGGAGAAGCAAAGGGCAATGATCGCACGTGCCATGGTGCAAGCGCCTCAAGTATTGATAATGGATGAGCCCACCAGCCATTTGGACATTAAATATCAAATCCAAATTATGGAGCTGGCCAAACAGCTTGGTGTTACTATCATTGCGTCTTTTCACGACTTAAATTTGGCTAGCGCCTTGTGCGACCGCTTATTAGTATTAAATAACGGTGAGCTTGTTGCAGATGGGTCGCCACTTGAAGTCATTACCGAAAGCCTATTAAGCCAAGTTTTTGGGGTATGTGCAGAGGTTTCTACTGTCCGCCATCCGCCAAATAACAGTGAGATCCCACATATACGCTTTCATTACGGGTATCAATTATGATTGCCGCAAAGCGGATCGCGTTGATATCGATACTGCTATTGAGCTTGTGCTGTTTTAGCATGCTGATGGCACTTAAGATCGGTGCGATTGATTTATCTTGGCATACGGTTATACGAGCGATTATTAATTTCGATCCCAACGTACTTCAACAACGGGTGGTAGTTGAGCTTCGTCTGCCACGGACGTTACTGGCGATGAGCGCGGGAGCAGGACTGGCGATAGCGGGTCTTATTTTACAAACCGTGACGCGTAACCCGCTAGCTGATCCTTATTTATTTGGTATTTCTTCAGGTGCTTCATTCGGTGTGGTGGTGCTTATTGCGCTATTTGGTGCACAGTCTAGCCTAATGATGTCTGGGGCTGCATTTGTCGGAAGTTTGCTGTCTATCTTGCTGCTTTTATTTGTGGCAAAACGCAATGCACTACAGCAGGTGGAAACTATGCTCTTGGCGGGCGTCGCACTTTCTTTTCTGTTCAGTGCCTTTACTAGCTTGTTGCTCTATTGGAGTGACCCTCAAGCCATCAGTGCAATCTTGTTTTGGAATCTAGGCTCGTTTGCAAGGGCGAGCTGGCAATGGCTATGGCTTCCATGTTTGGTCGTGTTGCTGAGTTTTATCACGCTTTTAGTGATGCGTCGGCCGCTCAACGCCTTGTTACTCGGAGATGAGAGCGCCACCACGCTTGGCGTGAATGTAGGACGAGTGCGAATAGGTATGTTGTTATTGAGCTCCTTACTCACCGCAGTACTTGTGGCTGCGTGCGGTGGAGTCGGATTTGTAGGCTTGATGATCCCGCATATCGTACGCTTTTTTATCTCGCAAGCAAAGGTCATTGGGCTTGTGGCCACCGCGCTTTGCGGTTCGCTTTTGATGCTATGGGTGGATGTATTGTCGCGCACTCTTATCGATAATCAGGAACTTCCTGTGGGGGTGATCACCGCCGCCATTGGCAGCGTGTTCTTCTTAGCATTGCTTATTTTCAAAAATCGCCGCTCTGGAGGCGTCGGAGTTACCCATGGTTAAACCGTTAGATACTCGCTTAAACACGCTTATTCAACAGCGCATCGACTTAAAAACCAAACCGCTAGGTGCGCTAGGTAAGCTTGAAGCCTTGGCTGTGCAGCTAGTACAGATCTTCTCACAAGGGCAGACGCAATTAGACATAGAGCAGTTAGCAATAACACGCCCTGCAATGTTTGTTTTTGCGGGCGACCATGGTATTGCAAGTCACGGGGTTTCTATCGCGCCAAGCGAAGTGACTGGGCAAATGGTTGCAAACTTTGTGCAGGGGGGGGCCGCGATCAACGTCTTTTGTCGACAACTTGGTTGGCAGTTAACCGTAGTAGACTGTGGCACACTAGTGCCATGTGAGCCTGCGCCGAATTTGCGCTCACAGCGACTTGGCGATATTACTCATGCTTTCCATAAACAGTCCGCGATGAGCGAAATGCAGCTCAAGCAAGGACTTGAATATGGAGAGCAAGTGGTGATGTCCGCTATTGAAGCGGGTAGCAACGTGATTGCTTTTGGTGAAATGGGGATTGGCAATACCAGTTCTGCAGCTGCAATTTTAGCGGCGCTCAGTGGGGCGAGTGTGGAATTATGTGTCGGGCGCGGTACGGGCATTGACGATGAAACGCTTTGCAAAAAGCGGGTACTTATCAAACAGGCTCTAGAATATCATCAAGATAAGCTTGCGACGCCAGAACACATTTTGCAGCGCCTTGGTGGCTTTGAAATTGTGCAAATGGTTGGTGCGATGCTGGCGGTTGCACGGGCACAAAAAGTAATCATAGTGGATGGCTTTATCTCCACTGCAGCGGCTATGTTGGCAAGTAGAATGGCACCACATAGTAAGCAATATATGGTGTTTGCTCACGGCTCTATGGAGCAAGGCCATAAGTTAATGTTAGAGCAGTTAAACGCTGAGCCATTACTACATTTAGATATGCGCTTGGGTGAAGGAACTGGCGCCGCTCTAGCGTTACCATTATTACAAGCTGCGCTAGGCTTTTTTTGCGAAATGGCAAGCTTTGCCGATGCTCATGTTACGCAAGTGGTAGACGCATAATGCTGTGGCAACAAGAGTGGCGACTGTTTAAGCTTGCCGTGGTGTTTTTAACGCGGGTGCCAATTCGTTTGGATCCTGCCCCTTCATCCGATGAACTTAACGAAGTGAGTGGTTACTTTTCTTTAGTCGGTTTATTTGTTGGTAGTTTCTCGGCCATGCTTGGCTATGTTGCCAGTGGTGGTGTGTCGCTAATGTTCGGCGCCGTTGTTGCACTGGCTGCGAGTATTTTACTTACCGGTGCTTTTCACGAAGATGGTTTTGCCGATGTTTTTGACGGTTTTGGCGGTGGCTGGAGCCGTGAACAAAAGCTTGAGATCATGAAAGATAGCCGTCTTGGTACATACGGTAGTTGTGCGCTGATATTGCTGTTATTGGCCAAATTTTCGCTTTTGCTCATGCTCTTTAATGACTTTGCTGTGACACTCGCTGCACTTATTTTGGCCCATAGCCTAAGCCGTGCCTTTGCGGTGTCTTTAATCGGTGCACTTGACTATGTACAAGCTGATAAGCTGAGCAAAGTTAAGCCTGTAGCTAAATATCTATCGAGTGCCGCGGCGACTCGCCTTACGCTTACTACCATCGCGATTTTAATTTTCTGTTGGCCATGGCTTGCGCTTTCACTGTTCGACTTGCTGATGCTGTGTACTTGCTTATTTGTGTTAAGACTTGTGTGCATTAAATGGTTTAACGCGCAGCTCGGTGGTTACACCGGAGACTGTTTAGGGGCTGCGCAGCAACTTGCTGAGCTTGTTATTTTGCTTTTTATTGTGGGTCATCTCTAATGGCACAAATACAGTTAATACTGGGCGGTGCTCGCTCAGGCAAGAGTCGCTTGGCAGAGCAGCGCGCTATTCTAATGTTAGAGCAAGGTGCGGTGAACGAACTTTACTATATTGCAACTGCAAAAGCTCAAGATGAAGAAATGAAAAGCCGAGTGTTTGCTCACCAGATGCAGCGCGATAGCCGCTGGCAGCTAGTGGAAGAGCCGTGGCATATTGATAAGCTTATTGCTACTGCACGCGAAGATGCGCTGTTACTTATCGATTGTTTGACCTTATGGTTGAGTTTTGGCTTATGCGAAATGGGTAAGGCCGCGACCATAGACAAAAAAGAACATGTGCTGGCGGCACTAGAAAGCTGTGCTGCCACTGTTATTTTTGTGAGTAACGAAGTGGGACATGGGATAATTCCGCTTGGCGAGCTAAGCCGTGAGTTTGTTGATGAATCTGGTTGGCTCCATCAAGACATTGCTAAAGTGGCCGACAGAGTCGATTTTGTTATTGCAGGCTTGCCACAATGTTTAAAAGGTCAAGACGTATGAAAACCTTAATGGTGCAGGGCACCACGTCTGATGCCGGTAAAAGTACACTGGTTGCGGGACTTTGCCGGGTGCTGCAACGAAGAGGCTTATCTGTTGCGCCTTTTAAGCCGCAAAATATGGCACTAAATAGTGCTGTCACACCTTGTGGCGGTGAAATTGGTCGGGCACAAGCACTCCAAGCCGAAGCCGCAAAAGTCCCGCTATCTACAGACTTTAATCCTATTTTGCTTAAGCCAAACTCTGACACTGGCGCACAAGTGATCATTCACGGCAAAGCCATTAGCAATATGGAAGCAGCCGCTTATCATGATTACAAAAAGGTAGCGATGGAGGCCGTACTTTCCTCACATCAACGCCTCAGCAAACAATTTGAGCTGTGCATAGTGGAAGGGGCGGGGAGCCCTGCTGAGATCAATCTGCGTGAAAATGACATTGCCAATATGGGGTTTGCCTTTGAAGTTGCATGCCCCGTGATCATTATCGCTGATATCGACAAAGGCGGGGTGTTCGCACACTTGGTTGGCACGCTTACGCTATTAAGTGACTATGAACAAAGCTTGGTTAAAGGATTTGTGATCAATCGCTTCCGTGGTGATATTGCGTTATTGCAATCAGGACTTGACTGGCTCGAGCAAAAAACGGGTAAGCCTGTACTTGGGGTATTGCCCTATTTGCATGGCTTAGCGCTCGATGCAGAAGATGCGGTGACGGTGGACAATATCTGTGAACGGGGATCGTTAAGCGTCAGGGTTTTACTATTTCCTCATATTAGCAATCACACCGACTTTGACACCTTGCGCTTAAACCCTGAAGTGGATTTGCGTTATGTACGCTATCAAGAATCTATCGGTCCTTGTGACTTAATCATTCTGCCTGGCAGCAAAAATGTGTTGAGCGATTTAACCTTCTTACGCAAACAGGGTTGGGCAGAAGAAATCAAACGGCACCTGAGGTACGGTGGTAAGGTACTAGGTGTGTGTGGCGGTTTGCAAATGTTAGGTAAGTTCATCAGAGATCCAAATGCGGTGGAATCAACTCTCGGTGAAGTCGCTGGGCTTGGTCTGGCTGACTTTGATACTACACTTTCAGAGCAAAAAGTACTGACGCAAGTATCTGGCATTTGCCAATTGGATGAGCAAAGTGCTGAAATTTGTGGTTACGAGATCCATGCAGGGATTTCTTCTGGAGCGGCACTAGAGCTGCCATTCTTGCGATTTAGCACACATCCAAATAACAGTGTGAAAGATGGTTTTATCTCTCGAGATAATCAAATTGCAGCCACCTATTTACATGGTTTATTTGATACGGTCACCGCGACACAGGCTATCTTGTCTTGGGCTGGTTGTAAGCAAGCGGGAACAGCCGCGATTGATTTAGCGAAGCACAGAGAGCAGCAAATTACGCGTCTTGCCGACAGCTGTGAAGCACATTTAGATTGGCAAAAATTGATGAAAATAATTGAGGAATAACATGAGCGAACAACAAGAGAAGCATCAGCAACGACAGCAAAAAGTAAAACAACAAGTCGATGAAAAAATTGCCGCGGCGCAGCAAGAGCAGGGCATTTTACAAGTGATCACAGGTAACGGTAAAGGTAAGTCAACATCTGGTTTTGGCACCGTTGCGCGTTGTGTCGGTCATGGTATGAACGCTGCAGTTGTACAGTTTATTAAAGGAACCTGGGATTGCGGTGAACGCAATTTGCTCGAAAAAGTCGGCGTGCCATTTGCGGTAATGAAAACAGGCTTTACGTGGGAAACGCAAAACCGTGAAACCGATACTGCCGCTGCCCAGGCGACGTGGCAGCAAGCGAAAGTATGGCTACAAGATGAACGCATCGATTTGGTATTGCTTGACGAAATTACGTATATGTTGAGCTATGACTATCTAGATTTGGACGAAGTCATAACGGCGCTAGAAAACCGTCCTACCATGCAATCAGTGATTGTAACTGGGCGCGGTGCACATCGACGCCTGACCGAGCTTGCAGATACCGTGAGTGAAGTGCGTAATGTGAAGCATGCGTTTGAGGCCGGCATTAAGGCGCAAAAAGGGTTTGACTACTGATGCTAAAATTCGCCTTATTTATTGTTTTAGGTTTTGCCTTTAGTGTTAGTGCTAAGCCCGCAGAGCGGATCATCGCGCTTGCGCCTCATATTGTTGAAAATCTTTATGCAATTGGAGCTGGGGAGCGGATTGTAGGCACGGTAGCCTATGCAGATTATCCAGAATCAGCCAAGCAACTGCCTCAAGTTGGTGACTATCAAGGCATTTCGGTTGAGAAAATTTTGGCACTTAAGCCTGATCTTATCATCGCGTGGAAAAACGCAAGTCACGTTCCTATGCTTGAAAAGCTAGAGAGTTTTGGTGTTGACGTGATCTATAGTGAAGCGAAATATCTAGATAAACTACCGGAAGAGTTGCTACGCCTAGGTAAAATTACTGGCCTTGGAGCTCAAGCACAGCAACAGGCTGATTTATTTGCTAAACGTTTAAATGAACTAAAAACCCAGTATAAACAAAGCGCTAGCTTAGCTGTATTTTATCAATTGTGGCCATCACCGCTGATGACAGTGGGAGGCGAAAGTTGGTTACAGCAAGTATTTACTGTGTGTAATGTGAAAAATGTTTTTGCCGACGCCACCACGGACTATCCGCAAATTAGCATTGAGAATGTTCTGTTGAAATCACCACAAGTGATTGTGATCCCAGAAGAAAAGACCAAACAAGAGGTCAAAGCAATTGCATGGCAGCAATGGCCTTCGATCCCTGCAGTAAAGTACCAACAAACTATTTCGGTAGATGCCGATCTGCTTCATCGTTATAGCTATCGTATGCTCGAGGGAATATCGGATTTATGTGGTAAACTCGACGCTTCTCGAAGCCATTATAATATGATGAAAAAAGGTGAAGCATGACAACGTGGAGTGACGTGTTAGGTCAGGAAAAACAACAAGATTACTTTAAACAAACCATGGATTACGTGGCAGAGCGTCGCGCTCAAGGTATAAATGTGTTTCCGCCCCATGAACAGGTATTTGAAGCGTTCAAAGTCACGCCTTTTGATCAGGTTAAAGTGGTGATTTTAGGGCAAGATCCCTATCACGGCCCCAATCAAGCTCATGGTCTATGTTTCTCTGTGTTACCAGGGATTAAGCCGCCGCCGTCGTTAAATAATATGTATAAAGAATTAGTGCAGGATATTGACGGCTTTCGCATACCTAATCACGGCTACCTAATTGACTGGGCTAAACAGGGCGTACTGCTGTTAAATACGGTGTTGACAGTAGAACAAGGCCAAGCCCATTCACATAAGCATTTGGGCTGGGAGCGCTTTACAGATGTAGTGATTGAAAGGCTGAATGCCCACAGCGAAGGTGTGATTTTCTTACTTTGGGGCTCACACGCCCAGAAAAAGGGTAAAAGCATAGACACAAACCGTCACCATGTTTTACACGCACCACACCCTTCGCCGCTCTCAGCACATCGCGGCTTTTTTGGTAGTGGCCATTTCAGTAAAACCAATCAGCTACTCACCCAAATGGATAAGCAGCCAATCGACTGGCGATTGGCCGAGCTATAATACCAATTAGTCTTAATACTTGCTCAATTTGAAGGAGTAAATCTGACGCTAACTGCGTTAAAAATTTATTATTTAGAACAACTAAATAGCAAAATTTTTGCCTTGTTATCGACAAGATTTTCTCGCCTCAAAATAGACCACTTAATTAAGCGAATTGGTATAACAACAAAAAAGAGCGCCGTGAAGGGCGCTCTTTTTAGTTAAAATCAAATTCGTCTAAATCAACACTGTCTGCGAAAATATCCAATTCCTGTAGTTCTTTGCGTAGTCGCTGTTTATCTTTTAGCGCTTCAATTTCACGCCATTTTCTTTTTTTGCCCTTAGATGAAGTTTTTTTCCTAGTATCCGGACTTTCTAATAATTCTAATAACTCGTCTAGGGTATCCATGAAAATCTCCTATTGATAAAAACAACCTAAAGTGGCATTTGCTTTGGCTGTTGTTAGCACTACAACTGCAATGACACCGTTGATTTCTTCATACTATTTGGCAAACCTCAATATGAGGAACCGATAAAAGTCTGATAGCTAAAGTACGCTACAAACAACCCCGCGTTGCTTGCTTTTTGTACCAAAACCAGAAAGTAGCGGCATCAATTTTCACTTCAAGTGATATTGATATACCACAGACGGGATAAAAATAAAACACAATTGTGTCTTTTGAGTTAAAACCAAGTGACAGTTTGATGAAGGTCAATTCGGGTGATATCTAGGAGGTGTTCAGAAAGTTTTGTATTGAGAGCGATAACAAAAACGCCGCAATATGCGGCGTTTCGAAATCGAATGTTTAAGGCGCTTACAGTGCTTTAAAGCGTGCGACTAGTGTTTCTTGTGCATCGGCAAATGAGCGAATACCTTCAGCAAGCTTTTCTGTGGCCATTGCGTCTTGGTTATGTAACCAACGGAACTCACTTTCGCTAAGCGCAGCAGGTTTTGCTTTAGGCTCAAAGTCAGCCTCAAGTAGGTAATCTTCGTTTGCAGGCATTGCAGCAAGCTCTTCTAATAGAGAAGGGCTAATCGTGAGCTTATCGCAACCCGTTAGGGCTAGAATTTCACCTGTATTTCTGAAGCTGGCGCCCATTACAACGGTTTTATAACCGTGCTGCTTATAGAATTCAAAAATACTACGAACAGATTGTACACCCGGATCTTGTAGTGGATCAGTTGGTTTTTCTAGGCCGTTGGCAACGTGCCAATCTAG
This sequence comes from Pseudoalteromonas sp. OANN1, assembly GCF_024124685.1. Lineage (NCBI taxonomy): Bacteria > Pseudomonadati > Pseudomonadota > Gammaproteobacteria > Alteromonadales > Pseudoalteromonadaceae > Pseudoalteromonas > Pseudoalteromonas sp. OANN1. The sequence goes on from NZ_JAMXSE010000008.1 coordinate 108,894, forward strand.
AATACGCCCAACAAATGGTGAGATTAAAAATACGTTTGCATCGGCACATGCTCGTGCTTGCGCTTCGCTAAATAGCAACGTTAGGTTACACTTTACACCTTCTTTTTCCAGTGCTTCAGCGGCTTTAATACCTTCCCAAGTCGATGCAATCTTAATCAAGATTTTGTCTTTGCTTACGCCTTGCGCTTCATATAAATTTAATAGCGTTTTTGCTTTTGCGATAGTCGCTTCGGTATCAAAAGATAAACGTGCGTCTACTTCGGTTGAGATATATCCCGGCACAGAGTTTGCGATTTCTTTACCAATCACAACGGCAAAATAGTCACAAGCAAGCGCTAATTGCTTTTCAGCGTCACTTTCATTGGCTTTGGCATAATTCCAAGCTTCTGTTAGATAAGGCTGATAAGCAGGCGTCTCTGCCGCTTTAAGTAAAAGAGAAGGATTAGTTGTTGCATCCTCAGGCTGTAGCTTGCGGATGGCTTCAATGTCACCGGTGTCAGCGACGATTGATGAATGTTGTTTTAGCCTATCTAATGCTGAAGTCATGTGTTCCTCATTCCAATATTGATAACAGCGAAGTGATATTAGACGCCTTATGTTGCAACACCATTAAATAGCTGAATAGGTCATATGTCCGTATCGGGCGACATATCACACTCGTTATTTAGGGTTATTGTTATATAAGGTCGAGTTGTAAAGCGAAGCTGTACTGTAACAGCGAATTGCTTAAACCCAAGTGAAAGCGGACAAACACTTGAAGTTACTTGGGGATAGTGTTGAAATTGACATTAATTACTAGCTAAGTCAATAGGCAAACCATGATCACAGTTATCTCTCCAGCGAAAAACCTAGACTATGAAACACCCGCACCAACCAAGATGCACACACAGCCAGAGCTGCTGGAGCATAGCGAGTCACTTATTCAAGTTTGTCGCGATTTATCACCACAGCAGATCGGTAGCTTAATGAAGATAAGCGACAAGCTCGCTGGCTTAAATGCGGCAAGGTTTGCCGAGTGGTCAGAGCCTTTTACACAAGACAATGCTAAACAAGCTATTTTTGCTTTTAATGGCGATGTGTATGTTGGTTTAGAAGCGCAAAGCCTAACTGAGGCTAATTTAAATTATGCGCAAAATCATTTACGTATCTTATCTGGGCTGTATGGCATCCTAAAACCACTTGACTTAATGCAGGCCTATCGTTTAGAAATGGGTACAAAGTTAAGTAACCCGCGTGGCAAAAACCTGTATGAGTTTTGGGGCACGATTATCGCTGAAAAACTGAATAAGGTCATGGAAGGGGCACAGACACAATACTTGGTAAACTTAGCTTCAAATGAGTACTTTAAAGCGGTAGATAAGAAAGCGCTGAAAGGCGACATTATCACTCCTATCTTTAAAGATTGTAAAAATGGTCAATACAAAGTCATCAGTTTTTACGCGAAAAAAGCGCGCGGTATGATGGCAAGGTATATCATTGAGAACCAAGTATCGGATTTGGAAAGCCTGAAAGCGTTTGATATTGCAGGATACCGCTTTAGTGAAGAAGCAACGCAAAAGGCCCAAGAACCGGTGTTTTTGAGAGCAGAACAATGACAACAAAATTATGGGTAGCAGCAGTGTTCGCCGCTGTGTTTGTGAGTGGCTGTAGTGGACATTTTACAACTAGAGTCAGCAATGTGCCGGTCGATTGCGAAGGTGATTCACGTTCGTGTTCTATGAGCTGTCGCAAAGATTACTCAGATCCGATGCAAGTACAAAACTGTGAGGACAGGTGTTTCCAACAGCAAAATCAATGTCGAGTGGATAGACCAACAGAAGATAAATGGGAAATTACGGACGAAAAACCGACTTATCCCGCTTCTTTCTAATTCACTACGCTACGCGCCTTTGGGTAAGCTCATATAGGCGCGTACAACTCTATCTCTAAATGCTAAATCCGCTGCTTTTTCGGCAGCTCTGTAAAGTTGGCAAAACCCCTCGGGCTTTCCTGTCTGCAATAAGATGTCATCTAAAGCATCGATGCCAGTTAGGGTCTGCTGCCAGCGAGATACTAGGTTAGTGTCAGGCTCTGGCAGCTGACAGAGGATTTGCTCAGATAACCTAAACTCACTGTTGGTAGCGACTTTGATCATATCGTCATTGGCCGCAGCTAACCAAGTAGCGCCTTTTGCGTTGACACAAATTAACGGTAAATAAGGCGCGATGGCTGGAAAGGCGGTGTTTTTAAACACCTCCACTTGCCAGTAAGCGCGAGCAATCTTCACAAACTGCTCGAAATTAGTGATGGCTGAAAAGCCTGATTGTGCGATGGGTTTGATTTCAACTCTGGGTTTGTTTGCATTGACCGTATCGTTTGCGGTATCTATATACCAATCTCCCACCAACATCGCATTTTGAAAGTACTCATCGCGTAGCGAACCCCATACTTTTTTGAGCTCGGCACTTTCTTTAAGCATGTAATTTCTGAGCACAGATAAACGTTCTGAATTTTGCTTGAGCTCTGTGGTGACGAGTTTAAACATTTCATCGCGAATTTCTAGGCAGCGACCAAGCGGGTAGGGTTTATCTGAAAAGTAACTGTACTTCGGTGCAAGTGTAAGATCGGCTTTGAGACGAAGGTTTGCCAGCTCAAAAGCGAGTAAATCTATTTCCTGTTGTGTCAAAACAAAGCCACTGGGTAGATACTAGATGGCACTAGTATAACCACAGTGGCGAATTTGGCCTATTTAATTGAAGAAATTAAATAACTTAGGATTGCATCTGGCTTAGGATCTCGGCTCGTATCCGGCAGATATTTAGGCCTTGTGAATATACCTTGCTCTACTAACGCGTCCAGCGCATCTAAGTGCGCAATGCCCGTTTTACCGAGATATAAATTATCTAAGCTGCGAGTATTGGCAAGCTGCACTATGTCTTTAAAGCCTTTTAAGTAGAGATGATCTTTAGTAAAACCACCACCACGGAAAATTCGCGTGGTCAGCGCAAAGGCTTCATTGACGTTTAATACACCCGAGTCAGCTAAAAACTCATACACTTGATAGAATTTATCGCCTTTAAGCAGCATGTTAACCGCAATCACCCTAAGCGCTAATACTTTTAATCGGGTCAGATTTATTTGCCCAGATTGATACTCGCGATAGATGGCAAGGCCTTCTTGGGTGTAGGTATTGCCAGGTAGGCCTAAGTGCAGCACTTTAAGTTGCTGGGCGTCAGCATTTAAGGTCGTGAGCAAGTGCACGCCAATTTCATGCTCTATCAAGGCATTGATATCAAGCTCAGATAGCATCGCACTGCTATTTACAAGCAGAAGACGCTTACTATTGTCGACCATTGCTTTGGCAACGAGCTTGCTTGATATAGCGACCTTACAAGGTAAGCCCATGGTCTCAATCGCTTGATTAAAACGTACTAAGGCTTGCTCGGCTGTAATGTCTTTTTTTGGCAAGGTTTCGGTTTCGCGCGCGTGCAGCAAGAAGGTCGCATTATTTATATCGTTGTAATCCGGTTCACCATAATAGCGTAGCGAGTTATACAAAAAGGCCTCGCGACCAATTTGGGTGATCAGTTCGATTTTAGTGGCGTAGCTGTCGATCACTTTACGATATAAATCTTTTACGATCGGATCTTGGATTTTTCCAACGGGCAAGCGATAGAGTTGCTCTTTAAACTCATACGGGTCAATTTTCAGCGGGCGATATTTAAACGCAGGCTGATAATGACGTTTCGAGAAAAAGCGACGTTTCTCTTGTGCGATATTACTTGGGTTAACGTAATGCAGCGTTTCAAGGTTTCTGGCTATGCGGTATAGCGCTGAGTCCACGTTAATCAGCGCAGGGTCAAGCTGCGACGTTGATTTTGCTTTGCGAAGTGGCTTATAGCAGTGATTTTTAGCAAATGTTTTTGCCGTTTTACTCAAAGCAACATGCATGTTGCGCTGTAGTTTTTCAAACACCACAGGGAATAATTCGCCACTGGTTTCGTCCATAAAGACTTTTTTGACTTCCAGCGGTACCACTAAGGTGTTATCAAAGTGGCTGGTAATATATTGTGCTTGATAACCATGGCCCTGAAAGACGGTATTTTCAGCACAATCCACCAGCTGGCCTGCCAGTTTTTTCAGTCCTAGCTGTTTTTTCAGCTCATCTAATACGGCGCGAAAACGCAAGGTATCAAGTTGTGCAGTGCCAATATTAAAGGTTGGTGCATAAGGGTAGCTACGAATTTGATAGTTATAGCTGTGCACATCAAATAGCAAGCAGGCACCAAACTTACGCTCAAGCGTGGTTAACAGCGCACTGAGCACACGGTAATAGGCTGCATGCTTTGACAAGCTAACATCTATGTCTGCATTTGGTAGCGCTTGGCTCCACACTTGTTTACCCCATGCTTCTTTGTATATCGCAAGCTCTGGCGCACGGTTAAGATCGTATTCGTAACGTGAGTCACGCGCGATAAGCGTGATGGGTAATGATTCAATCATGCCGTCGGTAAACGGATCTTCCTCTTGTAAACGCTCAGCATCACTAATGGCGAACCAGCCTTTTAGGCTAGCCCGGGTACGGTGGCCTGCGTGTACAGCAGTGGCGACATAAGGCACGTATTCTCTCACTTCAAGGTGAAAAGCACCTTCAGCAAATTGTCCACTGATGGGTTTGCCGGCTTCAAGCGCGGCAATGATGGCTTGTTCAGATAGCATGAGCATCTTCTATTACTTGACGGAATTGGTTTTTGCGATGCGTTACTAGCTCTTTGGCGTGCACCACACTTTCTACAAAATCGATAACTTGCACTTGCAGCTTACAGCGGTTTAAACGGTTAATACGGGTTATCCCGCCAGGCGAGAGTACGTTAACTTCGATAAGCTTGCCGCCTATCACGTCAATGCCAACAAAATACAAACCATCACGCACAAGCTTAGGGCCGATGTGCTTACATAACGCTTTTTCTTGGTTGGTGAGTTTGTGTTTCACCACTCTGCCACCGGCATGTACGTTGGCACGCACTTCATTTGCTGCAGGCACACGCTTCATGGCGCCAATCGGTTCACCGTTAAGCATTAGGATGCGAACATCACCTTCGTCGGCACCTTCAACATAGTCTTGTAAAATGACGTAGTTGCTGCCTTTACCTGCCTCGTCGCCACCAATATAAAATTCAAGGAGTGAGCTAAAGCTTTGTTTCGCGCGTTTCTCAACGACGATAACACCGCGACCACCAAAGCCATCAAGCGGCTTTAAGATCATTTTCTCTTGCTCTGACTCAGAGAATATACGCTCTAAATACTCTTTGTTTTTAGATACATGCGTATTTGGAATAAACTCTCTCGCAATGCCTTGGAAAGATGCCGTGTATAGCTTGTTATTTGCGATACGCAGGCCATCAATGTCGTTGATGATGAAAGTGTCATCACGAACAGAGTCTAAAAAGTTCATCGCTAAGGTATCAAGCGGCGGATTAGCGCGCATAAATATCGCGTCAAAACCTGCCAAAGGAAGCTGTACTTTTTTAAACTCAGCTTTGTTGTAAAAGCTCACGAAGTTGTCAGATACTTTTTGGCCCGCAACAAATACATCACAGAAGGCACTCGCGACACTTTCGCGAATAGTGAGGTTGTTTACGGTAGTGATGGCAACGACGTGACCGCGCGATACGGCTTCGTGGATAAGTCTTAGCGTGCTGTCGTTTTCAGCTTCTACACGCTCCCAAGGATACATAATAAAACAGATTTTCACGGGCTATTTTGCTCAGCAAATAAATTGGCAATATAGCGGTAAAATAGCTTAGATGCTCACGGATTATTTTTATCGACAAGATAAGGAATATCAATCATCTATAGGGCAAGAAGCAGAGCACTTATAAGTGCTCTGCAAGGCGGATATCATACTCTAAAGCGATTAACTATGTCACTCAATTCGTGACTTGCTCGTGTGAGTTGCTCACTGGTGTTGTTGAGTGAATGTGTGGTATCCAAAGAGTGATGGGTGGAGTCAGAAAGCTGAGCTATTCGCTCATTAACTTCTTGTGCTGCAAGACTTTGCTCGTCGGTGGCTTTGGCGATGTGGGTACTCATATCCGAGATAGCGTCAATAAGGCGCTCAATTTCGGTTAATGCGCTATCGGCAAGCTGTACCTGTTCAACCGTTTGCTCCGAGATTTGTTGGCTAATTTTAACTGCTGCTACGGCCTGCTGCGCTTCTTTTTGCAGTCGCTCGATCATGTTATGGATTTCATCTGTGCTTTGACCCGTACGACTTGCAAGCGTGCGAACTTCATCTGCAACAACGGCAAAGCCTCGTCCTTGTTCACCCGCTCGAGCGGCTTCTATTGCCGCGTTTAGTGCAAGTAAATTGGTTTGCTCCGCAATACCCCGAATAACATCGAGCACCGATCCTATATGCTGACTCTCTTGTGCAAGGCTTGTCGTTGTCACGCTCACAGATTGAATTTGCTCCGACAGCTTTTTAATGGCGGCAATGGTTTGAGAAATAGTTTGTTTGCCTTTTTCACTGTAATTGCGTGCGTCTGCGGCGGAATGCTCGGCAGTATCTGCATTGCTACTGATCTCACGAACTTGCATGGTCATTTGTTCGGCAGCCGTGGCGACTTGGCGGCTATTGTCATTTTGCGACTCAATAAATGCCAAGTTTTCTTCGCCAGCCGCTTTTACCTGATTGGCCAGTGTTTCAACTTCTTTAGCGTTATGGGCCACTGTCGCGATGGAATGACGCATCTTCTCAGTATACAAGTTAAAGTATTTGGCAAGCGCGGTTATCTCATCTTTACCGCTTTCGTCGAGTTGTCGAGTCAAATCGCCTTCGCCTTGAGCAATATCTTTCATCATATCTTTGGCTTGTTGAATGGGGGTGATGATGCTCTTACCTATGATTGCACTAAATGGGAATAGCAAAATAATAAGCACCGCCATCTCAATTAATAGCAAATTTCGAATGTGCGCAAACTCAGCTTCGATAGTGTCGAGGTACACACCGGAGCCGATGATCCAACCCCAAGGTGTAAACGCTTTGACGTAAGATATTTTTTCGACAGGAGCTTCTTTACCGGGCTTTGGCCACAGGTAGGGAACAAATCCCGCACCACTTTTTTCTGCCACTTGTACCATTTCAACGAATAAGCGCTTGCCGGTGGGATCTTTTGATTGGCTGAGATCTTTGCCGTTGAGCTCGCTTTTAAATGGGTGCATCACCATTTTTGGGTGATAGTCGTTGATCCAAAAGTAATTATTACCTTCGTATCGTAAAGCGGCAACGGCATCAAGGGCTGCGGATTTCGCTTGCGCCTCTGGGAGTTTCCCAGATACATATTGTTGATGAAAGTAAGCCACTAAACTATAGGTATTTTCAACAAGGTTTTGAGTTTTATGATATTGCTGCTTTTCGAGAGCATCATACTGTTGCGATAAGCTTACTGCGCTTTGAAGGATAACGCCGATAATAACGACAATGATAAGTAACGCGAGGCGCTGGAAAATGGTGAGATTTCGAAAAAACTGTTTGGACATAACGCAATCCTTATGTCGTTTTTATTATTGAAAGTAGCAAGCGCGAACGCCTCATCAATTTATACTAATTAATCTTAGTAGTAATACCAATTACGTTAATTCTCCAACCAATTTGAAGGGTGAAATACCATATTAGCTTCGTTAAAAATTTCTCATTTAGAACAACTAAATAGCAAAATTTTTGCCTTGCTACTAAAGCTATTTCTCCGCTTCAAATAGCTCATTTACTTAATGCAATTGATATATAACTTGGATAGAACAATAATTTCAGTTTTTCTTAGTCATGAAGAATAAACAATTAGACCAATGGACTAGAACAAAATGTAGAGAAAAGAAGAAGCGCCCAGCTCATAGGAAGCTGGGCGCTATTAAGTGCTTACTTAGCTTCAACGTCAAAATGACGATTAAAGAAGTCAGTAATAGTTTGATGCAAGTGGGTTTGTACTTTTTTGCCACGTAAGCTGTGCTTCGAGCCTGGATAAGTCATCATTTCAAATGGCTTAACCTCGTCCTGCAACTGCTTAAATAGTTTCGTTGCATGGGTAAATAGTACGTTATCGTCCGCCATACCGTGATAAATCATCAGCGGGCCTTTTAGTCCATCAGCATAAGGGAATACCGCGCTTTGCTCATAGCCCTTAGCATTTGTATCTGGGTGACCTAAGTAACGCTCAGTATAATGCGTGTCATATAGAGCCCAATCGGTTACTGGCGCACCAGAGACACCAGCTTTAAAGTAGTCGCCTGCTTTAAACATTGTCATCAGCGCCATGTAACCACCATAGCTGTGACCATAAATACCAATACGTTCAGGGTCGACGTACTCTAGCGTACGTAAGAACTCAACGCCTTTAATTTGGTCAGCCACTTCCACTACACCTAAGTGCTTGTAGATTGGATCTTCAAACTTTTTACCACGGTTGTATGAACCTCGGTTATCTAATTGGAAAATCACATAGCCTTGCTGGGCAAGATACTGGAAATACAGGTTTTTGCTACGCCAGCTGTTGGTCACGCGTTGTGCATGAGGTCCGCCATACACATTCACAATAACCGGATATTTCTTACCGTTTTCAAGCTTTGCGGGCTTAAATAAGCGGTAATACATGGTTTGACCATCTTCCGCTTTAAGGGTGCCATATTCTGGCGTAGCTAGATTGCTCAAATAAGGCGTTAACGGATGTTCGTTATTCAGCGCATTTTCTTCAAGCCAAGTAACAAAGTCACCATTCACTTTGCGTAGCGCAACGGCTGGTGGACGGTTTACAGAAGAGCTTTTATCGATAAAGGTACGGTTATCTTTCGCCAGTACAACACTGTGATAGCTGCCTTTTTCGGTAATACGTTTTGCATCGCCGTCTTTAAAAAGTGGTACGCTGTATAGGTGGCTTTCGAGCGGCGTGTCTTTGCGGCCAGAGAAGTATACGATACCTTTTTTCTCATCAATGCCCTGAAGGCTTTCAACAATCCAATCGCCTTTAGTGATTTGGCGCACAAGCTGGCCGTTGGTTCTGTACAGGTAAAGGTGTTTAAAGCCATCGCGCTCAGATGCCCAAACGAAATGCTTTTTGTCCTTTAAGAATTCAAGGTCAAAGTGTAGGTTAATCCAAGTATCACTGGTTTCGGTCAGGGCAACCTGCTGCTTTTTGCTTTTAGTATCGTAAAAGCGCAGTTCCAGTTTTTGCTGTGAGCGATTTTGCCACTGGTAGGACAATGTTTTGTTGTCTTTCAACCAGTTTGCACGGGCGATGTAAATGTCTTTATCTTCGCCTAAATCAATCCAATCCACCTTTTGGTCATTGATCTTTACAACACCTAATTCAATCTCAACGTTAGCAGTCCCGGTGTATGGGTATCGTTGGTTGAATAGCTTGACCTCTTCGGCATAGATTTCGTTACGAATGGCTTCCTGAACTGGGCTTTCATCAATGCGAGTAAAAGCAATTTGTTGCTCATCACCCGACCACCAATAGCCTGTCATACGGCTCATTTCTTCTTGAGCAACGAACTCAGCCATGCCGTTTTTAATTACGCCACCGCCGTCTTTAGTTAATTGCGTTTCTTTACCCGATTTAAGATCAATGGCATAGAGGTTTTGCTCACGAATAAAAGAAACAAAATTGCCTTTTGGCGAGAAGCGAGCGTCGGTTTCGAATGCTTCCGTTTCCGTTAGTTTCTTACTCTTACCTGAAGCGATTTCATAGTAGTACAAGTCGCCATTGAGTGGGAAAAGTAGCGCTTTGCCATCTTTTGACCATTTGTATTCTAAAATACCACGGCCAAAAATACGTTGACGCTCACGACGTGCTTTTTCTTCATCTGAGAGGTTCTCTGGGCCAGAAAATAGCGCCGCAGAATCTACCAACAAGCGGTTGGTATTGTCTTTTAGATTGTATTCCCAAAGGTCGTAACGGTTATAGTCTTCTTTTTTACCTTGAAGATAAGTAACACGAGAACCGTCAGGAGAAAATTGCAGTTTTACAGGCGCTTTACCTGAAAGAGATGGGTCGTCAAAAAGTCGCTCTAGCGTTAGTTGCTCTGCGCTAGCGGTGACAGAGGCAAGTGCTAACGGAAGGGCGATGGTGTAGTGTTTAATGCGAGAGTGCACGGTAGCCACCTTGTTATATTTTTAAAGTCTGATCGGATGGTAATGAAGCCGCTTTGCAATAGCAACAAATTCGGATAGAGTGCCGAGTAAATAGGATTTATAGAATTTCACTATGTCATTTGAATTAGCTCAAGAATTACAACGAGACTGTATCTTAATAACCGAGTGGCCGCTGTGTAGCGTATTGTTAATGAATGATGCTCAGTACCCTTGGTTTATCTTAGTGCCAAGAGTAGCAGGAGCAAAAGAAATTATTGATTTACCTGAGTCGCAGCAAGTTCAATTTTGGCAAGAATCGGCCAAGCTCAGTCGTTTGTTACAAGACACCTTTACCCCAGATAAATTAAACGTGGCTGCGCTTGGTAATATGGTGCCACAGCTACATGTGCACCACATTGCACGATTTAAAACCGATATTGCATGGCCAAAACCGGTTTGGGGGCTCTATCCAGCAAAACCCTACAGTGATGAGGAAATTGAGCAGCGAAAGGCGAGTTTTGCTTAAAGCCTCAAAAAGGCAATGAGACTGTAAACACATCAAGCGCTTTACGAACTTTTAAGCGCTACGTGTTTTGTGTTTATATCTGGAACTGTTATAACTGAAATTGACTTTTGCCGTTTTAAATCAAGGAGTACGCGATATGAATAAAAGTTTAGTTGTTATTTTGACAGTATCATTATTATCCGCCTGTAAGGCGACTGTGCCAGAGCCTTATCAAAAAGATCGTGAACCAGAATCCAGAACTGAATATAGTGGTGTGGAAGGGTTGGCGCAGCAACAGCAAGATCAAAATTATCTGATGCGCAAAGAGCTACAAGACAAATGCAATGATGCGAAAGTAAATCTAGCGATTGCTAAATCTGACAAAGCCACAAAAGCCATCAAAAAACACCAAAAAGAAATCAAAGATTATTGTATCTAGGATTAATTACACCATGGTAGTAAGCACTACCATGGTGTGCTCGGTAATTACAGTCCTAGCACCTGCTTACCTTGCTTAAAGGTAACGTCAACAGGAATGTTCGCTTTGGAAAGCTTATCTAGGTCTTTTTGTAGCTCCGCTTTGATGTCGCCGTGTGTGGCGATCAGTTGATCTACTTTTTGATAGTCGCCGTCACCTTGTAGCGTTAGGATAAGGTTAGACAGTTTCTCCATCGCTGCGCCCATCTTTTCCATATTCACTTGATATAAACCATCCGTGTTCTTTGAAAACGCGCCTTCTTCTTTAAAGAAGTTAAAGCGGATCATGTTCGCTTTACCATGTGCACTGGATGCGCCAAAACGTACTGAGCGGAAGATACCTGCCATAAAGGTGATGTAGTAATCCTCAAGCGTACCTTCGGTGATCTCGCCTTTTTTAAGTAATTGCTCGACCATGTATAGACCTAGGATATCGGCTTTACCTTCTTCAAGTGCACTGGCGTGTTCTTGCAGTGATTGGCGCACGGTGCCTTTACCTGTAATGGTATTTTTAATGCCTAGACCATGGGCCACCTCATGGAACATGGTATTAGCAAAGAAAGCATCAAAGGTGATGTGCTTACGTTGCTCAGGGACGATAAGTTGATCGGCGATCGGTACTAAGATCTTATCGAATTTTGCGCGCATAGCGTTTTTAAGCTGTAGGCGGCGCGTGCCTTTTTGGAGCTGCACTTCTTCGTCATTTGGTAGGTTAATCGCAATGGTTTTGCTACCCGCGTTTGAATGGCCTGCATAATAAATGACGTCATATGCGTTTAAGTCAGCATCAGAGCCTGGTACTTCTTGCTTGTATTTATCATCAACTGGCAAGCCGGTTTGTAGCTCAGGTAAAAAAGCGGCAAATTTAGCGAGACGCTCACTCCACGCCAAGTCTTTAACCAAAACATAAGACTCAAAAGCGGCGCGATAGCCAAATAGCTGGTCTTCATAGGTTTCAATTGGGCCAATCACCACATCAATCGGGTTATTCTTCATGTCCATCCAAGCAAAATCAGACGCTTGATAGCTATTATTGACTAATGCATCTGCGCGCAAGTTTAAGTAGTTTGCAAACTCTTTGTCTTGTGCCAGTTTACTCGCTTGGCGTAAAAGCGCTGCGGCTTTATCCAATTCTGCTTTATACGCGGATGAGTAAGAAGTGCTGTATAACTTGCCGTTTTCATCGCGGCGAATAACAGAATACAGTCCTGTTTTATCTTTTACATCGGCGTTATTTAGCTCGTCTTTGGTGATGTCGCTTGGATAAAATTCTGCACCCAGTGCTTTTTCTTCAAAGCCAGAAAGAAAAACTTGGTCGCCATTTAAACGATCCCAAGGCCCGTAGTTAATATCTGCGAATTGGCGTACTTTTTCGTCTGAGATTTTGCTTAGGAATGTTGCTTTGTCTTCGCCGAACGCTTGCTGCCAAAATAAATCATCCATAATAACCGAAGCGTCGATGAGTAAAGCTAACATCTTTTTCTGGTTATCGTTTAAATGACTTAAGTCTGTTTTTAGCGTTACTGGGGTATAAATATCTAGCCGGTCTTGAGATGCATTAACTAGCTTATAGCCTGATTGTTCAGTATTAGCTTGTGCTTGCTCAGTTTGTGCATTAGGTTTCTCTGAAGAGGTTGAAGGCTCAGAGCAGCCAGTTAGGGTGAGACCTGTTGCAAGCGCGATTGCAACCGAAATCATAGAGTGTTTCATAATGCTCCCTTGTTGTCTGTGTTCTATTTATGTGGCGATCACCTTACACGATTTTGTATCACAATACTTAGTTAACTTAGGTTAGCGTGTGATACGCAAGCCGATGTTAACGTGAAAGGTCATCATTTGTGTCCAGCTATAGGTCATTTTCAGTATTTTTGCGGCAAAGTTTGCCACAAAGCACTATATGCCATGAATTCTAACTTGCTAATTATTGAGGGTATATAAATAAAATATTATTTTTTTAGATTTTCTTAACTTTATCCGAAAGTTAGACAATACTTACGTCATAGATACTAAAAATCAGCAGTGTGACCTCTAGCAAGCAAGTGCTTACTTTTGCCATAAGCTTACGCTTGTAGTTGGGTCTTTTATTCAGTTATTAAGGGATTTGGTTTCATGTCTACAGAAAATGCTTTGCTCACAATTCTAACTGACAGAATTAATAACGACACCTTGGTATTGCCGACATTACCTGAAATCGCAGTGCGGGTTAGGCAAGCGGCAGATGACCCTGAAATTAACTTGATGCAGATGGCAGACGTAATTTCTCACGACCCGGCCCTTGCAGCACGTATGATCAAAGTTGCCAACAGCGCTTTTATGGGCCGTTCGGTGAAGGTAAACACCTTAAACCAAGCAGTAACTCGTATCGGTCTCAGACAAATCAAGAATATAGCGACTGCAATGGCAATGGAGCAGTTATTTGTTTCTAATAACAAACTCATCAAGACATACATGGACAAAGCTTGGCAGAAAACGCTAAAAGTCGCTTGCCAAGCGATAACAACGATGGATTTTTATCTTCGCGTCAATAAGCACACTTCGCTTAACAAAGATACAATCACGTTGGCTTCTTTGGTGTTTAATATCGGTGTTTTGCCTATTTTGACGGAGGCCGAACGCCATCCTGAAGTGTTTGCTAATCCGAGCTTTTTGGCCCATGCCATCCAGAAATTAGGCGGCAAAATTGGAGGGGCAATAATGCGAGAGTGGGAATTCACCGATGAGTTTGTTGAAGTCGCAGAAAGCTGGGCAAATCCTAATTATCGGCCTGAACATGTTTGTTATGTCGACTTTATTCGTGTTGGTGCGATTGTAGAAGGTATTTTGCAGGTGTCGGATAAGTCTGCAGCGCTAAAGCAATATGAAGAAAAGGGGGTAATAAGAGAAGTGAATATGTTTGCTGATGACACTTATTTGCATGTACTCGAAGACGTTAAAACAATGTTTGCCTAATCCTTGTAACTTAATGCGCAGTTTCAGCGCCTTTGTTTGCCGTGAATATAAAGACCTCTGTTGAGGTCTTTATCGTTTAGGGTATAGCCTCGGCCCGAGGCTTTCTAAATATTTTGCTTATCCGAGCACCTGTAACTGAAATCGTTAAGCCACATAAAATAAAACCACCCCCAATAGCTTCCATTAGCATCAACTGCTCATTAAGTAATAACGCTGAACCTAAAATGCCGACAATCGGGATTAATAAAGCAAAAGGCGTCACTGCTGCGGCCTTATAATTTTTAAGTAGCCAACCCCATACTGCGAAAGCTATCAGCGTCGAGATATAACCCACATAGGCAATGGATAACCAAGACTGTGTTGTGGTGTTCAGTAGTAAGGTCAATGGGGCGTCAGTTTCAATAAGATAAGACAGTGTAAAAAGTGGCAATGGCGGCACTAGGCTTACCCAAACAATAAAATGGAGTAAATTAACGTCTTGCAGGCGCTTCATAATGAGATTTGAAAACGACCAAAATAATGCAGCGAATAGAATGAACACCGTGCCCAATATTGTCGTTGACCCAGAGGAGTTGATAAAAAACAAACTAAAGCCAAACGTTGCAATGCTAATCCCCACCACCTGAAAGCGATCCATGGTTTCCTTTAACACAAAACACTTAGCAAAATCGTGAAAATGACTTGGGCTTGTAGCAGCAAAGAAGCAATGCCGGCTGATGCATTTGACTCCATCGCAATAAACAGCAAGCTAAACTTAAGCACACCTAAAAACAGCCCAACACCGAGTACGTTCCATACCGACGTTTTAGGAAAAGGAATGAAGAATACTGCGGGGATCGCGACTACCAAAAAACGCAAGCCTGAGAATAAAATAGGAGGCAATTCTGCTAGGCCAAATTTAATGACCGAAAAGTTAAGCCCCCAAATTATCACTACTATTAAAGCCAATGAAATGCTTTTTACATTCACGCACGTCAAACTCCGTTTAATTGTACGAGTTACCGTTGTTGGGTATCAGACTACTGGCGTAAATTGTCTCCGATGCCTGAAATTCAGGTTAGCAAAGCGTTACTGCCAAAGCCGAATTCCTATCATGCCATTGTAGAGTAAATAAAGCGCGACAAATACGTTGGTTAGCGCAAATAAAGTGGCGAGTCAGTAACTAAACGCTCGCACTTGAGTGCGTGCAGTCCGCTCGCTATTGGCGCAAAGTGACCTTGTGAAGATAGAGTATTGAACTGGATAAAGAAAAATTGATAGCCATATCTGCTATCAATTTTTCGTACTCAAAGCTCAACAGATTCTAGATGGTAAAATTAAGACGCTAAGCCTTCGTCGTCACCAAGACCTTTGGTTAGATCTTCTAACAATTCTTTGATTTCTTCCGATACCAAAATAAAGTCAGCATCAAGTTTAACGGCTAGATCTTCTTTTGGAATATCTGCATTTTGGTCTTTAAGTGCTTCTGCATAGCTTAAACGTTTTAATGTGCCATCGTTTTGTAAAACGAACTTCACGCGCTCTCGCCAATCTAACGCGAGTTTAGTCACACGTTTACCGTTTTCTAGGTGCGTTTTGATTTCGTCTGATGAAAGGTCATGTTGTTTTAACTTTACCTGAGCGCCGTTGTCGTCTGGCTCTTGCAACTCAGCGTCGGTGCCTATTGCAAAGCCTTCAGGTGCACTAAACTCGGTGAGCCAGTGTGTTAGCTGTAAGTCTAAATCATAGTTTGCAAACGCAGGTACAACAGGAAGCGTGCCCAGAGACTTACGCAGTAGTGCAAGTAGTTCTTCCGCTTTATTGAAGCTGGCGCTATTTACAATCACCCAACCTGACTTTTGGTCGATAAAAGCAAATTGTAGGCTCGATTTTTTGAACGCCTGAGGCAATAAAGTGGCTAGGATATTTTCTTTAATATCGTCTTTTTCTTTTTTCTTTACTGGACGATTTTCTTGCTGCTCTATTTGCTCAATTTTTTCGGCGACCATTTCATTGACTACGGCTGCAGGAAGCACCTTTTCTTCGCGCTTAGCACAAACTAAGATACTGTCTTGAGAAAAATGAGAAAGCATCTGGCCATGTTTGCCAAAAGCTTTAGTCCAGCCAAAAGTGGTCATGTCTTGGCTACCACAAGGACGAAAAATATCCTGCTCGAGTGCTTTTTCGAAATCTTCTTGTGCGTAAGTTACATCTTGTTTGAATTTGTAGCAGATTAAGTTACTGAACCACATAGAAATATGCCCGTCTGGAATAAAATTGCGGTCATCATAGCAAAAAGGTCACAGCTTGTATTCCACTAGATGATGTTTGATGGTGGGGGGGTACTTGCTCCAATACGCCACTTTGCAGTATGGCGTATTGGACGGTTGTCGTGTTCTAAACTTGGTTAGCTAAACATCGCCATTGGTTTTTGTAAGTCTTTTGGGAAGCTGATGTAGTAGGTGAGGCCTTTGCCTTCTTCACTATTTACTTCGATATCCCCATTCAAAGTTTGTTTTACGAGGTTTAGGGTAATATGGGTACCAAGCCCACTGCCACCTTGATCGCGTTTGGTCGTAAAGAAGGGATCAAACAACCGGTCTAGTTGGGCTTTACTTACGCCCTTGCCGTTGTCTTTGTAGACGATATTAACCATACCATTGTCTTCTTTGATTTTAATATCTATTTGTCCTTGGTCTTGATTTTCAAAACCATGGATCAAAGAGTTCATGATAAGGTTAGTGAATATTTGGCTAATTGCCCCAGCTGGTAAATTTAGCGTCATGTCTTCAGGGCATTCAACATTCACTTGATGATGAGTTTTCTTCAATTTTGGATGTAATGAGCGGATCACTTCACCAAGGTATTGCTTCAGGTTAATAGTACGAACCGCTTCACTGGCCTGATCGACTGCAATTTGTTTAAAGCTTGCGACAAGCTCCGATGCACGGTCTAAATTAGTGGTAAGTAGGCTAGCACTTTGCTTTGCTTCACTAATAAATTCTTCTAACGCTTTTGGTGATAAGGTTTTTCCGTTGTACGCCGCCTCAAGCTGATCTAAACGTTCCTGTAAAAACGACGTCGCAGTCACGCCGATACCAACGGGCGTATTAATATCGTGCGTAATACCGGCAACGAGACCACCAAGTGCCGCCATTTTTTCAGAGCCCACTAAGCGCTCTTGAGCCATATTTAGCTCGTCTACGTATTTCTCAAGCTCTTTTTGTTTAGTTAGTAGTTCTTCTTCTGTTTGTTTTCTTAAATCAATCTCTTCTGTGAGCGTTAACTTCTGCTTTTCTAATTCATACTTTTGTTGCTGGAGATCCATCATCGCTTGGCTAAGGTTCGAAGTCTTACGTGCGACTTCTTGTTCCAACTGAATATTATGTTGGTCGAGTTTTTCATTGCTGATCAGCAGCTCTTTTTGAGTTTGGTCGAGTTTTTTACGATATTCAGAGACCTTATCAATTAGCTTATTGAATGCCTCTTCCATGATCTTTAGTTCATTGCGCTCTTTTGCGCCGATATCTATTTTATGGCCATCAACGTTGTCGACCTCAAAGTCTTCAATTTGCTCGGTGAGGTCGCTTAATGGCTCGGTAAGTAGCTTTCTGAAGGCAATTAAAAACAGAATAATCAAGAATGTTGTCTTGATCATCGCATTACCTATCAAAAAGTAGATAGAAATCATGATGCGGCTAAAGACGACTTCTCGGCTAGAAAATAATGTTACGTCGCCGACTTGCGTTGCACGTCCCGAAAATTCAAAAATTAATGGAAATGTATAACCAAATAAACCGGATGGCGTATCTTCGATTATTGCTTCTTCTTGAACAAGCTGTTGGCTATACAGCTCGTGAATATCTAGTGAGCGGCCAAGCTGCGAAATAATCTCACCGCTGTCATCACGTACAATAATTCCTTCGATCATGGGGATCGCAAGTAGCCCCTCAGCCGTAGTAACGGTCTGCTTCGTATTGAGTTCCCAAATGGCACGGGTCAAACTGCGGCTAAAGGTTTTTTGCAGCATGGTAAGTTCATTGCGAATATAGTCTTTGGTATTGACGTATTCAGCAACGATTTGACCACATGTGACGACAAAGGTTAGAAGGAAGTAAACCGACAGCACATTGGTGAGCAATTTTTTTGAGAGGCTTTTTTGCAGCATGAATTAAGCTGAGCTCCTACGGTAAGTTCATCGCCTTTGTATAATCTGTTCTTAAAGTTAGCCAATAAATGGTTAAAAATAAATAATTATCTTCATTAATTATGCTTTTTAGCGCCTTACCTAGGAAAGTTTAATGTGTTATAAGATAGCGATATCCAGTGACCGTTTTATTAACGATAGTACAAGACTGACCACTTTATGAGTTATTCCGTCTTAGTTTGCGATGATTCGGCTGTCGCCCGTAAACAAGTCATTAAAAACTTACAGAGCAAATTAGACCTGACCTTGCACCAAGCACAGAATGGCCAGCAGGCGATTGATTTACTGAAAACTCAGC
The DNA here is from genome assembly GCF_024124685.1 of Pseudoalteromonas sp. OANN1. Lineage (NCBI taxonomy): Bacteria > Pseudomonadati > Pseudomonadota > Gammaproteobacteria > Alteromonadales > Pseudoalteromonadaceae > Pseudoalteromonas > Pseudoalteromonas sp. OANN1. The sequence continues at coordinate 127,417 of NZ_JAMXSE010000008.1, forward strand.
AAATAGATTTATTGTGTCTGGATTTAACCATGCCAATACTTGATGGGGTTGCTGTGTTAGAGGCAATAAAAGCACACCGAATTGAATGTTTCGTGGTGGTTATTTCGGCAGATGTTCAGGCCAAGATGAAAGAAAGGGTAGCGAATTTGGGAGCGTTAGGGTTTTTAGAAAAACCGGTTAAAGCAGAGCAGTTATTAGGATTACTGCACCAGTTTGGTATCCGATAACTTATATATGCAAATTACAAATGTCACTATTAAAAATTTGCATAATCTATTTTGCTCTTTCGTATTGACAGCGCGGCTAAACTTCAGGCACTCTAAAATTATGAAAACGAATATTATCACTACGACCATTATTACAACCACCATCCTAACGGGATAGTGGCATAGGTCAGTGCGAGTTTGAAAAAGGCCTGTGTTCACTAAGAACACAGGCCTTTTTTGTTTTTGGAATGAGGAAAAATGATGCGAGTACTAAAGTTTGGAGGGTCTTCCCTCAAAGATTTTGCCTGTTTACAAAGAGTCAGTGAGCTAGTTAAAGACCACGGCCAGCAGCAAGCGCTTGTCGTGCTGTCGGCTCCCGGTGGCATGACAGATCAGCTTGTTGAGCTTGCTGATTTGGCTGGACGAGGGGAAGCGTTTGACTCCCAGTGGCAGTCATTTACTTCCCGCAGCCAAGGCTTATACGATGAAGTACAAGCGGTGTACGGTGGTGTTGTAGGCTGGCCTGACTTTGAATTACTTAAGAATAAATTAGATGGGGCCAAGTTACTGGGACATTGCCCAGATCAAGCAAGAGCCTATGTCATTAGTTTTGGTGAACGCATTAGCGTTGCGCTGATGGACACTATGCTGCAATCAGATTCAGTAGCGCTCAGTGCTGACGCTTGTGTAAAAACGCAGGGCGGGTATCTTGATGCCGAGGTTGACCTTAAGCTAAGTAAATTATGTTTTGCAGAGTTGGTGCGTGCCCAAGCGTCGCGTTTTTATATCATGGCAGGATTTACGGGAAGCAATGAAGCGGGCGAGCTAACAACACTTGGTCGCAATGGTTCTGACTACTCTGCGGCAGTCGCTGCTGCGTGTCTTGAAGCCGAAATCTGCCAAATCTGGACTGACGTTGATGGTGTCTACAGTGCAGATCCTCGCCTGATAAAGAAAGCGACTAAGGTTGACGTGCTATCTTATAAAGAAGCCATGGAGCTATCTTATTTTGGCGCTAAAGTGCTGCACCCAAAAACCATTTTACCTTGCGCCAAAGCAGATGTGCCTTGTGAAATTAAAAATACTCATGATCCAGAAGTGCCGGGTTCACTGATTTGTGCTCAAGGCGGTGGCGAGGCTCCAGTAAAAGCGCTTTCGAGTCTTGATAAACTGGCTATGTTGACCGTGGCAGGACCTGGGATGAAAGGCAAGGTTGGCATGGCTGCTCGGGTCTTTTCCGCACTGGCAGCAGATAATGTATCCATCGTACTTATTACGCAATCTTCTTGTGAATTCAGCATCAGTTTCTGTGTCCATGAGCAAGACTTAACACTTGCGCTGGTTGCGCTTGAACAGGCATTTGAGCTTGAAACGCAAGCAGGATTAATTGACCCAATTGAAGTGCAACGTAACCTTGCTATCGTTACTTTGGTTGGCGATAACATGAAAGCGCACAAAGGTCTTGCGGCCAAATTCTTTGCGTCACTTGCACAGGCTCAGGTGAATATTGTTGCCATCGCGCAGGACTCAACGGAGAGTTCTATTTCGGCGGTGGTTGACGGTGAACTTTGCCAAGATGCAGTAAAAGTGTGTCACGAAAACTTCTTCACGCACGTGCCATCCATCGATGTTTTCTTGATTGGCTGCGGTCTAGTGGGTCAAGAATTAATGAAGCAGTTTCATAAGCAGCAAGCATGGCTTGAAAAACGCAATATCCGTTTGAATCTCTATGGCATTGCAAACTCAAGTAAGTGTTACTTAGACCCAGAAGGCGTACCGTTTGATAACTGGGAGCTGGCGCTTGAGAAAGCTGAGTCGGGCTTTGATTTACAACAGGTGAGCCAGTTTGTTAGACAAAATCATTTAATTAACCCTGTGATTGTCGATTGTAGTGCGGCTCAGTTTGTTGCCGATGGCTATTTAGATTTTCTTAATGCGGGCTTTCATGTCGTTGCGGCCAACAAAAAAGCCAATACTGGCAGCTATGAGTATTATCAGTCACTGCAGCAGGCTGCACTTGCTAAGCGCCGCCACTTTCTATACGAAACCAACGTTGGCGCCGGACTCCCTGTATTAGACAACCTTAAATTGCTGTTTGGCGCAGGAGATGAATTACTGTCATTCAGTGGTATTTTGTCTGGCTCGCTATCGTATATCTTTGGCGTATTGTCGGATGGTTTATCGCTATCGGAAGCGACAGAGAAAGCCAAACAAAGTGGTTTTACAGAGCCAGATCCGCGCGATGACTTATCTGGTACGGATGTCGCGCGTAAGCTGCTTATCATTGCCCGTGAATCGGGACTGCCGTTGGAGCTCAGTGATATTGAAGTTGAATCTGTATTACCTGAAGGGTTTGCTGAGGGCGCCAGTGTTGATGAATTTATGGCGCAATTACCGCAATTAGATGATGCTTTCGCAGCGCGTATTGCTGCGGCAAAAGCACAAGGGCAAGTGCTACGCTATGTCGGTTCAATCGTTGACGGTAAATGCCGCGTTGGCATTGAAGCGGTAGATAAAGAGCACGCTCTGTACGATATTCGTGATGGTGAAAACGCACTGGCTATTTTAAGTCAGTATTATCAACCAAAGCCTTTTGTGATCAGAGGTTATGGCGCGGGCGCTGAAGTAACCTCTGCAGGCGTATTTGCTGATATCCTAAAAACGCTGTCGAGGTAGGAGTTATGAAAACGTTTTATGCACCAGCGTCAATGGGCAATTTTTGTGTTGGCTTTGACGCCCTTGGCGCCGCAATCCAGCCTATTGATGGCAGTTTATTGGGCGATCAGGTCAGTGTTGAAGCCGCAGAGCGTGATACGTTCAATTGTATTGGTCCATATGCAGAAAAGCTCTCCGCCGATCCTAAAGACAATTTGGCGTTTCAGTGTTTACAGCACTTCAAACTGCATGTGGCACCAAACATGCCAGCAGTTGCTATGACCTTATATAAGGGCCTTCCTGTTGGTTCAGGTTTAGGTTCAAGTGCATGCTCTGTGGTTGCCGCTTTTGCTGCACTTAATGATTTTGCCAATACGCAATTGAGCCAAGAGGCGCTCATTGAATTGATGGCCGACTTTGAAGCAAAGGTCAGTGGCGGTCGTCACTATGACAACATCACGCCATGCTACCTTGGTGGACTACAACTGACGGCAGACTGCATTCCAAGTAAAGCAATCAGTGTTGCGCATGATGAGAGCTGGTTTTATGTTATTGCATATCCTGGCTTTGCCTTGAATACAGCGAAAGCAAGGCAAGCACTACCACAGCAATTTTCTTTGCATGATACGGTGGAATTTGCCCAGCGATTGTCGGGCTTTTGTTTATTGATGCAGTCAGGTCAATTTGACAAAGCACTGTCGATGATGAAAGACAGCATTGCCGAGGAAGCGAGAGCGCCACTCATTGCCGGCTTTAGTGAGGCAAAAGACGCGCTACCAGCCCTAGGTGCTGAGCTGGTGAGTATTTCAGGGGCAGGGCCCACATTATTTGCTATTTGTAAGTCAGAGCAACAGGCAAATGCAGTGCAGCAATGGTTGCAACAAAATTACATTAATGAAGCAGGGTTTAGCCATGTTTGCCGATTAGATATGCTTGGCACAAGAGAATTAAAGGATCAAAAGTAATGAAATTAGTGAATTTAAAAGACGAACAGCAGATAGTCTCATTCGTTGAAGCGGTAAAAATCGGTTTAGGTCGTAACCAAGGGGTTTTTTTTCCTCCTACATTTGAGCGTATTGCGGATGTTGATGCACTACTTGAATTACCTTTTGCTGAGCGTAGTGCCAAGGTATTACATCACCTTATTGGTGATGAACTACCACAAGATACGCTCGATGCAATGGTAAAACGCGCCTTTAATTTCCCAGCTAAGTTAGTCGAAGTTGCTAAAAATCAGCATTGTTTAGAGCTTTTTCATGGACCAACACTGGCGTTTAAGGACTTTGGCGGCCGCTTTATGGCTGAATGCATTAGCATGTTTAATCAAGGTGAGCGCGTGACTATCCTCACGGCAACAAGTGGCGATACTGGCGCCGCCGTTGCCCATGCCTTTTACGAAAAAGAAAATGTCGATGTGGTGATCCTTTACCCTCATGGCAAAATTTCGCTTGCCCAACAAAAGCTGTTTACAACACTTGGGAAAAACATTCATTGTTATGCTGTAGATGGCAGCTTTGATGACTGCCAAGCGATGGTAAAGTCTGCATTCCTTGATGACGAAGTAAAGCAAAAGCTTGGTCTTAATTCGGCAAACTCCATCAACATCAGTCGTTTAGTGGCGCAAGTGTGTTATTACTTTGAAGCGCTAGCGCAATTACCTAAGTCGCAGCGTGATAAAGTGCATGTTTCAGTGCCAAGTGGTAACTTCGGTAATGTCTGTGCGGCGATGATTGCGGCCGCGATTGGACTGCCGATTGCCAAGTTAAGTGCCACGACAAACCAAAATGATACTGTACCCCGTTATATTGCCTCGGGTGAGTGGCAACCAAACGACACTTTGGAGTCACTCTCTAATGCGATGGACGTGAGTAAACCTAATAACTGGCCTCGAGTTGAAATCATGCTAGAAAGAGGGGATTTTAACAAACATGACTTTTATTCACGTTCGGTGACGGAAGCGCGAACTCAGACAGTAATGCAAGAATTACATGATAAAGGTTACTTGGCTGAGCCACATACTGCGATAGCCTACGAAGGATTAGCGCTGGACTCTCAAGCGGATGAAACCGGAATTTTCCTTGCCACTGCGCATCCTGCGAAGTTTAAGGAATCTGTAGAAGGTGTTTTAAATCAGAAGCTTGACATGCCAAAACCGTTGGTCGATGCATTGCAAAAACCATGTTTGGCAGAGCCGCTTAGTGCAGATTATGATGCTTTGAAGGCAGCAATGTTAGCAAAACTCAACTAAATCAGAGAGCCTGTCTGAGTGGGTAGAACGCCCACTCAGATAAGGTCAATTTCAAGACTATATTAGCTTTTCAAATACAACTTAGGTTGTCTTATTTAAAATATTAATGTTTAAATAAAAAAATATCATCGCGATAGGGGTGTGAAATAAATTCAATCCCTGCTTAAATATGCCCATGCTGATTTCATAGGCAAACTGGTTATCTTGTGATGCTAGATTGTCTTTAAAAATACCCTTACGTTTACCTAGGAGAAACCATGTTAGAACGTAACATGAATATTGCAGATTTTGACCCAGAACTATTTGCAGCGATTGAAGCAGAAACTTCACGTCAAGAAGAGCACATCGAGCTTATCGCTTCTGAGAACTACTGTAGCCCACGTGTACTTGAAGCGCAGGGTTCTCAGCTCACAAACAAGTATGCTGAAGGTTACCCAGGTAAGCGTTATTACGGTGGTTGTGAGCACGTTGATGTGGTTGAGCAACTCGCGATTGACCGTGCCAATGCGCTATTTGGTTCGACTTACGCAAACGTTCAGCCTCACGCTGGCTCACAAGCAAACGCGGCGGTATTCCAAGCGCTACTTCAGCCACATGACACTGTGCTAGGTATGAGCCTTGCTCACGGTGGTCACTTAACGCACGGTTCACACGTAAACTTCTCTGGTAAAACGTACAATGCTATTCAGTACGGTCTAAACGAAGAAACTGGTGAAATCGATTACGCGCAAGTTGAAGCGTTAGCACTTGAGCACAAGCCAAAAATGATCATCGGTGGTTTCTCTGCGTATTCAGGTATCGTTGACTGGGCTAAGTTCCGCGAAATCGCTGATAAAGTAGGTGCTTACCTACTTGTAGATATGGCGCACGTTGCCGGTCTAGTTGCTGCTGGTATTTACCCAAGCCCAGTGCCTCATGCACACGTTGTAACAACAACAACGCACAAAACGCTAGCGGGTCCTCGTGGTGGTCTTATCATCTCTGCTTGTGATGATGAAGAAATCTACAAAAAGCTAAACTCTGCTGTATTCCCTGGTGGCCAAGGTGGTCCTCTATGTCACGTTATCGCTGCGAAAGCGGTTGCCTTCAAAGAAGCACTACAACCAGAGTTCAAGTCATACCAAGAGCAAGTGGTTAAAAATGCACAAGCTATGGTTGCGGTACTTCAGGAGCGTGGTTATAAAGTGGTTTCTGGCAAAACTGAAAACCACCTATTCCTACTTGACCTGATTGATAAAGACATCACAGGTAAAGATGCGGATGCAGCGCTTGGCCGTGCAAATATCACAGTAAACAAAAACTCTGTACCAAACGATCCACGTTCACCGTTCGTTACTTCTGGTCTACGTATCGGTTCTCCTGCGATCACTCGCCGTGGCTTTAAAGAGGCTGAGTCGAAAGAGCTTGCTGGCTGGATCTGTGACGTACTAGACAACATCAATGATGAGTCTGTACAGGCACAAGTGAAAGAAAAAGTAAAAGCAATTTGCGCTAAATTACCTGTTTACGCATAATTTCGCTCACAAAAAAGCAGTTTTTTGTTATGATTAAGGCCGCATTCAAGCGGCCTTTTTTGTTTTTGAGTCAACGAGAGCGTCTATGCATTGTCCATTCTGTACAGCCAAAGATACCAAAGTGATAGATTCACGTTTGGTTGCTTCCGGCCACCAAGTCCGTCGCCGTCGTGAGTGTATTTTATGCCACGAACGCTTTACCACTTTTGAAGGTGCAGAGCTCTTAATGCCGCGCGTAATAAAGCAAGATGGAACCAGAGAGCCTTTCAATGAAGATAAGTTACTCAATGGCATGCACCGAGCGCTGGAAAAGCGCCCCGTCAGCACAGAACAAATAGAAGAAGTGGTACACCAGATTAAATCTCAAATTCGTGGTACGGGCGAACGTGAAGTACCAAGCGACATGATTGGCGAATGTATTATGGAAGCCCTCAAAAAGCTCGATAAAGTGGCTTATGTGCGATTTGCTTCAGTATATCGCTCTTTCGAAGATATTCGTGAGTTTGGTGAGGAAATTGCGAGGTTGGGGGATTGAGCCAGTTCACAGCGCAAGATCATGATTACATGAGCCGCGCCATCACGCTTGCAAAGCGCGGTAAATACACCACAACACCCAATCCAAACGTCGGCTGTGTGATCGTAAAAGACGGTGAAATAGTCGGCGAAGGCGCACACTTAAAAGCAGGTGAAGGCCATGCTGAAGTACATGCGCTTAAGCAAGCTGGAGCTAAAGCCGCTGGTGCAACTGCCTATGTAACGCTTGAGCCATGTAGTCACTATGGCAGAACACCGCCGTGTGCTAAAGGTCTGATTGACGCAGGCGTCAGCAGAGTGGTTGCAGCTATGGTTGATCCAAACCCACAAGTTGCTGGGCGTGGATTGGCAATGTTAGAGGCCGCGGGAATTGAAACGGCTTATGGTTTGCTAGAGCCACAAGCAAGGGCGCTAAATACTGGTTTCTTGAAGCGAATGGAGTATGGGTTGCCGTTCGTGACCTGTAAGCTTGCCGCTTCTCTTGATGGCAAAACTGCATTAACCAATGGCCAGAGCAAGTGGATTACCTCAGCGGCAGCGCGCTTAGACGTACAGCGCCACCGCGCGCAAAGCTGCGTGGTCTTGACCGGAGCGGATACGGTTATGGTAGACAATGCCAGACTCAATGTTCGTGAAGAGTTTTTGCAAGACACCGATTATCCTCAACCTGAGCTACGCCAGCCGATACGTGCGATTATTGACTCACAAAATCGTCTGACACCAGATCTTGCGCTATTTAAAATTGCATCTCCAGTGATTATTTTTCGCCGTACTATTGATAATTCAGCGCAATGGCCTCATTTCGTAGAGCAAATTGTCGTGCCTGAAATCAACGGTAAGCTCGACCTAAAAGCCGTGCTCAACAAGCTGGCTGAAAAGCACTGTAATTATGTTTGGCTTGAGGCTGGCGCCACCCTTGCAGGGGTAATGCATGAACAAGGGCTAATTGATGAATATATCATCTATTTGGCACCGAAAATAATTGGCGCTGGAAAAGGGCTGTTTAACACCACACCACTGAGTGCCATGTCGCAAATACCAGAGTTAGTGTTTGGCGACGTTTGCCAAGTGGGGCCTGATCTCAAACTTATCGCGACTAAAGAGAAGTAAAATGTTTACAGGTATTATCGAAGCAACAGGAACATTAACTCAATTGCAGCTCAAGGGCGGCGATTTAATTGTTCGTGTGACCACGACATCTCTTGATATGAGCGATGTAAACTTGGGTGATAGCATTGCCACTAACGGGGTCTGCCTGACCGTAACTGAGAAGTTTCATGATGGCTTCAAAGCCGATGTTTCTAACGAAACCTTAAGTTTGACGCGTTTTGCCGAGTACCAACAAGGCCAAAAGGTAAATCTTGAAAAGGCACTGCAGCCGATTTCACGCCTAGGTGGTCATTTGGTGTCAGGTCATGTGGATGGTATTGCTGAAGTGGTTGAGATAACCGCTAATGCCAGAGCGACTGACTATTGGTTAGCCGCGCCATCATCGCTAATGAAGTATATTCCGTATAAAGGCTCGGTTGCCATTGATGGTATCAGTTTGACGGTCAATGCCGTGGAACAAAATCGCTTTAAACTGACCATAGTGCCTCACACGGCGCAAGAAACGACGATTGCAGGTTTTCAAGTCGGGTCAAAACTAAACTTAGAGGTTGATCAAATCGCCCGCTACCTCGAAAGACTAATTCAGGGTGAGCCAAGCGCTGCCAGCGAGTCCACTCTCACAACCAGTCTATTGGCGAAAGCTGGCTTTATAAAGTAGCCACAGACAAAGTAAAAATGGGAAAACTATGAGTTTAAATAGTGCTGAGGAAATCATCGCGGATATTAAAGCCGGTAAAATGGTTATTTTGATGGATGATGAAGACCGAGAAAATGAAGGTGATCTGATCATTGCAGCAGAGCACATTACACCAGATGCAATTAATTTCATGGCAACATATGGTCGCGGGTTAATCTGTTTAACCATGACACAGGAGCGCTGTGAGCAGCTGAACTTGCCACTAATGGTGAAAACCAATGGCGCTCAGTTCTCTACCAACTTTACTTTGTCTATTGAAGCTGCGAAAGGCGTAACTACTGGGATTTCAGCGGCAGATCGTGCTCGTACAGTGCAAGCTGCAGTTGCCAAAGGTGCAGTGCCTGAAGATATTGTACAACCTGGTCATATCTTCCCAATCATGGCGCAACCAGGCGGCGTTTTAACGCGCGCAGGCCATACTGAAGCTGGATGTGATTTAGCACGTTTGGCGGGATTGGAACCTGCATCTGTGATTGTTGAAATTCTCAATCCAGATGGCACTATGGCACGTCGCCCCCAACTAGAAGTATTTGCAAAAGAGCACGATATTAAAATTGGCACCATCGCTGATTTAATTGAGTATCGTAACTTAAACGAAACCACTATCGAAAAAGTAGCAGAGTGTAAACTGCCTACTGAGTTCGGTGAGTTTAATCTGGTAACGTACAAAGACACCATTGATAATCAACTTCACTATGCGATGGTAAAGGGCGAGATAAAATCGGAAGAAGCCAATTTAGTGCGCGTGCATTTGCAAAGCACGTTTAACGATATTCTTCATTCAGATCGCAGTGCGGATAGAAGCTGGACGCTGCAAAGTGCCATGAAGCACATCGCTGACAACGAAGGTGTATTAGTCATTCTTGGTAAGCAAGAACACAGCGAAGAAATGGAAGCGCTAGTTAAGGCGTTTGCTGCGGAAGATGCGGGCGAACAGGTGAACTACCGTAAATTCCAAGGTACTTCGCGCACCGTAGGTGTGGGGTCGCAAATTTTGGCTGATTTAGGCATTCAGAAAATGCGCCTAATGAGTCTACCGAAAAAATATCATGCACTGTCTGGTTTCCACTTAGAAGTGGTTGAATACGTCGAACCAAAATAATTCCAAAATGCCAAATTGATCGCAATCGCCTATATTCTGATAGTAGGCGATTGCCACATTACTGTGCTATCATGCGCCTCAATTTGGCAATTGCTCATACAGATTAGGAACATCTAATGAAAGTAATCGAAGGTAATAAATACGCTCCTGGCAAAAAATTTGCCATTGTCATTTCACGTTTTAACGATTTTATCGGTAGCAGCTTACTTGAAGGCGCTGTAGATGAATTAAAACGTACCGGTGGTGTTAGCGATGAAGACATCACGGTTGTATATGTACCGGGAGCGGTTGAACTACCACTAGCAGCAAAACGCGTTGCGATGAAAAAAGAGCACGACGCGATTATTGCGCTAGGTGTGATTATTCGTGGTGGTACACCACACTTCGATTTAGTTGCTAACGAGTCTAACAAAGGCTTAGCTAGCGTTTCATTAGATTATGACATCCCTGTTGCTTTTGGTGTACTTACTACTGAAAGCATTGAGCAAGCTATCGAGCGCGCGGGCACTAAAATGGGCAACAAAGGGGGAGAAGCCGCCCTTGGAGCTCTAGAAATGGTGAACGTGCTAGAGCAAATTTAAGAGGAATCTCAGTGAAACCAGCAGCTAGACGCAAAGCACGTGTACTTGCTTTACAAGCTATTTATTCTTGGCAGCTAAGTGGTAACCCAATTGCCGATATCGAACAGCAAATGCTGATCGAAAACGACGTAACGAAAGTCGATGTGGAATACTTCAAAGACTTAGCGCGTGGTGTTGTTGTTAACCAAAAGCAGCTAGACGAAGCAATTCGTCCGCATTTAGCTCGTCCACTTGAAGAATTGGATATGGTTGAGCTTGCCGTGTTACGTGTTAGTGCTTATGAGCTTAAATTCCGTGAAGATGTGCCATACAAAGTGGCTATCAACGAAGGTATTGAGTTAGCGAAAATGTTTGGCGCTGAAGAAAGCCACAAATTCGTTAACGGTGTACTAGACAAAGCGGTTAAGTTTATTCGCAAATAAGCTTTACTATAGGAATAGCCGGCCTTGGCCGGCTTTTTTGTGTATGAAAGAATTTGAGCTAATCAATCACTACTTTAAAGGCCGTGGCATTATTCGTCGAGATGTAGAGCTTGGGATCGGTGATGACTGCGCCTTAGTTTCAGTTCCTGCTGGCAATCAGCTTGCGGTAACAACGGATACGCTAGTTGCGGGTGTGCATTTTTTTGAAGATATTCCACCTCGGGCACTTGGTCACCGTGTGATCGCGGTAAACCTTAGCGACTTAGCTGCAATGGGGGCGGAACCTACTTGGGTGTCGCTTGGTTTAACGTTACCTAGCGCTGATTTAGAGTGGTTAGAGGCCTTCACCGAAGGCATGCATGAAATCGCTGAGTACTATAACGTACAAGTAATAGGTGGCGATACAACGCAAGGTCCATTGACTATCACTGTATGTGCAAAAGGTATTGTACCAACTGGTAAAGCACTCAAGCGCTCAGGTGCGCGAGTGGGTGATTGGATTTATGTAACAGGTCCGCTTGGTGACGCAGGGCTCGCTATTGAAGCGCGAAAGCAAGGCTGGACGCTTGAGCCAAAACACTACAAAGCAGCGCTTGAAAAGTTTCACTATCCAGCGCCACGAGTTGCTGCGGGTCAAGTACTCAGAGGCCTTGCTACCTCAGCAATCGATATCTCAGACGGTTTACTGGCGGATCTTAAGCATATTTTACGTAGCTCGTTAGTTGGCGCTAAGATAAATGCCGATAAAGTCCCACAATCTGATGCGCTGCGCTCAAGTCTTGATGAAGATGCACGTATGCGGCTCGCGCTCGGTTTTGGTGATGACTACGAGTTACTCTTCACGGTCAATGATAATAACAAAAATGCCGTGGAAACCAGATTGAAGCAGTATGGTGTTGAGCCAGTTTGCATTGGCCAAATTACGGCTAATAATGGCGAAATTCAATTGCTCAAAAAAGGTCAACCTTACCAGCTCGCAGGGCTTGGTTTTGAGCATTTTAGCTAGGAGTTGGTTTGGCTAAGCAGTATGTATTTAATTTAAAGAAGCCGCATCAACTCTTTGCACTCGGGTTTGGTCTTGGTTTAGCGAAAAAAGCACCTGGTACTTTTGGTACCTTCGCTGCATTACCGTTTATTTTTGCAACCCAAGGTGCACCAATGTGGCTGCAATGTCTTGTTGCGATTGTCATGACGTTATTTGGGATCTGGGTGTGTGGTAAAACAGCAGACGATGTTAATGTTCATGACCATCCAGCCATTGTCTGGGATGAAGTGGCAGGCTTTTATATTACCATGATAGGGGCGGCACTTAGCTGGCAGTCATTAATCGTTGGCTTTATTTTGTTCCGCTTTTTCGATATTTTGAAACCGGGTCCGATTAGATGGCTCGATAAACGTTTGCACGGTGGCTCGGGGATTATGCTAGATGATGTATTAGCTGGCATTTTTTCATTGATTTGCGTGCAAGCTTTGTTTAAAACTGGCATTTTAGTCTAACTGTGCTGATGTGATGGAATCGAGATGACAAGGCTATTGTTTTTCATTTTCACTTTGCTGCTACCAATTACGAGTTTTGCGGCGATAGATGATTACGTAGTTAAACAGTGGAATATCCAAAGTGGATTACCGTCACAAAGCGTTAAGAGTGTCGTTCAAGACAATCAGGGCTACATTTGGCTCGGAACTCAGTTTGGCTTAAGTCGGTTTGATGGTCATCAATTCCAAAACTTCAACACCCAAAATACCGAATTTTTAAATAGCAATGCCATTAATAAATTGGTGGTAGACCGATTTGGCATGCTCTGGGTTGGCACGCGTCGAGGATTGCTAAGACTTAATCCCCAAACCTTAGAAGCTCGGCGTTTCGATCTGCAGGGGCCCGTACGGGATATCTTGCAAGATGAAGATGGCGGGATCTGGATTGCTGCAAATGGTCTGTATTATGTTTCTGCGAAAAAGCTGACGTTAGCCGCCAATAACATCGAACAAAGTACGTTAGATGTTACCCAAATCAATCAAATTGTAGGTTCCGTGACTAAAATGGCGCTGGTGCCAGATGGCATCTGGTTGGTAAATGAACGTCACTTACTTAAAATCAGCGAATCCAGCAATCGCACTGGCGATGGGGTTCGGCTTGAATTGGCAAGTAAAGTGTCATTACCTGAACAGTTAGCGCAAACCATCATACATGACTTAGCTTGGGTCGATGGCAAGTTGTTCTTAGCATCAGAGCTGGGCGCCTATTTTCTAGATATTGATGAAGTACTACGTCGTTACCAAGAAGTGGGTAACAATGCGGTATATAAGTTTCTTAACGATAAGGAAGGTGGCCTGTGGGTTTCCACTTATGGGCGATTGTTATACCGACAAAATAATGGCATTTGGCAAGCTGTTGAGCCAATTCAACTAGATCAGAGCATCTGGTTTGCCGATATTTTTATGGATAACGATAATAATATCTGGCTTGCTAGTTTAAATGAGGGACTTTGGCTTGCTCACTCAGGTAAGGTTGAGCGTCATCATATCGGCCAACGGACAAATCAAGCTATCTCAGCAATTACTCAAGGCCCCAATGGTCAATTGTGGGTAGCTAGCAGAGAAGGTCTTGGAATTATTGGGTTAAATGATAGTTATCAACCCGTGCTCACAAGTGCTCAGTTAAATCGCTCTGTAATACATGACTTAGAATTTATCGGTGAAAAGCTCATTCTTGGTACTGACCGTGGTGCGCTTATTTACGAAGATGGCACACTGCAAAAGTTAAATGAGCGAGAGCTCAGGCAAAATCCGGTATTTTCTCTCAGCCCTTCAAATCGTGGGGGGATGTGGTTTGGTACTGGCAGGGGCTTGTATCGCCTTGATTACAAGGGGATAACGCCGTTTGCCTATAATGCCTTTCTCGGTAGCCAATTCGTCACTTTTGTTGAAGACTTCCCTAGATACGGCTTCATTGGTACAAACAAAGGGGCTTATCGTTACAATGATAAGGGGATCGAAAAAATCGGTTCTCAAACGTCATTGGATACCGCTTATATCACCAGTATTTTGCATTTGGATACCGTGACGACTTTAGTTGGCTCACTCAACGATGGGTTATTCTATCGTACCTCAGAGGGTGATTGGTATCAGCTTGATGCTTCAAATGGATTGCCTTACGGATCGATATTTTCGCTGCATTATGACAAGAGCAATCAGCTCATCTGGGTGAGCACAATGAAAGGGGTATATCGCATGCCCGTTGCGCAATTTGGTCACGTTATAGAGAGTTTGCAAGTTGAACAAGTAATAAGCCCATTCGATAGGCAGCTTGATGGCAGACCAAGCCAATGTTGTTCGGGGCTTGGGCATGATGCAGTGGTTGAAACCGAGTCTGCTATTTTTTACCCCAGCTTACAAGGTGTCGTTGAGATCCCTAAAAATGTCCAGCTTTTTGGTGGTGGGGATTTATTGCCAAGGCTAGAGTCATTGTCTACCCACGATAGAGTATTTAGTACAGAATCCTTAAATCAAGTGATCCAGCTTGATACATCTGAGCGTGATCTAACCATTAATTATACTGCAATCGATTTTTACGCGCCGCATAGTATTGAATTTAGATACAAGCTAAAAGGGCACGATACGCAATGGCGTGATGCTCAATCTCGCCGCGAAGCAATTTATACCAATTTACCACCAGGCAACTTCACCTTTGTTTTAGAAGTTAAGCGCCAAGGGCAAGATTGGGAGCAGGCGAAGGTGCTTAACTTATCCATTACGTTACCGCGCCGTTTTGATGAAACGATTTACTTTAGACTGTTTATCACTTGTGCATTTATATTTATGTTCTATCTCATTTTCTGGGTATTTAGAGCACAAGAAAGAAGGAAGCAAGCCGCACTAGAAGCGTTGATAGCAGAGCGTACGACAGAGCTCAGAAAAGCCAATGAAAAGCTCAATCAGGTCAATACTCAGCTTAAGCTTGTAAGTCACTCAGATGAATTGACGGGGCTACGTAGTCGTCGCTTCCTCTTTGATCAGTTACCAAAAGATGTCGAGCATTATCAGCGCAATGCGCAGTCACTACAGGCTCAAAATAAGAGTTTGGTATTGATGATCATGAACATTGATGATTTTAGCAAAATTAATGATTCTTATGGTCCAATTGGCGGTGATAGCTGTTTGCAGCAATTAGCGACGTTACTCAATACACGAACGCAAGGTTCTGATTATGTCGTCCGTTGGAGCGGTGATGAATTCCTATTACTGCTACGTGACTTTAGCAGAGACTATATCGAAGAGTACGTCAGCGACTTATGTAAGGCGATTGCTGAAACGGATTACCGCTTACCGAATGGTAAAACGACTAAATTAACGGTGTCGATGGGATGGTCATATTATCCATTGCCACTACTAGGTGGTAAGGTCATTGGCTGGGAATCATCTGTGAACTTAGCTGATATCGCATTGCATCAGGTCAAACAACGTGGCGGTGATGGTGCTGCGACAATCATCTTTGACGATCAATTGGATGCATTCGAATTTGAGCAAAGCGCAAACATAGAGTCTCAGTTACAACTTTTGCAAAGCAATGGACTTGCGGAAGTGAGAGTGTGGATGAGGTAATACTCATCACTAGCGCTTAAACTGTCAACCTTGTTTAGGATGGGACAAGAGCATAAAAAAGGCTTCCAAATGGAAGCCTTTTTTAGAACAGCTCAAAGTCAAGACTATGGATTTAGCCAGGCCTTAATTTGCTGGCTTATTCCTTCGCTGTTTAAACCCAGTTCGGCGTGGATCTCAGTTTGTGAACCATGCTTAATAAACTCATCAGGTAGGCCGAGTAGTTTGATTGGCTTTAGATGGCCTTGGGCTAATAGATATTCGCTCACAGCTGAACCTGCACCACCAGCAATCGCATTGTCTTCAAGTGTTACAAAGCGCTCGTGAGTTACCACTAACTCTTCGATAAGTGCGGTATCTAAAGGTTTTACAAAGCGCATATCAACTAGTGTCGCATTTAGCTCTTCGGCTACGGCTTGAGCGTTTTCAAGCAATGTACCAAAGCTTAAAATAGCCAGCTTTTCACCTTCTCTTACTACCTTGCCCTTACCAATTTCCAGTTCGCTCATTTCTGCACTAATCTCTGCGCTTCCCGCACTGCCCCTAGGGTATCTTACCGCAGCTGGCCTATCTAGGCGGTGACCGGTATAGAGCATTTGGCGACACTCATTGAGGTCGCTTGGTGCCATGATCACCATATTAGGAATGCAGCGCAAAAAGCTTAGATCATAAGCCCCTTGGTGTGTTTCACCATCCGCACCAACGACACCTGCGCGGTCAATGGCAAAAAGTACTGGCAGGTTTTGTAGTGCAACATCATGAATTAATTGGTCATAAGCACGTTGTAAAAAGCTAGAATAAATAGCAACAATAGGATTCAAGCCCTCACAGGCAAAGCCAGCACCAAGCGTAACAGCATGTTGCTCAGCAATCGCAACATCAAAATACTGAGCCGGGTACTCTTTAGAGAAGCGCACCATGCCAGAACCTTCACGCATTGCAGGTGTAATAGCCATCAGCTTATTATCTTGTGCGGCCATATCACAGAGCCAGTCACCAAATACTTTTGAAAAGGTCGGTGCGCTGGGTTTTGATTTGGGTAAGCTGTGCACGGTTGGATCAAACTTTGGTACGCCATGGTAGCCAATAGGATCCGCTTCTGCAGGCTTATAGCCTTTCCCTTTTTGCGTTTTAACATGCAATAACTGTGGCCCCTTAAGGTTACGCATATTACGCAGCGTATCAACTAGGGTGCCAACATCATGTCCATCGATTGGGCCAATATAGTTAAAGCCAAGCTCTTCAAAGAAAGTACCTGGGATTATCATCCCTTTTAAGTGTTCTTCCATTCGGCCAGCAAGTTCTTTAACTGGCGGTACACCAGCTAACAGCTTTTTACTGCCTTCACGAATATTGGTATAGAAGCTACCAGAGAGGATCTTTGCGAAATGGTTTGTAAGTGCGCCAACGTTTTCTGAGATAGACATTTCATTGTCGTTCAAGATCACGAGCATGTCCGGATTAACATCTCCCGCGTGGTTCATGGCTTCAAACGCCATACCAGCAGTCATTGCGCCATCACCAATAATAGCAACAGTTTTACGGCCAATTGCTTCTCTTTCAGCGGCAATAGCCATTGCGAGCGCTGCAGAAATTGAGGTGCTTGAGTGACCAACACTAAAGGTATCGTATTCACTTTCCTCTCGATATGGGAAAGGGTGTAGCCCATCTTTCTGGCGAATTGTATGCATCTGGTCACGGCGGCCTGTAAGGATCTTATGGGGATAAGCCTGATGACCTACGTCCCACACCAATCTATCCAGTGGTGTGTTGTAGACGTAATGCAATGCAACGGTCAGTTCGACCGTGCCAAGACCTGAAGCTAAGTGACCGCTGCTTTGAGAGACTGAGTTTAGCAAATACTCTCGTAATTCATCACTTAACACAGATAACTTATGCTGGGGTAATTGACGAAGTTGACTTGGGTCGTCAATTAACGCGAGTAAAGGATACTTGCTACTATCAAGTTTCATGGTATTTATCAGAGTCCTAGTGAGTCTTTGCTGAGTACTTACCCGCGCAGCTCACTTCATAATTATTAAAATTCGTCACCAACTGGCCATAATATTATGTTAGCCAGTATTTACAAAGTACTTGTGAATATTTTCTTAGCTTGACGTAGTTATTTTATACGCCAGCTTAATATTCTCGATCTATGATGTATTTCGCTAAATCTGCAAGTATTTCTGTGTCACCATCTATTTTCGTAAGCGCATCCAGTGCTTCATCTATCAACTGTTCGGCTTTTTCTTTTGCTTGTTCTAAGCCTAACAATGCAGGGTAGGTAGACTTATTATGTTCTATGTCAGAGCCTTGTGGCTTACCAAGCACTGCCGTGTCACCTTCTACATCAAGAATGTCATCTCTGACTTGGAATGCAAGGCCTATTGCACGACCATAAGTGCGTATTGCACTACATGCTTGCTCGGTAACTTGCTCTGGGTTGCCGCATAAGATCCCAAGCTCCACAGCACAGCTTAGCAGTGCACCTGTTTTTAGCTTATGAATACGTTCAAGTTCGTCTATGGTAATTGAACGATCAGTAGCAGCTATATCAAGTGCTTGGCCACCAACCATGCCTTGTAGACCCGATGCTTTAGCTAGCGCGGAAATCATTTTTATTTGTGCATGGTGGTTTACTGCGAATTGATGTTCACTTAATAGCTCAAAAGCCAGAGTTTGTAAGGCATCACCAGCTAAGATAGCTGTCGCTTCATCAAATTGAATATGGCAGGTTGGACGGCCGCGCCTAAGTTCATCATCATCCATCGCGGGTAAATCATCGTGCACCAACGAATAGCTATGCACGCATTCTATTGCTGCAGCGGCCTTGTCTAAGTCTTCTGGAGCCGCACCAAACAATTCACCAGTGCAGTACACCAAGAATGGTCGCAAGCGTTTACCACCATTTTCTATACTGTAGCGCGTTGCGGCTTTGATATTTTCTTCAGTATCAATCACATTATCAAAATAGTGTAAAACGGTGGTTTCTACACGCGTCTTAGCTGACAGGAGTTTTTCTTGTAATTTTGCTGACATTAGGCTTCGTTTTCAAATGGCTGTAATTGCGCTTGCTCATCTTCGCCCATTAAAATAGCGACCTGCTGCTCAGCTTGCTGAAGTTTTTGGTTTGAAGCTTTTGCGAGCTTTATCCCACGCTCAAATTGTTTAAGTGCTTGATCCAGAGGTAAGCTACCGTTTTCCATGTCTGCAACGATTTGTTCCAACTCTTGCATGGCCTCTTCAAAGCTCAAATTATCAGGTTTTTTTACCGCCATATGTCACACTGACCCGTAAAGTAAAAGTGTGGCAATTTTAGGGGGATTGCGCGCCAAGGTCAAAAAAACCAGAGACTTTTTGATCTGACGGAGTATCGGCATTACAAGATCTGCTATAAACTCGCATTTTAAACACTTTTTAATATAATAGTGTTAAGTTGTAGAGAAACTTGCCGATAACTCAAACAATAATAACTGCGTGATTTATCACAAATAACTTCCCTCGGAGGACATGTGGATTTAGCAACGGTAATAGGGATCCTGGGTGCCATAGGTTTGATTGTAATGTCGATGGTACTGAGTAGTGATGGCCAGATCGCTATGTTCTATAACACGCCTTCCGTCGTTATCGTATTTGGTGGTTCAATTTTTATCGTATTGTCTAACTTTACGCTTGGACAATTTTTCGGCATTGGTAAAGTGGCCGGCAAGGCCTTCATGTTTAAGATTGAAACCCCTGAAGAGCTGATTGAAAAAGCCGTTGAGCTTGCTGATTCTGCGCGTAAAGGTGGTTTCTTAGCGTTAGAAGAAGCTGAAATTCCCAACCAATTTATGCGTAAAGGCGTTGATATGTTAGTCGACGGCCATGACGCTGATGTTGTACGTGCCACACTGCAAAAAGACATTTCCCTAACGTCTTCAAGACATGAACTAGGCGCGGGTTTATTTAAATCCCTCGCCGATATTGCGCCTGCGATGGGCATGATCGGAACACTCATCGGCTTGGTGGCTATGCTATCTAACATGGATGACCCAAAAGCAATCGGGCCAGCCATGGCTGTTGCACTTTTAACAACTTTGTATGGTGCGTTTTTAGCTAACGTGGTTGCGATCCCTATTCAGGTTAAGCTTGAGCTTCGTAAAGATGAAGAAGAGCGAAATCAGCGGCTCATCTTAGATGCTATTTTAGGCATTCAGGATGGCCAAAACCCGAAAGTTATTGAAGGCATTTTGAAAAATTATTTGCCTGAATCTAAACGTGGCGCTGAGGCTGAGGAATAACCATGTCAGATGAGAAAGAATGTAAATGTCCTCCTCCAGGTCTTCCCGCCTGGATGGGGACATTTGCTGATCTGATGTCATTACTGATGTGCTTCTTTGTACTGCTACTGGCATTTTCTGAAATGGATGTGCTGAAGTTTAAGCAAATTGCCGGGTCGATGAAATTTGCTTTTGGTGTGCAAAACAAAATTGAAGTGAAGGATATCCCAAAAGGTACCAGTGTTATCGCGATGGAATTTACTCCTGGTAAGCCAGAGCCAACACCAATTGAAACTATCCAACAGCAAACCGTAGAAATGACGCAACAGATGCTTGAGTTTCAGGCTGGTGATGAATCGTCTGCGGGTGGTCGGCAAGAGCAGCGGGGCAATAAGCGTGGTGGTGAGTCAGCCAGTACAGCTCAAGAAATGGCGTCAACGCAAGCAATCGCATCCGCAGATCAAGAACAAGTTAATGAGCTTGTTAAAAAGATTGCGCAGCAGCTAGAAAAGCAAATAATGGATGGTGCGATTGAGCTTGAGTCTCTAGGGCAGCAAATCATTATTCGTATCCAAGAGAATGGTTCTTTCCCTGCAGGTAGTGCGTTTTTGCAACCTAAGTTTGAACCTGTGATTGCCGAAATTGCAGAGCTACTTAAAGATGTACCCGGTGAAATTACTGTATCAGGTCACACAGACGATTTTAGAGTCACAAACGAACTTTACTCTAATAACTGGGATTTATCGGCGACGAGAGCGGTCGCTGTTGCGACTGTGATGGAGCGCGTCCGTGGTTTTGATAAGAATAGAATGGTCGTGGTTGGTCACGCAGACACCAGACCACTTGTTCCCAATGACAGCGATGCTGATAGACGCCGCAATCGGCGCGTTGAAATCTCAATTTTACAGGGTAAACCTAAAGAGTCAGACCCTATTGAAGTGAGGCAAAATTAATTACAGTTTATTGCCAAGTTACAGGGAATTCGCTAAAGTTCTAGCTGCTCTACAAACTCTCGATAAGGATAAAATGATGGACATTAAAAATTATAGATTGCCTGGAAACAACGGCGGTGGTGGTGATAACGGTGATGAAGAGCAGAAACCAGACGCAGGACGTTAAGGTACATGTGGCCTGAATGGGAACCCATTAGACTGTTTTTTCAGGAATACAGTATTTGGGTTTCTTTTTTAGCGGTAGTAATGTGTATCGTAGTGCGAGATAAACAAGCACTGCGATATTCGTCTTTGGTTGCAATGTTTTATATATTAGGATGGCTAACCTACGATTGGGTTATGCAATTCGATGATGTTAAGGTGTTTCGATACATATATTGGGCCCTTTCAGACATTGTCTTCATGGCAATTATTGCTTACTGGGCTGTTAAAGATAAGATGTATCTTTGGCAAAGTATTCTTGCCCAAATAATCATTATTCCAGCTCCGCTGTTACAGTTTTTTAGACTTGTCGACAGACATTTTATGGATCTCTCTTATTCAACTTACCTGTACCCTACAATTATTCCTATGGTTAATGTGGCTACTCTGTGTTTAGCATTTGTGCCAGTGTTTACCTTTTGGAAAGTAATGCAAGATAGAAAAGAAGCGAGACTGGCTAGGGAAAATAGTCTAGCAGAAACTACTAGTTAATCTGAGCCCCGGATAATTAACGCCTTACCCAAGGCTCAGATTAATTTGCAGTTGTTTTGCTTACCCTAAACTAGGAATAAGGCCAGCCATTTGCATTAGCTGAGAGGTGATGATCATCACACCGAAAATGGCGGCAAGTCCTAGTCCAAGCGTACCACCTTTAACCTGATATCCATCATTGCCTCTAGCTTTTCTCTGTTTCCATACCATAGCAACTGGCAGAAACACTGCCAATACCACCAATGCAATCGCCGCATATCCCAGTGCCATGATAAAACCTTTGGGATAAAAAAGGGCAAACCCTAGCGGTGGTAAAAAGGTAATGAACGCCGTTTTTATACGGTCTTTCTTGGTATCTTGCTTTTTAAAGGCATCAGCAAAAAAGTCGAATAAACCGAGACTAACACCTAAGAATGAAGTCGCCAGAGCAAGATCTGCAAAAACCGTCACAAATAATTGTACGTTGTCGTTGTGTGCGATAGACGAAATACTGGTGACAAAACCTGGCAGTCCCTCACTTGCCATTAAGCTCTCTTGCCCCATAACACCTTGGCTTAGTAGTTGCCAAAATACATAGATGATAAGCGGGAGGGAAGCACCAAACATCATTACTTTACGTAATTGACGGATATCTACGCCCACGTACTTAACGATTGACGGGATTGATCCATGAAACCCAAATGAAGTGAAAATTACAGGAATTGCTGCAATAACAAGTCCTTGCTCCACTGGCATATCGATAAGGTGTTGGCCATGGACATAGGGAGTCAGGATAAAAAACAAACTCGCGAGCACGATAACTTTAATGGTAAATAGTAATTGGTTAAGCTTATCGACGGTACTTGTGCCTAATGTCACTATGGTTGCTATGATAACAGCAAGCAATACTGAACCGAGTTGGGGAGTGATCCCATCACCTAGTATACTAACCAGTTTGCTTTGAAGTTGTGCTCCACCTCCCGCGATATAAGCTGCGCACAGTGCATAGAATAAAAATACCATAGAAAAGTTAGCGACATATTGGCCCGTTTTACCGAGCAAGTTTTTCGCCAGTGTATTTAGCGTTGCGTCTTGATCTGCGTATTGATGTACTTCCAACATAAGCAAAGCGGTATAGGTCATTAACAACCATGTGATTGCTAATAATGCGATAGCGGTAGAAAAGCCGAGTCCTGCTGATGCAATAGGGAGGGCGAGCATACCCGCGCCAATTGTAGTACCTGCTACAATCAGCATGCTGCCCAAAGTTTTATTCTTAAGCACGTTTTGCCCCTGATTATTATTATCTGGTGAGGCAAGATATAACGAATAGCGAGGAAATGAAACCGTTTTGCTGCTAATACCAATTCGCGTATAAAATTTATGCGTTAAAAACAAAAAAGCCGCATATCAATATGCGGCTTATTCTACTCACTGGTATTTTCATCCAGTGAGTTTGTGCTTGTACCTTTAACTTTTAAATAAAGTCTTCATCTCTCATGAAACTGCACCGTATCAAGCTAACTTACCTAAGAGTCTATTGCGCTCGTACTAAATTGTCAAACCAATCTTGACCTCTCGAACTGAGCGACTTTAGCACAATAAGGTCACTCTCACCGTCGGGTAGCTTCAATCTTAAATGCTCATCAAGCGCAATTGCACGCTCTAAATGGCTGCGGATCTCACCCAGCGTCCGGACCATACAATCTAGCTCCTCAGGTAAGCCTTCGCTAAAATCTATACGAGTCTGGTAACAGGCGATATTCCAATGCATACGAGCTCTGACGGACTCACTCATATCTGAGATGGAAAGTGCGCTTTCTAGCAGCTTGATGGCTTCTGCGAGCTTACCATCTCGGCTGAGTGCTCTGGCTTTTATGCCAATTGCTCTTGCATGGTTTGGATGAATGTTGGTAAGAATGTCATCACAAACCTTAATTGCTTCATCGTATTGTGTGTTTGCAATCAATTCCCTAGCGCGTTGGAGTGCGATTTCTACGGTATTCTTACGTGCTATTTCATACTCTTCTTTAACCTTTTGTTGGATGTCATTGAATTCATCTTCGCCAACGTAGCGCTTGTAGGCGCTAGAAACGAGTCCTACACCACCAAAACCGCTTAAAATAGAGAATGAAAAGATTTTAATCCAAGTCCAAAATGCTTTATCAGAACCGGTAATTGAGTCGTTTTCCCGCTTCAAGTTGTGCTCAACGACCACTTTGATTATACGGTTGATCTCAACGGCATTATCGTTATGCGCAGATGAAAACATCGCCACGGGAATGAGTATCTCATCATTGTTTTGATGGTGGGAGTCGTGCTCCCCATTTTGATATGATTTAAATGCATACTTACTGACTGGGCTGAAGTCAGCAGCGCCCGCCATGGTGAGCACACCGATTGCCATAAATGCTGAGATCACACCGGCTAGAATGACACCGAATCCACCTAAGTCCCAATACTCTGGGGCGGCGCTATTCGCACTCTTAAACTTAGGTTTGCGAAATTTATATGACGACGTTGAACGCATCGCTTGTAGGAGCCCGCCTAAGGAGCCTCCAAGTACCACAACGGCAATAAAAATAGCGTAAAAGCTGATTGGTCCGTATTCCATATTATTATTCTAAGTAACTTGAGCTGGGGATAATTAATGCCTTGTTACCACTAAAACTCTCTGGCTAGACAAGGGTGTAAATTAAGGGAATTTTGGCTATTTTACATTGAATTTACATAAATGCGTAGAGGGGAAGTCGGTAATTGTATGGATATTGCTCCTACTGACGACTAGGAGCAATATCCGTGTTACTTGAACTTAAGTTCGGAGCAGAAGCTATTTTACTTCTTTACCGGCGGCTTGCTGATCTGCATGGTAGCTAGAGCGTACAAATGGTCCGCAAGCTGCGTGGCTAAAGCCTATCTCGTCGGCATATTCTTTTAGCCCATCAAATTCAACCGGTGGCACGTAGCGTTTTACTGGCAAGTGGTGCTTTGAAGGTTGCAGATACTGGCCTACGGTGAGCATATCTACATTATGCTCGCGCAAGTCTCTTAAGACCTCTTCAATTTCAGAGATTTCTTCGCCTAGTCCAACCATTAAGCCTGACTTTGTTCTTACCTCTGGGTGCATTTCTTTAAAGCGGCGTAGTAATTCGAGTGACCACTTATAATCGGCACCTGGACGCGCTAGCTTGTATAGTCTCGGTGCAGTTTCAAGGTTGTGGTTGAATACATCTGGTGGTGTTTCACTCAAGATTTCAAGCGCTCTATCCATACGGCCACGGAAATCAGGCACGAGAATTTCGATTGTAATACCTGGGTTGTGCTTACGGATCTCACGAATACAGTCGGCAAAGTGCTGCGCACCACCGTCGCGCAAATCATCACGGTCAACAGAGGTAATAACAACGTAGCTTAACTTCATGTCTTTGATGGTAAGTGCAAGCTTTTCCGGCTCTTGGGCGTCAGGTTTTAATGGACGACCGTGGGCCACATCGCAGAATGGACAGCGGCGAGTACAAATTGCACCTAAAATCATAAAGGTTGCTGTACCGTGATTAAAGCACTCAGAAAGGTTAGGGCAAGACGCTTCTTCACAAACAGAGTGCAAGCCGTGCTTACGCATTGCTTGTTTAATGCCATCGATACGCTCACTTGATTTTGGCAAACGGATCTTTAACCACTCAGGCTTTCTCAGCATTTCTTCGCGTTCTGTTGGCATGACTTTAACTGGGATCAATGCCATTTTTTCAGCATCGCGGAGCTTTACCCCTGGCTCCATTTTGACTGGTTTACTCATACGTTTTCAAACCCTTCAGTGTATTCGACATGCTCAGCATTAATGCGTTTTAGCATGTGTTTTACCAGACCAGCCCCCGCATCAGCGACGGTTTGAGGTCCATTAATTTCGCTACTTTGCACCATATTCATGCCCGCATAACCACAAGGGTTGATTCGTAAAAATGGACCAAGATCCATATTGACGTTGAGTGCGAGTCCATGAAACGAGCAGCCACGGCGGACTCTAAGTCCAAGAGATGCTATCTTGCTATCGTTGACGTATACACCTGGTGCATCGGCTTTAGCGTAAGCCTCTATCCCATATTCTTTTAGGGAGTCGATAATGCTTTCTTCTAGCCAAGTGACAAGTTCACGTACTCCTATTTTTAATCGTCGTAAGTTGAGCAGTACATAAAGCATTTGTTGCCCAGGACCGTGGTAGGTAACTTGACCGCCGCGATCCACTTTTACGACAGGAATATCACCCGGCGCCAAGACATGCTCTTCTTTACCGGCTTGACCCTGTGTAAAAACAGGCTCATGCTCCACCAGCCAGATTTCATCCGCTGTGTTGTCATCACGCTCATCGGTAAAAGATTGCATTTTGTGCCAAATTGGCTCGTAACTACAAAGGCCGAGTTGGCGCACAATTAACTTACGAGATTCCATAACTAGGGGTCCTTACCAACTACAGGATGTAACGGACGTCTTCGATGCCACCGATCTCGGTATAAATCTGCTCGATATGCTCTTTGCTGGTTACGGTAACGACAAGAGATACGGCTTCATAGGTGCCTTTACTGCTTGGTTTAACCTTTGGTGCATAATCACCCGGTGCAATAACCTGCAGTTTAGCTAGGATCTGATCCGTCAAATCGACATTTGCAAGGCCCATAATCTTGAATGTAAATGGGCAAGGAAATTCTAAGTATTCATCAAACTTAGTATTTTTAACTGGTTTTACCACGACGGTATCCTCACAACGAACTACTTGCTGACGCCCTTATTTGGCCACTTAGATGCTCTTTCAAGCCTAGAGCTGCCAAGGTCGTCATTTATTGGCCGCATTCTATCATTTTTGGCGCAAAAAAAAACGCCTCATGATGAGGCGTTCACTTACATAAAATAGGGTTATTGCGAGATCTGTAAACGTAGGTAGTCGTAGATCTTGCTAAAGAATCCACCTTCTTGGATCTCTTCAAGCGTAACCAGTGGGTATTGTGCTACGTCTTCACCCTCAAGTTGTAGGAACAAAGTGCCAACTTTAGTGCCTTTTGCTAGCGGCGCTTCGAGCGTCTTATCTAGCTCAAAGTTAGCCTTTAAATTCTTGCTTTGACCACGTGGGATAGTAATTGGCGTGTCTTCCATAATGCCAAGCGATACGGTTTCTTTGTTACCCATCCATACGCGCTGATCGGCAAAAGCGTCACCAGCTTGGTAAGGGGTGATGGTTTCAAAGAAACGAAAGCCGTAGTTAAGCAATTTTTTGCTTTCAACTTTACGTGCACGCTCACTTTCTGTGCCCATGACTACTGCAACAAGACGCATATCATCTTTAACCGCTGAAGTAACAAGGCTATAGCCTGCATCTGAGGTGTGGCCGGTTTTTATGCCATCCACTTCAAGGCTTGCATCCCAAAGTAATGAGTTACGGTTATATTGCTTTATGCCGTTGTATGAGAAAGACTTTTTCTTGTATAAAGCGTATTCATCAGGTACATCACGAATAAGCGCCGCCCCGAGTGTTGCCATGTCTCTTGGGGTGGTGTAATGCTCATCAGTATCTAAACCATGGCTGTTAATAAAGTGGGTATTAGTCATCCCCAGTTTTTCAGCATGCGCATTCATCAGATCGGCAAACGCACTTTCACTACCAGCAATATGCTCGGCCATTGCAACACAAGCATCATTACCTGATTGAATAATGATCCCGTGGTTTAAATCATCAACACTGACCTGCTTACCCACTTCGATAAACATCACCGATGAACCAGGAAAATTCTTAGCCCACGCTTTTTCGCTAATGGTGACCTGATCAGATGGACTAATGTTACCTGCCGCGATTTCAGTACCAATAACATAACTGGTCATCATTTTGGTTAAACTTGCTGGCGCTAGCTTAGTATCGGCTTCACCTTCTGCAATCACCTTTCCAGTTGTGAAATCTACAAGGAAATAGCCTTTTGCATTGATCTGCGGCGGCGAAGGAATAATTTGTGCGCTGGCACTCATAATAGAGAAAGTGCACACCAGTCCAAGGACTTTTTTAACGATTTTTGGTTTGATAGAAGTCATTATGCTCGCTTTTTTGTTTATCGGCATTCATTGCGGTTATTCTAAAGTTCCTGCTCACTGTAAAGCAAGAAAGCACGACTAAATTGACCTTGTTGTAAGGTTTTTAGTAAAGATTGTGCTTGATTGTCGTCGGTAATTGGGCCGACTCTAAGCTTGTACAGGTTGTTTTCAAACGTGATGGGTGTACCTAACCCGAATTCTTGTTTTAACTGACCTGCTAATAACTGTATGTTCTCAAGTTTACTGCCAGCAGCAACTTGTACATAGGTTAGCCTTGGAGACTCGCGCGATAGAGTAATGGCTTCGACCTTAACGCGCGCTGTACCCTGAAGGTGATAGCCTAGTTTATAGGCTGCTGCGTAAGATAGGTCGATTAATCTATCGTCGTGGAATGGACCTCGGTCGTTAATCCTAACGATGGCAGAGCGTCCGTTGTCTAAGTTTGTTACTTTAGCGAAGCTAGGGAGTGGCAGCGTTTTATGTGCCGCTGTCATATCGAACATATTAAAAATTTCACCATTGGAGGTGTGGTAGCCGTGGAATTTACGGCCATACCACGAGGCAATGCCTTGTTGTTGATACCCATGTTCGTCTGAGATTGGTGTGTAACGTTTCCCAAGAACTGTGTAAGGGCGATTGGCACTCACGCTCTTTTTCTCGTTGGTGACAATGGCATCTTGCATTTCCAGTTCGGTAGGTTCGCGCAGTGGCGCTTTATCATGACGAATATGATAACGGCTACCACAAGCGCTGAGCACGCTTAACAGGGCCAATACTAAAACCAGTTTTGAAATTAGGGTAATACGAACTGTCATTATTTTAACAACATCCTCTTATCTGTTGCGATTGCCATAATAATGCCAAAACCGGCCATTAAGGTCACCATCGATGTGCCACCATAGCTAATTAGGGGCAGTGGTACACCTACTACTGGCAAAAGACCAGAAACCATTCCAATATTTACAAAGACATAGACAAAGAAGGTCAACGTCAGTGCTCCCGCAAGCAGTTTACTGAAAGCGTCTTGTGCTTGCACTGCGATATACAATCCACGACCAATTATAAAAAGATACAAGCTGAGTAAAATAGTGACACCCAACAAGCCAAATTCTTCGCTCAGCACCGAGAAGATAAAGTCGGTATGGCGCTCGGGTAAAAATTCTAATTGAGATTGCGTTCCATGCAGCCAGCCTTTGCCTTCAACGCCACCGGAACCTATCGCAATTTTCGATTGGATAATATGGTAACCAGAGCCCAGCGGGTCGCTTTCTGGATCTAAAAAGGTTAGTACACGCTGCTTTTGATAGGCATGCATTCCGTAATGCCAAAACGCATAGCCACCGGGGACCGCGAGTAACAAACCAGAACCGATTAAACGCCAACTTAACCCAGCTAAAAAGAGCGCAAAAATACCAGAGCTGGCGATTAAGATAGAAGTACCCAAGTCGGGTTGCTCTTTGATCAGGATAGTTGGCACTAACACAATCACAAAGCCGATTGTTAAATTCAAAATACTAGGAGGTAAGTGAGAGCGGCCAATAAACCAAGCGACTGTCATGGGTACTGCTAGCTTCATTATTTCAGAAGGTTGAAAGCGGGTAACACCTAAGTCGAGCCAGCGCTGAGCCCCTTTACTACTGACTCCAAAAAACAGCACGGCGACGAGCATGCCAAGACCTAAGAGGTAAACCGGAATTGCCACACGCTTAAGTGTATTGGGAGAAAACTGCGCCATAAATAGCATGGCAACTAATGCACCAAACATGCGTGTGCCGTGGCGCATCATCATGCCCATATCTTGTCCACTAGCACTATACACAATCGCGAGACTACCAATCATCATAGTGATCAAGGCGGCAAATAACGGTAGGTCGATATGAACTTTTTCAAATAGCGAACGCGGCTTATTCAGCGGGCTCATTGCTGTTGCTCCTTCTCAAGCGGGTAGGCTGAAAAGTAATAATCCATCACTTGTCGTGCCATTGGCGCTGCGATAGCACTACCTCCACCTTGGTTTTCGACAACCACAGTGATAACAATTTGAGGGTCATCAAAAGGTGCAAAACCTACGTAGATACCATTGTCTCTGTGTTTTTCTTTTAGCTTTTTGGCATCGTATCTTTCGCCCTGAGCAATGCTGACAACTTGCGCGGTACCTGTTTTACCTGCGTGGTCATAGGTCACGCCCTTAAATGCGCTTTTTGCGGTACCTATTTTTACTGTGTTGTGCATGGCTTTTAATGCAATATCCCAGTGATAAGGGTTTTTCAACACAACGGGTGGTTTTTCTTCCGTAAATAATTGTTCTACTTCAGTGTCTTGCTTAGAAATTTGTACTAAGTGCGGCTGGCGGTGAATACCTTTATTGACCAAAATGCTCAGTGAGTTCGCTATTTGCATTGGCGTGGCAGTCCAGTAGCCTTGTCCTATCCCAACAGAAATCGTATCTCCCGGGTACCACGACTCTTTAAAACGTTCTCTTTTCCATTCAACGGATGGCAAAATGGCGGAGGTTTCTTCATGAATATCGATACCCGAAAGTTCACCAAAGCCAAACTGGTTCATAAAGTCGCTAATTTTGGTTATGCCGAGTTTATATGCGGTTTCGTAAAAATAGGTATCACAAGACTGCTCAATAGCCTTATACACATCAACATGCTCATGACCCCAAGGACGCCAGTCACGCCATTTATGTTTTACATTGGGAATTTGAAAAAAACCGGGATCCCAAATTTTGGTTGTTTCGGTGACAACACCTTCTTCCAGCGCAAGCACAGCGAGATGAGGTTTCACTGTGGAAGCCGGTGCATAACGGCCTTGAGTTGCACGGTTGATAAGTGGTCTGTCTGGGTTGAGTAAGGCTCGGTAATCTTTGCCGCTGATCCCGTGAACGAACAGATTCGGGTCGTAACTTGGGTTAGAATAGAGCGCTAAAATTCCGCCATCGCGTGGATCCATAACGATGATCGCGCCTCGGGTGTCTTTTAGTACATGTTGGACGATTTGCTGCAAGCCGATATCAAGCGTTAGTACCAAGTCTTTACCTGGTTGTGGCGTTTCCATGCTTAGCGTGCGAATGATACGGCCGCGATTATTCACCTCGACGCGGCGAGAGCCCACAATACCGTGTAGCTGTTCTTCATAAAACTTCTCGACGCCGAGCTTACCGATATCATGGGTGGCACGATAGTTAGTGTCTTTGCCTGCTAGTTCGAGGTCAAAGAGTTCCTCTTTATTGAGCTTTGCGACATAGCCAAGGGCGTGTGTGAGGGTATCGCCATAAGGATAATAACGGGATAAGCGCGCTTCAACACTAAAGCCTGGCAGGCGGTGTTGGTTAACCGAAAGGATCGCAACTTCTTCTTCATTCAGACGACCCTTTAATACTTGGCTTTTGAAGCGACGGTTATGCTTGATTTCCTTTTTGAAATCTTCTACTTCTTGCTCAGAAATTTCGATGAGTTGACGTACAGAAGCTAATGATGCTTCGAGATCTTCGACATCTTCTGGGATCACTTCAAGGTTGTAAACAGGGCGGTTTTCGGCGAGCAAGACACCATTGCGGTCGTAAATCAGACCACGATTAGGGGCGACCGGAATGACTTTAATACGGTTATCGTTGGAGCGGGTGCGATAGGTCTCGTGCTCGGTTACCTGAAGCTTGTAGACATTGTGAAACAAGATCCCAACAATAATAACGACAAAAACAAAGCCGACAAAGGCCCGTCTCGCAAAGAGGTTAGCCTCGGCAGAATGATCCCTAATCGTCGGCCGTTTTTTTATCATTATTATTCTCTGTGGTAAGGGTGATTGTTATTTAAACTCCAGCCGCGATACAAGCTCTCGGCAACCACTATACGCACCAAAGGGTGGGGTAGGGTTAAGTTTGATAATGACCATTTTTGTTCAGCCGCAGCAATACATTCTGGTGCAAGCCCTTCAGGGCCGCCAATCAGTAAGCTAACATCACGACCGTCCAACTGCCACTTTTCCATATTGCTCGCAAGTTGGTGTGTATCCCATGGCTTGCCAGTCACTTCTAAGGTTACGATGCGATTGCCTTTTGGAATAGCGGCTAAGGTTTTTTCACCTTCTTGTTGCAAAATGCGTTTAATATCTGCGTTTTTCCCCCGTTTGCCAGCGCTAATTTCAATTAACTCCAGGGGCATATCTTTGGGAAAGCGTCTTTGATATTCGGTGAAGCCAGTTTCAACCCACTTCGGCATTTTGGTACCTACTGCAATGAGTTGGATCTTCACATTAGCCCCACAGCTTTTCTAGGTCATAAAAATCACGGGTTTGGTCTTGCATTACGTGTACAACAACGTCACCCAAATCAACCAATACCCACTCACCAACGTCTTGACCTTCTTGGCCAATTGGTGTTTCTCCAGCATGACGTGCTTCTTTTGCGACATGATCGGCAATCGATTGTACATGGCGTTTTGAGGTGCCTGTACAGATCACTAAGTAATCGGTGATTGAAGAAGTTTCGCGAACGTCGAGCTTAACAATATCACGCGCTTTCATATCATCTACTTTGTCTAGCGCGAAATCTAATAACTGTTGTGAATCCAAGTTTTTGTCTCTGTATTTCAAATAATCGGCGATTTTAACATGCTTTATAGGGTTAATCAGCATACAAGCCATGGCTATTTATATAATCTATGACAGAAGCAGGCAGCCAATGTTCCAAATATTCTTTGTCATGCTGTGCAATTGCAGCTCTTATTGTACTCGATGCAATGTCTTTTTGCTCACCGTGAAGGAAATAGCAATGTCCAGCCTTGGTGGTTTGGAGCTTATTTAAGTTATCTGTGCGTGCTTTGGCTAAATAAGCCGAGACTTTAGCATCTGGTGAGCAATGTTCTTTTGGGCGTTGATACACCACAAGATGGCACAGCTTTGTGATTTCTTGCCATTGATACCAAGTGTGCAGACTATTAAATGAGTCCATACCCATTAAAAATAAAATCGGCTGGTCCTGATATTCGTTACGTAGTTCTTGCAGGGTTAGCAGGCTGTAAGAGGGTCCTTGTCGGTCAAGCTCACGTCTATCAATAACCAGTTTTTGTTGCCCTGATAGCAAATTTGCAACCATCGCTAGGCGATGCTCGTCACTGATGCTGGGCTTTTGCTTATGAACCGGTATGGCACAAGGTAAAAACTTTAACTCAGCCAGACTTAACTCGTCGACGCAGCGCATCGCCATATTTAAATGACCTAAATGTGGAGGATCAAAAGTACCACCAAACAAAGCTATCATACATGCTCACTCTGGCTAATTGGTAGCGGCATCGTGATAGGTGTAGCAAAGGCCAGCGCGATGTGTGCTAGAGCTTGATATGGCGCAGTGAGCCTGGCTTCTTTATATGCGGTATCAAAGTCTGCCATCATACAAAGCAACTGTTTCATCTGCTCTAGCGTTAATCTATCTAACGCTTGCTGCGTGATGGTTTGCTGATTTTTCCAGACATTATGCTTTTTATAGGCATCCGCAAGGGTAGTGCCGGTTTGCCACAAGGTTTTAACACCTAGTAGGGTGCGAGCTTGGTTTTGCAAGGTCCAGAGAATACTCGCGGGCTCTACATTATCGCTTGCGAGCTTATTCAATACTTTGATGATTTGTTTAGGGTTGCCACTTAGCAATCCGGTATTTAAATCAAAGATATCGAACTTAGATTGATTTAATAAGCCGCTCAGCAATTGCTGTTCATCAACCGGGTTTTTACCAAATAGTAAGGAGAGCTTTTCGAGCTCCTGATGCGTTGCAAGCAAGTTGCCTTCTGTGGCGACGAGGAGGGCGCGCTTGCCTTGTGGAGACACCGACAGCTTCAGCCGCTTACATTCATCATCAAACCAACGTTCAAGATGACGGCCCGCTAACGCATAGCTAGGGACAAACAGGCCTTTAGGCTCTAATGCTTTGAACCAAGCAGTGCGTTGAATGTCTTGACCTGCGCCCAGCCCTTTAAAAATAACAACGACATCTGGATTGACCTGTTCGGCCAAAGACTTCAAAACTGCAACACCTTGGGTAGGAACTTTTTGCTCGTTAAAGTCGAACTCGATGAGCGTACGCGCACTGAACAAAGACATACTGTTGTACTGCGCACTGAGCTCTTGCCAGTCAAATCCCGGAAGTAGAGCAAATTTAATGACTTCGTCAAAGCCTTGTTGCTTAGCTGCGGTTCGTATGGCAAGTGCACATTCGCCTTGCTGAAAGGGTTCTTCACCAAAGACCAGATAAAAAGGCGCAAGCCCTTTATTTAGGTAATTGGAGAGTTGATTGGCATAACAACGCATTACAGTTGCGACAACTCTCGAATAATACGTTGGCTTGCAAGACGACGCATCTCGGTTAGGATCAGCTCAAGCTCTTTTGCTTTTGCTAATGCATTGTCTGGGTCGTCCTGATAGTTGCGATACAGCTCGAACATTTGTTTAACGGGTTCTTGGCCCGGACGACTCAAACGGTATGACACGCGATATGCCAGTTCATACTGAGCAACTTGACCATTTTTGAACAAACTGAGTGTTTGACGTTCTAGTGAGTCATTGTACAAGTACAACTCAGCGGCTTGTTTGGTATTTTTTGGCGTAAGGGATACCTGAGCGCGCTGAAGATCGGACTGTAGCTGTTCAAACAAGGCTGAACGCTTGTCGTCACCGCTTAAGGTGATTTCTTTTAGATCGTCAGGCAGATAAGAGGCTTGCTTGAGGTGAAAACCACAGCTCGCCACGAACAAGCAAGCTAGCAAAACTGCTAGCTTGCTGGTGTGCCAAAATAGGCTACGCATCTTAGTTTGCAACCACATTAAGTAGCTTACCAGGAACATAGATCACCTTACGGATGGTCTTGCCGTCAGTAAACTTAGTGACGTTTTCTTCGCTAAATGCAATCGCTTCAACTTGTTCTTGCGTTGCATCTGCCGCCACGGTGATTTTAGAGCGCAGTTTACCGTTGACTTGTACAACGATAAGCTTTTCATCTTCAACGAGCGCACTTTGGTCAACAACAGGCCATGCCGCATCAAGGATATCGCCAGCTTTGCCTAGCTCAGCCCATAATTCGTGACACATGTGCGGTGTGATAGGCGCCAGCATGATCACCATGGCTTCTAGCGCTTCGTTTGCTAGTGCAATGTCCTGCTCATCGCTCAGTGGCGCTTTGATAAGCTTGTTTGAAAGCTCCATCACCGCCGCAATTGCCGTGTTGAACGTTTGACGGCGTTCGATATCGTCTGTCACTTTTGCAATGGCTTTGTGGATATCGCGACGTAGTGTCTTTTGCGCTGCATTTAGTTTGCTTAAATCAAGCTCGGCAGTGCCTGCTTGCTTTACGTCAACCGCGTATTTCCAAATACGACGAAGGAAACGGTGCGCACCTTCAACGCCTGAGTCAGACCATTCAAGCGTTTGCTCTGGTGGAGCCGTAAACATCATGAATAAGCGAACCGTGTCAGCGCCGTATTGCTTGATAACCGTTTGCGGGTCAATACCATTGTTCTTCGACTTAGACATTTTGCTCATGCCTGCAGAGAATACCGGCTCGCCGTCTTCTTTATGCCACGCTTTAGTGATGCGGCCTTTGTCGTCAGTCTCTGTTAATACGTCAGTTGGTGCGATCCAAATATCGCCGCCTTTCTCGTCTTTGCGGTAGTAAGTGTCCGCAAGTACCATGCCTTGACACAGTAGACGCTCAAATGGCTCATCAGAGTTTACTAAACCGAAATCACGTAGCAACTTGTGGAAGAAGCGCGAGTACAACAAGTGCAAGATAGCGTGCTCAATACCACCAATATATTGGTTTACTGGTAGCCAGTAGTTTGCAGCACCTGGTTCAAGCATACCTTCATCGTAGCGTGGGCTACAGTAACGTGCATAGTACCAAGATGATTCCATAAAGGTGTCGAATGTATCGGTTTCGTGGAATACCGCTTCACCATTCATTGTTGCTTTTGCCCATTCTGGATCTGCTTTAATCGGTGAAGTTACTCCATTCATGACTACGTCTTCAGGTAGACGAACAGGGAGCATGTCTTCAGGTGCAGCAAGCTCAGAACCATCTTCTTTGTTTAACATTGGGATTGGCGAACCCCAGTAACGCTGGCGGCTTACACCCCAATCGCGAAGACGGAAGTTTACTTTACGTTTACCTACGCCAAGTGATTCTAGTTTAGTCGCGATGGCGTTAAATGCGCCTTCAAAGTCTAGGCCATCGAACTCGCCAGAGTTTATAAGCGTACCTTTTTCGGTAAATGCCGCTTCAGCCAGATTAGCTTCTACTTCTGCGCCGGCTAGAGGT
The DNA here is from genome assembly GCF_024124685.1 of Pseudoalteromonas sp. OANN1. Taxonomy (NCBI): domain Bacteria; kingdom Pseudomonadati; phylum Pseudomonadota; class Gammaproteobacteria; order Alteromonadales; family Pseudoalteromonadaceae; genus Pseudoalteromonas; species Pseudoalteromonas sp. OANN1. Next base: position 163,349 of record NZ_JAMXSE010000008.1, read on the forward strand.
TGAATAACTTGTTTGATCTCAAGACCATAAGCGGTTGCAAACTCATAGTCACGTTGGTCGTGACCCGGTACTGCCATCACGGCACCTGAGCCGTAATCCATTAGTACAAAGTTAGCCACCCAAATTGGCACTTCTTGTCCTGTGAGTGGGTGGATAGCTGTAAAGCCAGTTGCGATGCCTTTTTTCTCCATTGTTGCCATATCCGCTTCGGCAACTTTGGTGTTTTTGCACTCTTCAACAAAGCGAGAGATTGCATCGCTGTTTTTCGCCGCTTCCTGAGCGATCGGGTGGCCTGCCGCAACCGCTACATAAGTCACACCCATAAAGGTATCTGGGCGGGTGGTGTATACGGTGAAACTTTCGTCGTTGTCGGCACGTTTAAAATCGATTTCAACGCCTTCTGAGCGACCAATCCAGTTACGCTGCATGGTTTTAACTTGCTCAGGCCAGTGGTCAAGCTTGTCTAAGTCATCCAGTAACTCTTGGGCATAATCAGTGATCTTAATGAACCATTGTGGAATTTCTTTTTGTTCGACAATGGCACCAGAGCGCCAACCACGGCCGTCAATTACCTGTTCATTTGCCAGTACCGTTTGGTCAACTGGATCCCAGTTTACCGTTGACATCTTTTTGTATACTAAGCCTTTTTCGTAAAGCTTAGTGAAGAACCACTGTTCCCACTTGTAATATTCAGGGTGACAAGTCGCGATTTCACGATCCCAGTCGTAACCAAAACCAAGTAACTTAAGCTGGTTGCGCATGTAGTCGATATTTTCGTAGGTCCATTTCGCCGGTGCAGTATTATTTTTAATTGCTGCGTTTTCAGCTGGAAGACCAAACGCATCCCAACCCATAGGTTGCATAACGTTTTTGCCTTGTAGGCGTTGGAAACGAGAAACCACATCACCAATGGTGTAGTTACGTACGTGACCCATGTGGAGGCGACCACTTGGATATGGGAACATTGAGAGACAGTAGTACTTCTCTTTACTTTCGTCTTCGACAACTTTGAAGGTATTGTTTTCTTCCCAGTACGACTGTACTTTGGCTTCGATATCTTGCGGGTTATATTGCTCTTGCATCTAGGTTTCCAAACATCTGGCAAAATTAATAGAAAATTGCTCGATAGCATACCCGAAATTGGCCAGCAATCACAGCACCTAGAGTGGAATTATTTTAGTCGATTGTCGCGGACGAAAGAGCGTGTTGAAGTGGAGATAAACTACGCGAAGACCAGCAGCGGTAAAAGCGTAAATTTTGTGCTGTTGCAAGTAAGAGTTATTATCACTTACTATTGCTAAATATCGAAAGAAGTTTGAGAATTCCCTTGATAAAATTGTGGTTACGCCGTGCTCACCTAGTAATGGCGCTAGTGGTTGGTGCATTTATTATTTGCTTAAGCTTAACTGGGGCACTGCTTATATACGCCAAAGATATTCAATACCTTACCCAGCCTCAGTTGTGGCGAGTTGAGCCGCAGTCTAAGCCTCTTGGGGTAGAGCAAATAGTCACCTCAGTTGAATCTACAACCGCTGAAAAAGTTTCACTGTTTATGCCTGAGCAGCAACCGGATTTGGCGTGGCAACTGAAGTTGTCTAGCGGTGATTATGTCAGCGTTAACCCCTACAGTGGCAAGATCCTTCATCGCTACGAGTATTACTCTACGCTATACGGTTATACGATGGCGCTACATCGTTGGTTGTTGTTTGAAGATGCTGACAACAAAAAGCCGCTTAGAGATTGGGTATCTATTTGTGCACTTGTACTTATTATTGAGCTAGTGCTGGGTTTTTATCTTTGGGTAAAGCCTAAAAATCGTTTGAAACGGCTAGTGATAAAACCAAAGGCTAAACTAAGGATCCTGCTTTATCAGTTACACACCGTATTGGGTGTATATTTGCTTTTACCTATCCTGCTCATTGCCTTCAGTGGTATGGCGTTTAACTGGCAGCCGCAAACTAAGGCTGTGGTTGAGTGGTTAAGCTTTGATGAGGTCGAAGCAAGACCAAAACCGCCCACTATTGCGGTTAATTTTCACGGCTTACCCTATGATTTAAATAGCGCTACAACACGCGCAAAAACCACCTTCCCAGACAGTCAGCTGTTCCGTATTTATATGCCTGACAAAGCGTCCGACAGCATCGCTTTCAGAGTTCAAAATCCAGGCGAAAGTCATGCCTATAGCTGGGTTTGGGTAAACCCTTATAATAGTGAGGTTGTAGCGCAATATGATGCGTCAAAAGCGGGAGTCGCTACGCAAGTTTGGAACTTTAAGTACAAGTTTCATATTGGTGATTTTGCAGGACCCATCGTGCAATTTGTCTGGTTAATACTTGCCTTAGCTCCGACCTTTTTCACGGTATCCGGCCTGTATTTTTGGTTACAACGCCATCGCAGGAAGAGGTAATTAACTTCACTCTAAGTTACTGTTATGTAGATATAATTGCAAAAAGTGGTGCAGAGTAGGATAATTTTTCAGTAAAGGGTAATGCAAATTATTCACATTTGCCTTGTTTTTACTGAGGTTTGCCAATATTATATTGCCGCTTTTTACATCATTATTATTCTAAATCCAGCAAGGATAACCATGTTAAAAACTACTCTCAGTATGGTAGCGTTGGCTGTTAGCGCAGCAGCCATTGCAGACGATACCAATGTTAAAGATCTTCAAGCTGCAGATATGGAGCATATCGTGGTCTCGGGCAGTCGTGTGTTTGAAAGCATCGATGAAGTGCCTGCCTCTATTACGATTATTAATCAAAAACAAATCGAAGATCATTTAAAAGTAAATCCAGAACTACAAAGTTTGTTATCTCAAATTGTTCCTGGTCTTGCTCCGGATACGGGTAGTTCAAGTAATACTGGGCAATCGTTGCGTGGACGTGCACCACTGGTGATGATTGATGGTGTACCTCAGTCTACACCACTACGAAATGGTTCTTTAGGTGTAAAAACACTCGATCCAAGTGCCATCGCCCGTATAGAAGTGATCAAAGGGGCAACCTCAATTTATGGCAATGGTGCTTCAGGCGGGATCATTAACTACATCACCAAGCAGGCCAAAAGCGATGGCAAACCAGAAGGTGAAATTAGCCTATCTAGCCGCTTTAGCGCAGTAAAGCTTGCAGAGAGCGCCGGTGCTCGAATTGCGGGCGCGGTTAATGGCCGCGTTGACCAATTTAGTTATTTAGTCACGGCAAGCTATGAAGAAAATGGTGTTCAGCGTGATGCTGAAGGTGATATTCTGGGTTTACAGTATGGTCTGTCGGATACTGTGACAGAAAACTATTTTACTAAGCTTGGCTATGACTTTGATGAAGACAAGCAACTGCAATTTAGCTACAACTTCTACAGTTCTCAGCAAAAAACTGACCTAGGTGATGTGTTTGGTAACATCAATTTAGGTGAAAAATCTTACGCTATTCACGTGCCACCAGCTCAGCAAAAACAAGGTAAGCCTCAAGGGCCAGAAGGTAATGAAAACATTACTTTGAAATACACCGATATAGAAGTTTTTGCTAATACACAAATGACGCTTGATGCGTATATGCAAGACATTGAGAACGTGTTCTTCTTCTCTCCAAGCTTAGCAAACCCTGATGAAGGATACACTGGCGGTCAATCTATCATCCGCTCTGAAAAAAAGGGCGCGCGTGCGACATTTAATACCTTGGTTGATTTTGACAATGTCCAAGCTACCTTCATTTATGGTATCGATGCGTTGAATGATGTGACCTCACAGCCACTTGTCGATGGTCGTATTTGGGTGCCAGAAATGGACATGGAAAGCATCGCAGGTTACCTACAGACCAAGTGGATTGTTGCGGATGACCTAGTGTTAAAAGCGGGAGTGAGACAAGAAAGCATTGATCTTGCGGTAGCTGATTACCAAACACTAAAACTTTGCCGTTCAGCGGATCAGTGCTCTGTGCCACTTAACGTGAAAGGCGACACCATTGACTATGATGCCACAACTTACAATGTGGGTATTAAATATAACGCGAATGAAAAGTTCAGCCCATTCGCCAGTTACTCGCAGGGCTCTGATATCTCCGATATTGGCCGTCTGCTGCGCAGTGCAACGGTAGAAGACATAGGTCAAATTCAAACAGAAGCATCGATTGTTGATAACTACGAAATCGGTTTTAACTCTCAATTTGAGACGTTACGATTTGAATTTGCGGCATATAGAAGTACGTCTGAGTTTGGCACAACGAATAAATTCAATGAAGTAACCGGAGTTTATGAGCCTGTTCGAGCACCACAAAAAATATGGGGCTATGAGGCACTTGTCGATTACAAGATCAACGACTCGCTAAAACTCATTGCGACATATAGCTATGTAGAGGGTAAAGATACCGAAGCCGATACTTATCTTGGCTCTAGACAAATTAGCCCACCAAAGCTTACGGCAAACCTAAACTGGCAGCCAGTTGATGCGCTATCGATGACGTTAAGCTGGTTACATGTGGGCGACCGTAAACGTTTTGAGCGGAACGATAAAGGCAACTATGTTGGCGATCAAGGTCCAATTGACAGCTACAACGTGGTTAACTTTAGTGGTCAATATCAATTCGACCAAAGTTGGCAAGCATTTGTTGGTATTGAGAACCTATTTAACTCAGACTACTTCCCAGCTCGCGCACAAGCCTATACGTACGGTGGCTACAATATTAAAGGCCTTGGTACAACAGCAACGGTTGGCGTGAAGTATCGTTTCTAAGCTAATAGCAATGACTTTTGGCTTCATAATCTGAAGTCAAATGGGTTTGCTGAGCACCAAGTTCAGCAAACCCTAATACAATGAATGGTATATCTGGTCTACACTTAATCTATTGGCGAAACAGGAGTGTAGCAATGGCGGATTATCAAAAATGGCTGGATCAATTTTCCGATTGGCTCAAAGACGTCAAAGAACATGAAATTGACGATTTATCTAAGCGATTCTGGGAAGCGCAGAGCGCACTGAAAGACTACACCAAACAAACCTATGATGATTATAGTTACTATCTAAAACGTGACTTGGAACATCTTCTCGAAAACAAAACCTTCTACGATGAAGCGGCTTGGAGTGAACTCAAAGCCAACATCTTATTCGAAATATCCCAATTAGAAGATAGAACTCAACTTGAGTGGTCCGCACTTTTAAAAGATTTTGAACACCAAGGCATTTATAAAGAAGGTGAATGGATAGCTTTGGGACAATTAGTGTGTAAGAATTGTGGCTATAAATTAGATGTTTATTATGCCATCAAGATCCCAGCTTGCAGCGAGTGCGGGCATGGGGAATATACTAGAAAAGCATTAGCGCCCTAAAGTGTGGGCGCTCAGCTTGGAAGCACCAAGCTGAGTAGACTAACGTATGCGAATAATACAAAGAAGTTAGAATGACCAAATCTAAATTGTCGTGTGAAAAAGCACTGCCTGCGAGTCAGCTCGCGCCATCAGTTTCGTTGACTCACATAGAAAATTGTATCCAAAACCCTTATCCAGAAGCACTACCGTTTATTGGCCAGCAGCGCGCTCAAACCGCGCTAGACTTTGCTTTGGGAATGGAGCTTCCTGGTTATAATGTGTATGTCATGGGAGAAGCGGCGCTGGGTCGTTTTACCATGGTAAAAGACAAGCTTGAGGCACACAGTAAAACTAAGCCAACGCCTAAAGAATGGTTGTACGTCAACAACTACGACGACCACCGCGAGCCTATCGCGCTATTTATGCAGGCGGGTGAAAGTAAGCAGCTTGAGGCCGATATTGACGCCTTTATTGATGAGATCTTAGATACTTTTCCTGCAGCTTTTGACAATCCGGGTTATCAACGCAAGAAAAAGTCGCTAGATAAAGAATTCGAACAAAAATACGATGCTGCGATCACCGCTGTTGAGCAGCAAGCTATGAATATGAGCGTTGCACTGATAGAAGATACGGGGACTGTTGGCTTTGCTCCTGTGGTCGATGGTAAGCAGCTCAGTGATACGGAGTTTTCGGCTCTGGACGAGCATGTTCAGGCACACTTTTTAACCGCAATAGAAACATTAGAAGATGCCCTAATCGAATCGCTTATTGAGCTGCCAAGATGGAAGCGTGAATCTTCTGAGCGCTTACGTAATCTTAAAAAAACTACCATCGAAGTGGCGACCAAACCGCTATTAAAAGCACTTGAGCATAAGTATGCCGCACACATTGGCGTGCTGCGTTATCTTAAAGATCTGAAGGTTGAAATTGTCGATGCGGTATTAGATTGGCTAGACGACGATAGTAGCAACAGCGACGAAAACAAAGATGACTTTGACTCAAAGGGAATGCTCACGGACTTTTTTGCGCCCAATATTCTGGTTGAGTTTAAAGAGGACGACCCTGCGCCTGTGGTGTATGAGCCAAATCCGACCTTTGGTAATATTTTTGGTAAGGTGGAATATGCAACCTCTCAAGGTAATTTGATCACCAGCTATCGCTCTATTCAAGCCGGTGCATTGCACCGCGCCAATGGCGGTTATCTGATCATGGATGCTGAAAAGGTCATGGCTAACGCGCAAGTGTGGGATGGCCTTAAACTGTCGTTAAAAACCCACCAAATTAAAAATGACCTACCGTATCAAGACAATTCGGTGGGCAGCAGCTTTACCTTAAAGCCGCAGTTAATTCCATTGGATGTCAAAATTATTCTTTTGGGTTCGAGAGATCTATATTACACCATAGGTGAGTACGATGAAGAGTTTGCAGAACTATTTAGAGTGCTGGCCGATTTTGATTACTATTTACCAAGCTCGGACAAAATGCAGTATCAATTTATCACTAAGGTGATGGAATACTGTAATGATACCTTGAAGATTGAGCTTAGCTCAGCGGCGCTGGCGCGTATGCTTAAATTTAGCTATCGCCAAGCGGAGCACCACAGTAAGCTTTCGGCGCGCTTTGCTGATGTTTTGGAGCTGGTGGCAGAAGCCAGTTTTTATGCCAAGCAAGATGGCGTAAACCAAATAGCCGCTAATCACATCGATGAAGCGATAGCTGGAAAAGAATATCGGACTGGGCAGTTGAGTGAAAACATGCTCAGCGATATTCAAGAAGGGCATACTTTGATTGCAACTGAAGGCACCGCAATTGGTAAGGTAAATGGCCTGACGGTACTGCATATTGGTGACACCGCATTTGGTACGCCTGCGCGTATTACCTCTACGGTATACGCGGGTGCTGACGGGGTGATTGACGTTGAACGTGAGGTAGATTTAGGTAAGTCAATTCACTCAAAAGGCGTGATGCTGCTTACGGGTTACCTAGGTAATAAGTATGCGCAAGACTTTAGCCTGACACTTAGCGCAAATATCGCCATTGAACAAAATTATGGTTTTATTGACGGTGATAGCGCATCACTTGCAGAACTTTGTGCGCTGCTATCGGCGGTGACGCAACTACCCGTAGATCAATCTTTAGCGCTCACAGGCTCAATAAACCAACACGGTGAAGTACAAGCCATTGGTGGTGTAAACGAAAAAATCGAAGGCTTCTTTAAACTCTGCAAAATGCGAGGCCTCACAGGTAAGCAAGGGGTGATTGTCCCTGAATCTAACAAGGTCAACTTAGTTTTAGATGATGAAGTGATTGCGGCTGTTGAAAAAGGCTTATTCCATGTCTACGCCGTTGCCACAGTAGATGAAGCGCTTAGCTTGTTAATGGATAGACCAGCAGGGGCGCTAAGTGATGAAGGCTATCCCGAAAACAGTATCAATGCAGTTGCAATGGCGAAACTTGAACGTATTGCAAAAGTAGTAAACGGCGATGACGACAAAGGAGAAGAAAGCCATGACGACAACTAACATTATCCTCGTTATCGTTGCACTGGTGATTGCAGTGGTGTTTTTTCGAGGTGGTCAGAAACAAAAGCAGCTTGCGCAGTTTAATCGAATTCAAGCGGCAGACTTTTTGAAAGAAAACGAAAAGCGCGCAGAGGTACATAAAACTGACTCAGGTCTTCAGTACGAAATAATCACTCAAACTGACGGTGGCAAGCAGCCAAATGCAACGAGCAAAGTTAGAGTGCATTATCATGGCACTTTACTTGATGGCTCCGTATTCGACAGCTCGGTACTGCGTGACCAACCCATTAGCTTTGGACTTAATCAAGTGATCCCGGGTTGGACCGAAGGTGTGCAGTTGATGAGCGAAGGGGATAAATACCGCTTTTGGATTGGTCCAGACTTAGGCTATGGTGACCGCGCAGCAGGTAAAATCGAACCGGGTTCGTTGTTAGTGTTTGAAGTTGAGCTGCTCGCGGTAGAGTGATGATCTCAAAGCGATGAGGCTCTAGCAGCTATTTTTATTTGCCCAAGCGTGATTAACCGTCGCTACAATTGTTAAGGTGGACTGCTAGAGAGAAATGATGTTATTTAAGCTCAGGTTATTTAGAGCCATCCTGTGCTGATTTTGTGACAAGGACGTCACAGAGGACATTTTTGAAGATGTGTATGCCAGCAGCTAATGCTCCTAAAATTAATAGGTTGGAAGATAATGGGTCATCTTCCAATAAGTAGTTATTCAATAATGCTATTAGTAACATCATGATGACTACGAAAATAAGTGGTTTCACACTATGTTTATCAATACTTTTCTTAATCTCTGCTTCTGTCATCGTTCCCTCTTAGGTTGTAGCTTTAACTATTTAAAATAGTTGGAAAATTAATGGACTAGTATTACTGCTCACTTGTTTCTTTTATCTGAGTAGCGACTGAGTAGCATATTGGCGACTTGTTGCTTTACAGCCCGTTTGTCGTTGGGAGCAACGCCAAAACGTTCTGCCAGTAGTGCGATTTCATCATCGGTTAAATTGAAGGATAAGCGTTGCCGAGTTTTCTTCGATTTAACTTCTAAATCAAGGATCTTTCTGATCATATCGGATGGCGTTAGCTCTTCGTCTATTGCCTGTTTTTTAATACTTTTTTGTACTTCCGTGGTTAAATCGAAGGCCATTTGTGTGGCCCTCAATGCGACTTCTTGACGTTTCCACTTGTCTTCTCTTGTGGTCACGAGTTAGCTCCAGGAAATAAGTCGACAATATCGCTCAGTGGGCGGCACATAGTTAGTGACACGTCAGTTTCCCCCCCATCCCAGATCTCGATGTTGATAGCGAACTTTTCGTCAGGACTCAGTAACTCGATAACTTCACATACTTCGCCACTTTCATCTTGATAGCGTGGCAAGGTGCGACCGCGATAATCACTATCGTAAAAATAGCAAACGTATGGCGCTTCACTTTGTTGATAGCTTTTGCCTAAAAATCGCTCGAAAATCTCTGGAGTGGTGTGGGTGTTGATGTGGGTCAGTGCTTCTTCATCGAAAATACGCGCAAATTCATCAAGCGTAAAAATAGCATCGACATCTTCTCTTTGGATTTTGATAGAGAAATTCGCGTATTCCTCACCGTCACTTTGTTCAATTTGCAAGAAAGTAATGTTACCTGAATCACTTTCGAGAACAAATTCATATGCAGCGCTGCGCTCAAATTGGTAAGTTTGTACGCCAACAACTTTTAGGGTTTGTCCCTTGAGCCAGCTTGGGTAAGCGAACGAATCGATGATGGTGAGCATGTCCCCAACTTTCAGATCTTTTGCATGAGTAAGTTGTCGCTCAGGAGTTTTTTTTGATTTAAAAAAGCCAAACATAATGCACCTACATAATCAAAAAGGGTAAAAAGGAGGCGAGGCCTCCTTTTTCTAATCAGCAAATATTAGTTGCTTTGTTTAGCTCTAATACGTTCAAGAATATCATTACTCTTTTGCGTAGAGCCAATACCTGCTTCTGCCATTTTAGCTTTTAGATCTGCACCCGTTGCAGCGGCTTCAAGCTCTTTTGCCGCAGCCAGTTGATCTTGCCTATCTTGCTGGCGTTGCTTGATACGCTCAAGCGACTGACGTGCATTTACCATAGATGACGCATTGGTATTTAGCGTACTGTTTACTGCCATGGTTGCTTTTTGAACGCTGTCTGTGGTTTTCACCATTGTCAGCTGGCGTTGGTTTTCTTTAATCGTTTTTTCAGCTTCTTTGATCTGCTGTTTTAACAGGATCACATGTTTACTAAAGCCGTCTAGCACTTGCTGATGCTCTGCGCGCTCAACTTCAAATTCACCGATTTTCTCTGCGATTTCTACCGCTAAAGCTTCGTTACCTTTTTCGAGCGCTTGTCCAGCATAGTTTTCATGCTCGATAATGCTTTCGTCAAGTGCAGCTAATTTGCGTTTTGTCTGCATCTCTTTCGCCATAACTTCTGTTAAGCTTTTTTTGGCTTTAGCTAATGCGTTTTGTGCGTCAGCAATTTCTTGCTCAAAAATACGAATGCCATTTGCATCAACAATTGACTCACCAACTTCTCTAGCGCCACCACGAACAGCAGTAAATAATTTCTTTAAAATACTCATTTCACAACTCCAATATTATTCATTCAAATACACAGTCACTGCATCTAATGCTTCGATTGCATTGTCCGCGAGGGTGACCAGTTCGTGCGTGATCTCATCAATTGAGGAGGAAACGGCTAGAGCACCAAATATCGCATACTGCTCATCAATTTTAGCAAACGCACTCAGCGGAATCGGCACATTCAATTTTAATAGTGCTTCGTTTAACTCGTTTAGCAACTCAGGCTTTACCTCATTCTCTTTAAATAGGTAACTAATGCATACAAGTTGTTCTTCAGTCTGAGTCACAAAAATTGGTAATTCGTCATTTCCGTCAACAATCACTTGCAATACATCTTGCTCGCCTTCATTGGCGATTAAGAAAGATTCGAAGTTAGCACCTTCTGTTTCAAATGATGCTAATTTGATTGATAGTTCATTTAATTCCATCTTCATTTACCTTTTTGTTTTGACATATTATGTCTGAGTTAAGAGTTGCACGTAAGACATAATATGTCAATGGCCGTGCGCTAATTTTTATACAACTCATCTTCTGTTTGCCATGCTTGGCGATAATAATCGTATAGTCTCCCCGTTCCTAACTGGTTGACTTCAATATCTTTTGCTCCGTCAAAAAAGCGATTTGGGAAAGCGAAAGTAGCAAGTAAATACTCTTTATTTATCCAGTTACTTGGAACAGGCAAAGACTCGACTGCCCGGATCCTAGCACTTGCCGGTTGTCCTGCTCTCGTTGCGATTGTCCATCCCCATTGGCCAAATGAGGGAATATTCTGTTGGTATTGCTCAACATGCGTAAACCCGGCATGTTTTACCGTTTTGGCTATGCTAATAAACGCTTTTTTGGCGTGATAGGGAGACGTTGACTGAATAGCGAGTGCACCATCGGGTGCCAGTAATTGACGCACATGATTATAAAAGTAGTCGCTATATAGCTTATTCAAATCAGGGTGATTAGGGTCGGGTAAGTCGATAATGATAGTGTCAAACTGTCTACCTTGGTCGAGCATTTTTTCTACTTCTAAAAATGCATCTGCAACGATAACTGTCGCTCTTGGGTCGTTTAACGCGTCGCCATTCAAATGAGTTAATTGACTGGTGATATGTGGTCTAGCCGGGTAAGGCTGCCCTTGTAGTCCAAATAATGAAAGTAGTTGTCCATCCAAATCGATTAAGGTTGCATTCTCTACTGGCCATTCCAGTACATCTCGAAGTGCCAGACCATCTCCGCCACCAATGATTAACACCTTTTCGCGACGGTTGGATGCCAGCATAGCAGGATATACGAGCATAGTGTGATAGATCTGTTCATCCACAGATGAAAACTGTAATCGACCATTTAAGAATAAATCGTTAATTGGCATCGGTTGTGCGCGGCTCAATCGCTCAGTGATGACAACATGTTGATACTTCGTTGACTCTGAATAGATCACCTTGTCTTTGTAAAGTACATTGCTGAGGTCCTTCATCCAAAGAGAGCCATGGCTCAGGATGACAAAAAAGATACCAAGTAGAACAAAGTGGCAAGCAAACAGCAGCTTAGCGAAGCGGACATGAGCATGGTAACGCCATAGGAAGATAAGTCCTGCAATGATATTAAATAGCGCAGTCCACGCTGCTGCTTGCATTATTGGCAACGCAAGCATAATCGTGACCCAAATAGCAGCACCAACACCAGCACCGATATAATCCGCCCCATAAATGGTACCTGCGTTATTTTCAAGGAAACGACCGTACACTTGTTGGCGGATCCTAGCGATCAGCGGAATTTCCATGCCGATTAAAATACCTAGGATGAGGCCGAAAACATAAGGTAGAAATCGGGCAAATGCTTGTAATTGCGCAAATGGCATTCCATCTAAGACACTATCGGGAGGCAGGCTGTATAGGCTAGAAAGTGTATGGGGCAGGGTATAGGTAAGTGCAATAACACTGGCGATCACCAAAATACTGCTCATGCCCAGTAGCGCGATTAGGCTTTCAAGCCAAGCAAAAGCGGTAAAAGGATCTTTAAACCAGCGTGCTAAAAATGCGCCAATGCCCATGGCCACGATCATAGTGCCTATCATGGCATAAATCGCGCTTTCTACAGAGCCTAAAACGCGACCAGCATAATGAGAGAGTAAATATTCGTAGATTAGGCCGCAACCGGCCAAAATAGCCATGACGCCAATTAGTAGGGTGTCGTGACCGAACAACGACCAGTTGCCGGTCACTCTTGCTGAAGTTTGTGGTGCAGATGCGCTCAAGGGTTATGCACCTAACAAACTTGCCATAGTCGTACCAATGGCAAAAGAAAGCGCGGCTGAGATTGCAGCAACACCAACATTCTTTTGTCTGTTCACTTCATCGGAAATATCTTTACCCGCAAGAATAATTTTTATCATGATGAGGTGTAAGACGATGAAAAGCACAATGCTACCCAGTGCCGCAATACTCCAGTACAGTAGACTTGAGTTAATGTTGTCCGCTACATATGGCGCTAAACCGGACGCTGCAGTCAGTGCCAGTGCTGAGCCGATTAAAAAGCCCGCATAGCGGATCCCGACCGCGATATTGTTGTCTTTGATTGCTTGCTGTAAACAGTCGCCACTTTTGTTGGTGCGCTTAAATAGTTGTACTCGGTATTGGCTCACAAGCAGCATACAAATATTACCGATAATGAAGGCCGCAACCACAATAGGTAAACCATACCAGCCCTCTGTGAGTACCCAAAGCAAAGCTGAGCGGATCACAATAGCAACGCTCACCACATGGCCAAAATCAATCAGTGCTGAGGTGACATTACCTTTAACGATTTCGTCATGAAGATTCACCTTGCGTAGCGCGACTTTGTCTTGGAAAAAGTGGCCGAGTTTGATAAGAATGATACCAACGATACCATAACCCGCCATTTGTAGTGCTTCTTGAACCAAAGAACTGGCAAAAGCACCACTTGAAATACCTGAAATCACAATGGCTAAACCTGCTAAACCACCAGCAAAGCTGAGGCCAAATGCAAAGTTGTCTTTTTCTGTTATTTCATCGTTTGCATGAAGGTTAGATACCCAACCTTTGATGTATTTTAAGCTAACAAACAACGCGACGATCACCGCCATATCTATTAGCAATGCTTGAAAAGTCCAAGCTGTTAATCCGTTAAATTGGTACATGTGTTAACTCCGCTATATATGCGCTATTTGCCCCGGCTTACGCCACGGGAGGTTCTACTTGAGCTATTGCGAACTGAGCCGTAGCTTGAGGTTCGAGAGTAGCTGCTTCGAGTTACTGCTGATGGGGTATTACTACTTCGACTTAACCCTGACGCGCCAGACTTTTTCTTGGCATAGGGACTGGTAAACTGTTTACCCTGTCTTTGATACGATTGTTGAGTACGTTTGGCGAGTTCAGTTTGGCGTTTGTAGCTTTTATAACTGGTGTATCTATGGCGACCATAGTCACTGTAGTAGCTGTATTTGCGGTGTTTACTCCAGCGGCCATACTCCACATCACCAACAATATCGCCAAGCATGCGATACATGCCGTACCACATCCAAAAGCTAGTGCCGTTTGAGTTGGTCTGCCATTCGCCATAGTTGGCATTACCAACAAGCTGATTGCCGACACCGGTCTGACCGTTTGCCGTTTGTTCCGCTTGCTGACTGATTGCGCCAACTCGCGCTAGCTTTCCATCTGACATATCGGCTAAAACATTGATTGGATCTGTCAGCGCATCATTGAACAAACTGATGGAAGCGGCTTCTTTTAACAAGAGCGCTTGGTTGATAATATCATCGCTGTTCATACTTGGAGCGGGGGACTTGAGGGACTGATAACGAGTCAATAAACTCTGATATAAGGTTCCACTGCTTGTTGCGTCTTGGGAAATAATTTGCGCAATTTCACTGAGCTGAGGTTTTTGCTGACTGAGTACTTTGCCATACTCAGTCAAAAGGTTGGCGTTTCTCACCTGCTTTTTATCAAGGGCGGTTCCCAGCGTATTTATCGCTGTTGAAGCTTCTTGAAGTGTATGTGTAATGGTTTGCTGGATACGTTCTTCTTTCGATTCGCAGCCCAGCATTAGGCTCAAAACACACAGTAGGCTAACCAGTTTCCAAATTCTAAAGTTGGACATTCATTGTCACCTAATCTACCTTGACCATTCGTTTTAATGTGCTGTTTTATTGAGTTTAAGTCAACTCAAACGTGCCGTGATCGGCATGTTAAAGGGGCTTAAATTGTAACAATAAATCAGTCTAGAAAGTTATTACCTATACACCTTAACATTTGTATTAACATAAACCATAGCGTTAGGTGGATTGGGATAATAATAGAGTTTGTTCATATAGAAGTTGCATTCGTATGAATGCAACGATCACCAAAGCATCAATATAAATCTATCAATACTATAAGGTTAATATACCTTAGCAATTCGCCTCTAGAATGTCATAGATAGTATCTTCTAGGTCTTCTAAATCTGCTTTATCTATCAACAATCTGGCTTTTGACTCATCAAGGTCTAGCGCCTCCGCAAAGAAGCCTTTAAAGCCTCGCGCTTTGCGATCAATCTCAAAGATGATTTCAAGTTGCTCACCACGATTAAAGAAAACCACTTCTACCTCATCAAAGCGACCATGGAAGTCACCTGTGATCGTTTTAAACTCTAGTTCTTGTACAAATGGCAGGCGTGAGAATGATACTTCATCAATACCTTCACAGTCTGATTCATAAAGTTTAAAGCCAAGCGCTTCTATCGCATCGATAGCCGCTTGTTGTAGCTCGGTAGGTACGATATGTAAATAGTCTCTATCTGACTTGTCGAGCGCCATATCAATATCAAGGTTGGTAGCTATCCAAGTTTTGGATTGGCCAACAGTAAGCGGGGTTTCTTCAGCGAGGTCAAGCGCGAATGGAATGTGCTTTTCATCACCGGGTTCGATAGTAAATCGTTCGTTGATTTGAAATTTAGCGAGGGTGTGGTTTTTAGTGATGGTCGTTGTTTCACCTTCACTGTCTTCTCTTTCAACTGTGTAGTTGCACATTACGTTAAGATCTATTTTGTTGATCTCTTGAGCAACTTTGCCACCGATGATTTTAACCGTTCCAGAAATTTCTTCGCCAGGGGAGGCATGATGGGTTTCTAAGATGGTATCTACTTTTGCTGCACCGATACCGACTGCGCCAAGGGCTTTTTTGAAAAAAGACATAGTCATCCTTATATATCTTGTGACCTTCCATCATGGAAAGCGCTGCCGTGTCGATTATAGGAATTATTATCAATTCGTCAATTGCTTTTCTCCTTCGAAGCCGATGACTTGAAAATATTTTTTATGATGCAGTCGGTAATTAGCCATAATTCATAAAATTGGTATATTATTTTTATAACGATAGCCGTAGATGAGCTGTGTTCATTGGCATGTTTCAAATTGCAAAGTTCAAGTTTATAGAATTATGGAACAGGATGTTGCAACGTCTCATGATTAAGGACCGTCGTATGGCCCGCACTCAAGCTTTGGCGCAACCGAGCTATGAGGAATTGGCGTCGACATTGAGTGCGATGCCGGACTTGATGTTTGAACTGGACGAAGAGGGGCGACACTGGGACGCCAGAATACTCCGCCCTGAGTTGTTAGTCGCGCCTGCAGAACAATTGATTGGACATACGGTGACTGATGTGATGCCCGAGCAAGCCGCTAAAATAGTGATGCAGGCATTACAGGAAGCAAAAATTAACGGCTACTCACATGGTAGCCATATTCACTTGTCTACGCCTGTTGGCGAGCGTTGGTTTGAGGTCTCTATTGCCCGTAAGGTTGTCACTGCAAGCGATAATCATGCAGAAACACGTTTTATCGTGTTATCTCGGGATATCAATGACCGTAAGTTGGAGTATCTTGAAGCCGAGAAGCTGGCGTATCATGACCAATTAACCGAGCTACCGAATCGCCATGTTCTCCAACATGGGTTAACGGAGCAGCTCCGTATAGGTCAGCAGCTTGGTAGCTACAGTGCAGTCTTGTTTTTGGACCTTGACGATTTTAAAAAAGTAAATGACTTGCATGGCCATCATGTGGGAGATCAGCTACTTAAGGCGGTTGCCCAGCGTTTGTGTGCTAGCGTACGCCAAGATGATGTGGTGATCCGTTGGGGAGGCGATGAGTTTGTGATTTTAATCACTCACTTATCTCCTCAACAGCCTCAAGCCGAATCTCATGTGCTTGGGATTTGCCAGCAAATAATCAACAAGGTAGATAAGCCATATCTCTTTGAAGGCAATAAGCTAAGTTGTCGGATTAGTATCGGCGTCAGTCTATTTAATAACCTCGATATCGAGACTGGGATCCAACAGGCAGATTCCGCTATGTATCAAGCCAAGCAATCTGACAGAGTGCGCTATGCTTTCCACAACAAACCAATTAAGGATGTTGGAACCTAGGGCCTGTTGACCTTTGCTGTTTGATTTTTGTTCTTCTGAGTGTGTTTTGGTCGCGACGCTCGACTTGCCGCCTAGTAATCTAGGCAAAAGTTGAGCAACAATGAACAAAGCGCACTCAGGTGAACCCAAAGGGCAGCGCTTGACTGGCATTTCTACTGTGTTATCACCTGACTTACATAGAATAACTATGCTACGCAGGCTCTGCCTTGTATAAATACCAGTCAAACTGCTGCAAAAACAAACTTGAAAGATCAACAGGCCCTAGATAAATTCATCTGACAATAACGACAACCATGATACACTTCGCGACTTTTCAGCAGTTTGAGGTGGATAATGAAAGTCGGGTTTGATTACGGAAGCTCTCATTATGCAATGCCTAGTGTGTCATGCAAAATGGTGGAGACGGAGAGCCAACAGGCTTATTCCGCTATACTTTTCACAACAAGCCAATTAATGGCGCTGGAACCTAGATAAAATCATCTGACAATAACGACAACCATGATACACTTCGCGACTTTTCAGCAGTTTGAGGTGGATAATGAAAGTCGGGTTTGATTACGGAAGCTCTCATTATGCAATGCCTAGTGTGTTATGCAAAACGGTTTCATTCCACGACAAGCCTATAAAGGATGTGAGAACCTAGATAAATTCATCTGACAATAACGACAACCATGATACACTTCGCGACTTTTCAGCAGTTTGAGGTAGAGAATGAAAGTCGGGTTTGATTACGGAAGTTCTAATTGTGCGATGGGTGTCATGCAAAATGGTGAAGTGGACTTACTGCGTCTCGAGCAAGATAAATATTACCTGCCTTCTACTATGTATGCGATGCACAATGCGTTAATTCCTGCATTTGTTAACCGTCATCTGAGTGAACCAGATCCAGTCTACACACAGTTTCGCCAAGGGCTGCTAACGGCAGCGCAGCAAGCCAAACGCGATCTCGATTTAGAAGCACATGAAACGGGCGTTTTTTTTGGTCAAGCGGCGATTTCTGAGTATATCGAATTTCCCGAAGAAGGTTTTTTTGTAAAATCACCCAAGTCCTTCTTTGGTGCGGTTGGGCTTAAACCTCAACAAATCGCCTTCTTTGAAGATATTGCTGCGGCGATGATGATGGAGATTAAGCGCCGTGCCGAGTCGCAGTTGCAACAGCCCATCACCGACACTGTGATTGGTCGACCTGTTAACTTTCAGTCCGTCGGTGGAGAAGAAAGCAACCAACAAGCGGTTAATATTCTTACCACCGCCGCAAAAAGAGCTGGGTTTAAGGAAGTGGATTTTCTCTTCGAACCGCTCGCAGCGGGGATTGAGTACGAAAGCCGTCTTCAGCAAGATAAACTTGTGCTGGTGGTTGATATCGGCGGTGGTACTAGCGATTGTTCGTTTGTCCGAATGGGGCCAAGCTATCGCAATAACACACAGCGCCAACAAGACTTTTTAGCGCATACGGGCAAACGTATCGGCGGTAACGACTTAGACATTGCGCTAGCTTATCACCAATTAATGCCGTTGTGTGGTCTAGGTTCTAACATGAGTTCAGGTTTGCCGATGCCTAGTCAACTGTATTGGCAGGCATGTAAAATCAATGATATTCAGTCTCAACTAGACTTCTACAGCGATAAATTAGCGCGAGAATTGCAAAGCATGTTGCGAGATGTCGCCGAGCCGCAAAAGCTGGCGCGTTTACTTCATATTCAACAGAACAAACTTACCCATCAAGTGGTTCGTGAAGGTGAGCTTGGTAAGATAGCACTCTCTGAGCAAGCAAAATTTAATGCCGATCTTGGCTTTATTGAGCCACAGTTAACCTCTGAATTTACGCAGCAAGATTTTGCCGAGTCGGTCATGTCGAACATAGAACAGATGGGCATGCTTGCGAAAGAAGCGATTCATCAAGCGGGATCAAAACCCGATGTAATTTATCTGACTGGCGGTAGTGCACAATCACCGTTACTCAAGGCAACGCTTGCACAGCAAATTGGTGATATTGAAATGGTGAACGGGGATAACTTTGGTAGTGTTACAGCAGGCCTGACTAAGTGGGCGGATAAAATATTTAAGTAATCGAAGTCAAAATCAGAGAAGCGGTCACAAACCGCTTCCATACTCATCTATTTTATCAGTCTAAGCGACTAGCAAGGTACTGCTCATAATCAGGTAAATGTCTTGCGATTGGCAGGCTCATTTTATCGCACGCCATCAGTAAATCTGCTGTCGCTTCATTACAGGCGACGGGAATATTCCAAACAGCAGCGAGTCTCAACAGTGCTTTTACATCCGGATCGTGAGGCTGTGACGCCAGCGGATCCCAAAAGAAAATCAAGACATGAACATCTTGCTCCGCAATTTTGGCACCAATTTGCTGGTCGCCACCCATTGGGCCACTAAATAGCTTTGTTACTTCTAAACCAGTATGCTTTTCTATTAGGTTACCCGTTGTGCCCGTAGCGTAAAGCTTGTGCTGTTTAAGGCTATCTAAGTGAGTCTGACACCACTCAAGTAGGGCTGGTTTCATGCCATCGTGTGCAACCAAAGCAATATGCTTTTTAGCTGGCAGTGGCTGTGAACGTTTTTGCATGTGTACTGCTCCTATTTTGCGTAACTGTATAGAGTAACTGTTTAGAGTAATAAGTTGACTGCCAATGCGATAAAAATTAAGCCTGAAATTCGATCAATCCACACCGGCGCTGCGGGATGTTGCCTAAAATAGCCCGCGATTTTATCACCACCGTAGATGTACATGCAGTCGATGGGAAAAGCTAAAATAGGATACAGTAAGCCAAACATGGCCAGTTGCATCGTTGTCGAGGTCGTCAAGCTACTATCGACAAACTGAGGAATAAAAGCAATAAAAAACAAGGCGACTTTGGGATTTAAGACTTCCGTCATCATTGCTTGGAACATCACGTTTTTAGGTTTTTTGGTGCTAACGTGTGGTTTTTCCTCGCAAGCTATCTGCCCCTTCCCAAGCGTCTCTTTGATAGTCATTACACCTAGATAAGCTAAGTAAGCTGCGCCGAGGTATTGCACTGTGGTATAGGCGGTCTCTGAGGCTTTTAGGAGTGCCGATAAGCCGACAACGGCAAAGAGTGTGTGGATCACCCCACCGAGTGCAAAGCCTAATGCGCTCTGCATGCCAGCAGCGCGGCCATTAGTAAAGGTCTGCGCCATTAAAAACGCATTGGATGGACCCGGTGCCACGGCAATTACCGTGCTGGCGATTAAAAATGAGAATAAGTATTCAAGATTTAGCATCGTATTATTAAATTAGATCTTTACCAATCCATACCACTTTACCGAGAATTTCCAGCTGCTCCAATTCATTCGGCATCACAACTTGTTCTCGGTATTCTTTATTATCGCTAATCAAGCGTACTGAGCCATCAAAGTTTTGTTGTAAGCGCTTGGCATAAAGCTCTTCACCAAGGCGGACAACATAGATCAGGCCTTCGCTTAACTTTTTATCCGATAAATCCACTAAAATTGTATTGTTATTGTGAATAGTGGGTTCCATAGAGTCGCCTTTGGCAAACACTACGACCAGCTGTGACTTATCTAGGTTTTTAAATTCAATCCACTTTTTTCTAAATGCAAGATAACGTGCAACCTCGGCACTTTGGTTAAATGCACCATAACCGGTGCTGACAGAGACATGGTAGCCAGGCACAACAACAAAGTCTTCATTGAAGTCTTCCAAGGTAATACTTTGCTGGATGATTGGTGATTCGGTTTTGCAATCAAGTGGGATCCCGGTAACGAGCCACATCAAATCTACGTTGGCCTGTTTAGCAATGCGTTCAATCACACTGAGTTTTGGGTCTTCCCCTTTTAATATTCTGCGCAGCGTCCCTTCAGATACATCAATTTTTAACGCAAAAGCTCTAATACTGTCTGGCTTGATCGCATATTCTACGCGCTCCGCTAGGCTCATGAGACTTTGTTCCATGCGTTGCCTCTTAAATAATGATACGTGTGCGTCATTATATGGGCTATTTTTTGCGAAGTAAAATCATTTTTGACGCAAAAAAGATCCATTTTTTCGTTGTAATGCGTAAAAAATAGATCTATTATCTTCATTAAATTACGCAGTGAATGCATTTAGTCAGTGAGCGCGTAAATAAATGATTTTTCTAAAAGTCATATATTTGCGCAATTTTTTAAGGAATGAGTGTGATGTTAATGAGCCAACCTTTAATTTCTGAACGCGCGCCGCTTGGTGCTGCCATACTTAGATTTGCACGTAAAAGTCGCGGTTTTACTCAAGCTGAATCAGCCGCAAGCTATGGTATAGAGGAGCGAACATTAAGGCGCTGGGAGAATAACGAATACAACCCTAAATGGAATGATGTGATTGCTTTGGTTGAAGATGTTTATTTAATGGACATTGTTAATGTCATTGTGGGATTAAGGACATCAAGCGCTGCGTAAAAAATTAAAGCCAGCTTGCGCTGGCTTTGTTCAATAAAGTCTCTATGTCTAACATAGCGACTTATATTCTCTTACTCTTCGTCTTCAACAAGTGTCATCAGTGAAGTGTTACCACCAGAAGCTGTGGTATCGATACTGATGGTTTTCTCAGTCACAAGACGGTTGATAAGCGTATCGTAGTACTCTGCACTGATCACAGGCAGGATAGCACCTTTGCGCTCTGCAAGTTGCTGTGAGAAGTAACCAAGGCGTGAAGAGCGCGCAGCCACAACAGCACCTGCAAGGTGAGGGTGTGCCAAAATCGCTTGTAGCTGGTTTTGCTTCGCTACTTGGAATACGCCTTCAGCAACGCCAGTTGAGATGAACTTATCTCTAAATGCCAATGCTTCTTCATAGAATAAGTCAGAGGCTACTGTGATCACTGTGTTACCGGCAGCAAGTGCTGTGATAATTGAAATCGCCCAGAAGTTGAACGACGTACTCTTATCGGCATATACCACTACACAACCACGCGCTTCTAAGTGCAGCGTGTTCGACTCACCAGTAGGTCCCGGTAGTGTTGTGTAAGTACGCATACGCTTTTCTAAGCGGTTTAGCTGAGCACGTGCATCAGAAAGCGTTAATGATAAATCATCCGCCAGCTCATCAATGATGTCTACTGTTGCTACTTTAGCAAGTAGCTGACGCACTGCCGAAACACGGTCATTAAGCGCAGTACGACGCCAGATCTTCTCATCACGCTTAGAGTTTTGCATCAGTTTTTCAACTTGCTCAACGGCACCTGGGAAGTGGTGGATCTCTAGCTCATCAGGCGTCAGATCTGTCATTTGGACGTTGTCTGGTGACGCTTTTTCTTTCACAAGGCGAAGTAGGTAGTTTGGACCACCTGCTTTTGGACCTGTACCTGATAAGCCACGACCACCAAATGGCTGAACACCAACAATCGCACCAATCATGTTACGGTTCACGTATACGTTACCCGCACGCGACATCTTAGCTAGGTATTCGCAGCGCTCTTCAATACGTGAATGAACGCCCATCGTTAGACCGTAGCCTGTCCCATTGATTTGGTCGATCACATTATCAAGTTGATCAGCTTTGAAGCGTACAACGTGGACTACCGGACCGAATACTTCACGCTTAAGCACGGATAGATCAGCAATCTCATATAGGCGCGGAGCGAAGAAGTAAGCGCCGTTCTCGCTGTTATCGGGGATCTTAGCTTCGAATAGTAGCTTACCGTTCGACTTCATGTAATCAACATGCTTAGTCAAAGTGGTCAGCGCTTTTTCGTCGATTACTGGACCTACGTCTGTAGATAGTAGCGATGGGTCGCCGATATGTAGCTCTTTAAGCGCACCTTGGATCATTTCAATGATACCGTCAGCAACATCTTCTTGTAAGAACAACACACGAAGTGCTGAACAGCGTTGACCGGCACTTTGGAAGCCTGAAGAAATAACATCGTCAACCACTTGCTCTGGTAATGCTGTTGAGTCAACGATCATACAGTTTTGACCACCAGTTTCTGCGATCAGAGGAACCTGAATATCGTTACGCTCAGCAAGAATTTGTGAGATAAGCGTACCAGTCTCTGTTGAACCTGTGAACATAACCGCTTGGATACGCTCGTCAGGCACGATGTGTTTACCCACTTCGCTACCGCGTGCGATAACCGGTTGTACTACGTGCTCCGGTAAGCCAACGGTATGCATTAATTCAATACAACGCAGTGCAATCATACTGGTTTGTTCAGCAGGCTTTGCAATAACGGTATTACCTGTCACGATAGCGGCAGCTACCTGACCTAAGAAGATCGCAAGTGGGAAGTTCCACGGGCTGATACATAAAATCACGCCACGAGCTTCAAAGCGCTCATCTTTAGAAAGCTCTTCTGCACGTGCTGCATAGTAGCGACAGAAGTCAACGGCTTCACGTACTTCATCGATGCTGTCTTGGGTTACTTTACCAGCTTCTTTAATACAGATGGCAACAAGTTCGTCATGGTGACGTTCAAGGATGTCAGCAGTACGGCGTAGTAGGTTTGCACGCTCTTCAACTGAGGTTTGAGACCAACTTTCAAAAGCCGCATCAGCATTGGCAAGCACGCTTTGCATGTGTGCTTCATCGTGTAAAGGCACAGATCCAATCACTTGTTTGTGGTTCGCAGGGTTACGAACAGCAAGGTGACCCTCTGGTACTTGGCTTTCATCGATTAGATGTTCGTTAAACCAGTTGTCTAGGTTTTCTTTAAACGGTGTTAAATCGTTGATGTCCGTTAGGTCTTTACCTTTTGAGTTTGGACGCTCATCGCCATAAAGCTCGATAGGTAGTTTAATTTGCGTATTGTAACGGTTACGTAGGCCTTGCAGCGTTTCTACAGGATCTGGAAGTAGTGACTCAACAGGTTTAGTGGTATCAACGATTGCGTTTACGAATGATGAGTTTGCACCATTTTCAAGTAGACGGCGTACCAGATAAGCAAGTAGGTCTTCGTGCTGACCAACTGGTGCATACACACGACACTGAATTCCTTCGTTTTCAACGATTTGGTCGTAAAGTGATTCACCCATACCGTGTAAACGTTGGAATTCGAACCCTTTGTTATCGCCTTTGGCCACTTCTAGAATGGTTGCTGCGGTGTAAGCATTATGCGTCGCAAACTGCGGGAATAGCACATCGCGAGCTTCAAGTAGCTTAATAGCACACGCTTTATAAGAAACGTCAGTCGTTGCTTTACGAGTGAACACAGGGAAGTGCTCAAGACCATCTTGTTGAGTGGTTTTGATTTCTGTATCCCAGTAAGCACCTTTAACTAGACGCACCATCAGTTTACGGCCTACGCGACGAGCAAGTTCTGCTACCCATTCCACAACGAAAATAGCACGTTTTTGATATGCTTGTACTGCAAGACCAAAACCATTCCAGTCGCCAAGCGCGTCGTCTGAGAATACCGCTTCGATAACATCAAGTGAGATATCTAAACGATCCGCTTCTTCCGCATCAACCGTGAAACCGATATCGTATTCTTTCGCAGCAATAGCAAGTTCTTTTAGCTTAGGTACAAGCTCGTCCATCACGCGGTCACGATGTGTGAATTCGTAGCGCGGGTGGATAGCAGAAAGCTTCACTGAGATACCTGGGCTCTTAATTGGGCCACGGCCTTTCGCTGCTTTACCGATCGCGTGAATAGCGGTCATATAGCTTTGGAAGTAACGATCTGCATCACGCATCGTACGTGCGCCTTCACCTAGCATGTCGTACGAATATACATAACCTTTTTGTTCTTTATCAGCGGCACGATCGATAGCATCTTGAATGGTTTCACCCATTACAAACTGCTTACCCATGATCTTCATTGCGTAGTTAACGGATTTACGGATAACCGGCTCACCAAGACGACCAATTGTACGCTTTAACACGCCAAATTGTTCTTCTTTATTCTTGTCTGAATAGTTAACCATTTTACCGGTAACGAGTAGACCCCAGCTTGAAGCGTTAACAAATAGCGAGTCGCTGCTGCCTAGGTGTGAACTCCAGTCGCCTTTTGCGAGCTTGTCGCGGATCAGGCTTTCTTGTGTTGCTTTGTCTGGTACACGAAGTAAAGCTTCGGCCAAACACATCAGTACCACGCCTTCTTCGGTAGAAAGAGAGAACTCATTTAAAAGCGCGTCTACACCGTTTTGACCATCTTGATCTCTACGAATGTTCAATACCATTTGACGTGCACGTTCCCATGCTCGGCTTCGAGCTGTAACGCCTACCTCAGCTAAAGGTAAAATATGATCAATTACTGCATTCTCATCAATGCGGTAAAAATCACGGATCTTTTGTCGGATAGGACAGTTAGTTGTCAAATCGCCGTTATAAAGCATAAGCAACCCTCAAAAATTGGAGTCAAAAATACATGTAATTCGCGCCTGCCTATGGAATCACACACCTTAATGTGCAGATTACAAAACTACATCTGAACTGATGCCAAACTAAGCAACCAAAGGTTGAAAGTGTAGTTTAATTTGTATAGGAAGCCTCAATTACGACAAAATGATGCAGTCACATTGCTAACCATAACACACCCATTTGGGGGTTCAAATTTTAGCCAGAATGCATAATCTAAATGTTCGAACAAAGCCGCGTTAAAGACTGAAATAAGCCGCTTTGCCCTTTATCGTTAATTTCGCGGGCATTCTATCGAAAAGACAGCAGAATATGCTGTTTTATTTTTAAGGAATACGGTAAATTTGCGGGTAATCTCAAACCCTCACAAAATTTTATGCTGATATGACGACTTCCATTAAAACTCGGGTATTAGATCGCATCGATTTAGCAATCTTAGACGCGCTCCAGCGCAATGGTCGGATCTCTAATGTAAACTTGGCGAAAGAGGTAAACTTGAGTCCGAGTCCTTGCCTCGATCGAGTAAAAAAGCTCGAGTCGGAGGGGTATATCGAAGGGTATACGGCAAGATTAAATGCCGCAAAACTTGGCCAGCATTTGGTTGCGCATGTGGAAATCACCTTAAAAAGCTCGACCGAAGCGGTATTTGAGGTATTCAAACAGCATATTGTAAAAATCCCCAACGTCGTTTCTTGTGATATGGTAGCTGGTGGCTTTGATTATTTAGTTAAGATCCGAGTTCAGGATATGCGTCAATATCGTGAGGTATTAGGTCAAATTGTTGAAATACCTGGCGTTGGTACAAATCATACCTATATGGTGATAGAACACGTCAAAGAAGACATGGGTGTAGAAGTACTGAACTATCAGTAGCTGTTGGCCTAATTTAAGGAATAATAAATGCAAAAAGTGGTACTTATCACCGGTGCGAGCCGTGGGATTGGTGCGGCAACGGCTCAACTGTTGGGGCAACAAGGATTTACTGTTGTTATAAATTACAAGCAGAATGTGCAAGCCGCAGAAACGGTTGCAGATACCATCCTAAGTAATAATGGTAAAGCGCATTTGTTACAAGCAGATGTCACAGACGAAAAATCTGTAGAGGCGATGTTTGACAAAATAAAGACCGATATTGGTATGGTTACGCATTTGGTCAACAACGCTGGCGTGCTGAATACGCAGACTCGAGTTGAACACATGACTGCAGCGCGTATCAACAATATGCTTACCAGTAATGTTACGCCGTATTTTATTTGTGCTCGCGAAGCAATTAAACACATGCGTTTGAGCGCTGATCCGGCACAGTGCGCGATTGTGAATGTATCGTCGGCAGCTTCTTATTTAGGTGGGGCCAATGAATATGTTGACTACGCGGCTGCAAAAGGTGCAATAGACAGCTTCACTAAAGGCTTATCTCTGGAATTAGCCGCTGAGCAGATCCGTGTGAACTGCGTGAGACCGGGTTGTATTTATACCGATATCCACGGCGACGGTGGCGAACCAAATCGAGTTGATCGTCTAGCCGATTTTTTACCGCTGAAGCGAGGTGGAACCGCGATTGAGGTTGCCAATGCCATCGCTTGGCTTTTAAGTAACGAAGCAAGCTTTGTTACAGGAACTTTTATTGATTTAGCTGGAGGGAAATAGCAGTTGATGAAAAATAAAATTGTTTATGTCTCAGGAACATTCGATTTATTTCACAGTAATCATTTAAAAATGATTAGTTATGGCCGAGGTTTAGGAGACACGTTAATCGTTGGTGTGAGCACCGATGAACTTGTTTGTTCTTATAAAAAGCCACCGGCAGTGCCATTTGAAGAGCGTTTAGCGATTATCGAAGGGTTAAGAGACCCAGATCTTGCTATTCCACAACGTACTTTAGATCATCGTGAAACAGTGAAAAATCTAAATATTGATGTGTTCGTGATTGGCGATGATTGGAAGGGAAAATATGATTATCTGAAAGAGCTTGGCGTTCAGGTATTTTACTTTCCTTATGGTGCTGGTGTTAGCTCTAGTAACTTAAAGCAAAAAATCTACGACCAGTATAAAAAGCTGATTGAGCAAAGCGACAATCATCCAATCCCAGAGCCACAGAAATGAACGTGTTAATAACGGGCGGACAGGGTGGTCTCGCCGCTTATTTAAGCGATGAACTGAAGCGCTTAGGACATGAAGTGGAAGCGCCATCGCGCGTGCAGCTTGATGTCTCTAAACCAGCTGAAGTTGAGCGTTTTTTTGACGACAAATCTTATGACTGTGTAATCAATGCGGCAGGAACGCTTTACTCAAGTTTAGTGGCAGACTCTGAGCCAAATCTCTGGATCCGTGACATCGAAGTAAACCTAATCGGTACTTATTTAATTTCTCGTGCTGCAATTAAAGCTAACAAAGCGGTACATTTGATCAATGTGGCGTCGACGGCGGCATTTAACAGCTACAAAGATTGGACGTCTTATTGCGCTGCGAAAGCCGGAGTGGTGACCTTATCTAAAGGTCTTCACAAAGATGGCTATAAAATAACAGTACTGTGTCCCGGGGCAATAGATACGAAGCTGCGCGCTGGTCTTACTATCAATAATTCCAATGTGATGAGCATACCACAAGGTGCTGCGCCAATCTTAGAGGCTGTAACTACACCACAGCACATCGGTAAGCTGTTTTTTTATCGCCTGAATGAAAGTCGTAGCGAGTCGCTTGATTAGACTGTTTTGCTAATATTCGTTGGCACAATGCGTTTGAGCTACGCGCTCAATATGATTGCGCAAGGTCGGTGCAAGCAGTTTGTAATAGTATGTGGTGGCATGGAAGTCACCGCGCTCATCACTGACAAAATGAGGGATTTGTCCTGCGACTTTAAAGCCCAAACTCTGATATAGGATTTCTGCGTCCGAATCTGATTGTGTGTCAAGGACGAGTAACGATATCTGCTGCCTCGTAGATTCTTGCTCTATGGCTTGCATCAGCTTTGTTGCCACGCCTTTTCGTCGGCTGTTTGGATGCACTAATAGCTTTTCCACTTCTGCTCGGTGCTGAGCATTATCTTTTGTTGCTGGTGAGAGTTGCACACAACCCGCCATTACGCCATTAAGTTCAGCGATAATAAGCGTCTTTTGCGACTTGATCACAGCATCGAATACCTGCCACCAGTAGTTTTGTATTGCTCTGTTAGAGGATGAGGGCAAAAAGCCGATAGAGGCGCCAAGATTAATACAGGCTTGCGTCAGTGCGCTGAGTTGTTTTACCCAAAGCTGACAATCTAAGCGATTGTATTTCAAGCTAGGCGCCTGAATAATGCGAAGCTGCATAGCGCTATTAGACAAACTGTTCATGCAGTTCCTTATTTATCCGAGCCAGACTTTGCTCAAGCCTTGCCTTTTCATGCATTAATTTTTGCCATCGAGTTTGCTGTTTCTCTTGGGTGTTTCGCAGTGCTTCGTAAAGTGCTCGTTGCGGCACATGATAGGCTTTTGCAGCTTGTGATGGGGTGAGCATATCGTTCATTACTGCGTGTACTGCTGTGTCTAGTTTGCCAAGTGTCATTGTGCCTTCTCCTTAACATCTACTGGGTTTGTTGCTGTATCGTGCACAGGCCAGATACTCACGTCCAAATGCCAAAGTAAGTACATCGTTTGATATAAAGTGTACATAATTACGCTCCTTTCATCCGTCGTGTCGTTTAATAAGGAAAAACTGTGCCAGAAATTAAAACTATTTAATATCAATAGGATGCGGTTTGCGTTGGTCTGTAAATACGTTCGCATTGCACTGCTTTAGTGAGGTGGGTGCAGCATTTGCACCGAATTGAACAGAATTAGCGCGAGAGTGCTTAAAAGTTAATTTGGATCAAATTAAAGTGAATGAAGTAAATAAAATGTTTATTTTTAATATTTGGATAGTAGGCTTTGTGCGACTTTATTGAAGGAGCATTTTTTCATGTCTGAATTATCCAGAACCCAAGATATTACAGACCCTGAGGGGTTACAGTTCCAAATTCAAATCGACGACATTGCGGTTAATGTATGCGATGGTGAAACCGTGTTGTCTGTTTTGCTTGCGGCGAACTACAAGCAAATTATGGAAAGCGATCGAGAAGCCGTATCTGGTGCTTATTGTGGTATGGGCGTTTGTCATTGTTGTCAGGTAACGATAAACAAGCAACATAAACAAAAGGCTTGCCAAACCTTAGTACAACCCAACATGCAGGTTGAAACTAAACAAAATCGTTTCAAGCAGGTTGGAGTATAGTGTGATGTCTAATTGTCAAAAAGAAAAAATCGTTATTGTTGGTGCAGGGCCTGCTGGCGTTAGCTGTGCAGCTGAGCTGGCTAAATATGGCATTACTAGCACCTTAGTGGATGAAGCACCAAAAATTGGTGGGGTGATCTATCGCGGGCCACTTCGACAAGCAAGTAAGCTTCCTCATTTAGATGAAAATCTTAAACGTGCGATGGCTGCACTAAAGGTACGCTACGAACATCATAAACAAGATATAACACTACAACTACAAACCAAAGTGCTTGGGCCCGAGGGCGAAAGCGGTTTGCTGTTGCAAACACAAAATCAGTTAACACAAATAGATTACACCAAGTTGGTTCTGGCAACTGGTTGTCATGAGCGCAGTGTGCCATTTGAAGGATGGCAGTTACCTGGTGTGATGTTAATGGGCGGGATGCAACTTCAGCTTAAAAGTGGGTTAGTTCGGCCAGGGAAAAAAGTGGCGTTAGTCGGAACTGGACCATTATTGCCACTGGTTGCTTGCCAGTTACATAAATCCGGTGCACAAGTGGTTGGCGTATATGAAGCGAGTCGCTTTAGTGAACTGGCGAAAGAGACCGTGGCGCTGCTCAATAAACCTAAGCTTACGCTTTCGGGATTGAGTATGTTGGCGTATCTCAAAAAGCATAATATTCCATTCAAGTATGGCTATGGCATTGTGAAAGCAGAAGGCCAAGAAAAACTCTCCAGTGTTATCGTAGCGCCTTACGATGAGCACTGGCATGCGGACTTGTCAAAAGCACAGCATTTAGCCGTGGATAGTTTGGGAGTTGGCTATGGTTTTGTTGCCCGCACCCAGCTTGCCATGCTACTTGGGGTTTCTTATCAGTACACCACCACGAATGGTTATGTGCCTTTATTAGATGACAATTTACGCAGTAGCTTAAATTCAATTTTTGTCTGTGGTGATACCAATGGTTTGCTAGGCGCAGAAGCGGCTATCATTGAAGGGAAAATGGCCGCAACCATGCTTGCCTATGAGCAAGCCTGTTTAAGCGAATCGACCTTCCACACGCGGATGCGCAAGCTCAAAACTAAGCGTAAGCAAGCACAGAAGTTTAGAGCCGGATTTGACCGCTTCTCGGCGCGCAGAGAGGGGCTGCTTGCGTTAACCCAGCCAGATACCGTGGTGTGTCGCTGCGAACAAGTAAAGCGCCAGCAACTCGATTTAGCATTGCAACAAGGTGCAAAAGATTTATCTAGCGTAAAAATGAGAACCCGTATTGGCATGGGAGACTGCCAAGGAAAAATGTGTTCTAGCTATGCGTTAGATCGACTGCAAGCGGCAGGGCACTTAGATACGCTGGGCGTGATAAGGCCAAGATTCCCACTTGACCCAATTCCGTTTACTTTACTGGAGAAAAACCATGAAGCAGTATGATGTCATTATCGCAGGTGGCGGTGTAATTGGTGCGGCTTGTGCCTATTTTTTAAGCCGCGATACCAACCTAAAAATCGCGTTAGTAGATTTAAAAAAGCCGGGTAACGCGTCTCGTGCATCTGCGGGTGGATTATGGGCAATTGGTGAGTCGGTCGGACTTGGCTGTGGTGTGATCTTCTTCAAAACCTTGTCGAAGCTCCAAAGTGAAGGCGATACCGAAGCTGCACAAACATTGCGGCCGCATCAATTACCGGAATGCTTTTTTGAACTTGCGCTCAAGTCAAACGAGTTATATCCAGCACTGCATGAAGAAATGCTGGCCAGACACGATGTCGACTTTAAGTTTGAACGTACCGGTCTTAAATTCATTATGTACAATCGCGATGATGAAATATATGCAGATAGCATAGTGTCAGGGATCCCTAATTTGTCTTCGCAGATCAGGTGGTTAGACCAACAGCAATTACGTGCAGAGGAGCCTTACATCACCCCAGATGCAATTGGTGCAATAGATTTTATTTGCGACCATCAGGTAAACCCATACCGGTTAGTTGATGCGTACACTGAGGGGGCGCGTCAAAATGGTGTTGAGTTATTTTTGAATACCGAAGTGCTAGAGGTACTGCGTGAAGGCAATAAGGTGATAGGCGTGAGGACGCAAGATCAAAGCCTGCATTGCGAGACCTTAATTAATGCCGCTGGTGCCTGGGCGGATGACATTTACCATCAGGCGACAGGTAAACACATGCCAGTTTACCCGGTTAAAGGCCAAATAGTGCTATCTGAGCGCATGCCTAAAGTATTAAATGGTTGTATCAGTACCAGTGATTGCTACATTGCACAAAAGGACAACGGCGAAATTTTAATTGGCTCTTCTACCGAAGAGAAAGGTTTCGATACCACCAATAGTCTAGATAAAATTACCGAGCTGTCGCAAGGTGCTATGAAGTGTTTGCCGGTGCTAAAAGAGTCGAGTATTAAACGTTGTTGGGCAGGACTTAGACCTGGTACACCGGATGAGCTGCCAATTTTGGGCCCCGTTGATGGAGTAGAAGGTTATATTAATGCGTGTGGACACTTTAGGACGGGGATTTTAATGTCGGCCATTACTGGCACGCTTATTACTGAACTCATGACAGGCAAACCTACCTCTGTTGATTTAGCTCCGTTTCGCGTTGAACGATTCAAATAAGCGTTTGATTCTGTTGTCTTAATGGGATATATCTAGTTGCTGATGAATATTCCATTAAGGCAAGATAGACGGTGCAATTACGCAAGCCTAAAAAACTAAACCGAGGTGATACCCTTGCGATTGTATCACCTAGCTGGGGTGGCCCAGGTATATTTCCTCACATCTTTGAGCAAGGGTTAGCAAACCTGCGTTCGCTTGGTTTTAATATTGTTGAAATGCCGTCGGCTCGAACGGCCGCGGATGTGCTCTTTTCACAGCCACAATTACGTGCAAAAGATATTAATGATGCCTTTGCAGACCCGAATATCGCCGGGATAATTTCTTCTATTGGTGGTTCAGATTCCGCGCGGATCCTACCTTATTTAGATAAATCCGTTATCTTGAATAACCCTAAGTTTATGATGGGCTATTCTGACTTTTCGACGCTTACCACATTGCTGAACCAATGGGGATTAGTCACCTTTAACGGCCCATCGGTCATGGCCGGTTTCTCCCAGTACCACAACGCTAGTGCTGAGTATCAAGCCTATTTAGCGCAGGCGCTGCTAGGTGAAGTCCATTATCCAATATTCAAAGCTTATTCTCATGGGTATCCTGAGTGGGCAATACCAGAAAACGTCGGTAAGCTGCATCCCGTTATTGCGACAAATGGTCCTAAAGTACTGCAAGGTACTGGGCAAGTGGAAGGGCGGCTAT
The DNA here is from genome assembly GCF_024124685.1 of Pseudoalteromonas sp. OANN1. Lineage (NCBI taxonomy): Bacteria > Pseudomonadati > Pseudomonadota > Gammaproteobacteria > Alteromonadales > Pseudoalteromonadaceae > Pseudoalteromonas > Pseudoalteromonas sp. OANN1. The sequence continues at coordinate 196,053 of NZ_JAMXSE010000008.1, forward strand.
TTGGTGGCTGTTTTGAAGTGATGGAGATGCTAAAAGGCACAGAATACTGGCCATCGCCGTCATTTTGGCAAGACAAATTGCTATTTTTAGAAACCTCTGAAGACAAACCCAGTCAAGACTATATTCGCTTTTGGTTACGTAACTATGGCGTAATGGGCGTGTTTGAAAAAATATCCGGCTTAATGATTGGCCGCGCACGGGACTACAGCGAGCGCGAGATGGCTGCGCTTGATGAAGTGATTTTATCGGTTGTACGTGATGAGTTTGGCTGTGACAGTTTACCCGTAATAACTCGGCTTGACTTTGGCCATACCGATCCGCAGTGGATTTTGCCGCTAGGAATACAGCACCGCTTGGATTTGGATAACTTCAGTCTAGATGCGATAGAGCCTGTGTTTGATTTGTTGTAGTGATGAGGGAGACATACTGTGCTGAAAAGTTTTTTTGGTGATTGTAGGCAAATTTGCTGCTTTGAGTGAAAAACTAGAACTCGCAGTCAAAACTAATCCGCTTAACCACACCAGAAGAGCATAACTTCTCGGCGGGTGAACTGCCTCCCACAAAACTATTTAGACTGTGAGGTAGGAGGCTGCGCTGATAGTCTTTGCAATGCTTGCAAGCAGCGTAATCATAAAAATTGTAGAAGATCTCACAAGCAACTTATTCCCCCTCCATCACACCCGAAAAGCATAACTTATCGGCGGGTAAACCACCTCCCACAAAACTATTTAGACTGTAAGGTAGGAGGCTGCGCTGATAGTTTTTGCAATGCTTGCAAGCAGCTTAATCATAAAAATTGTAGAAGATCTCACAAGCAACTTATTCCCCCTCCATCACACCCGAAAAGCATAAGCTGATATGCAATGTGCCGACAGGATGTCGGCCAAGTCTTGTCTGGCACACGGACGTGCCTGACAAGACGGTTGCACTATATCGGCTTAGGGTTTGAGGATTGAGTGTGATGTTGGGGCGACGTTTTCTTGGTTCGCTCGATCGCGTCGTGTAAAAAGAATGAACGAGAAGCGCATGGATGCGCTTTGATAGCAGCCAAGGAGGGTATGTTTGATTATGGCTGCTTTGTAAAATCTAGTAGTTAACCTGCTTAATTGCTTAGGCTAGCGGCCTCTGTACGCGTAAAAAATATAATTGCTTCTTAAGGCAAATTTAGGTGTAATGAATACATAATAAGCGCTGAGCAATGCAGGGAAAGCTTACATAACACTAGCTAAACTGATTACACTAGCTAGGAAAGTGAGAGCCTCCAAAAAGCCTATTTTTTCTAAGTAAGCCATAGCATAAACAACACCGACTCTGCCACATCGAGCGGGTAGCGGCTCAGTCCAACAAGCGGTTATGCAACACAAACTGCGTGCCGCATAAATACTAAAATGTTATAGCTCAAGTGGTAAATCGCAAATTTTGAAGGTGTTATGGAAGAAATAGAATTAGATTATGGGGCAATAACCCTTGATAATGCGACTCTTAAAGGTGAAGGCTATCGGTTCTATGAGGGCTTGCTTGCCCAGATGAGACAGTTTAAAGAAAGCCCTGTAAAAGTTCTTCAAACCGACATAGTACACAATGAAGCAATCAGCCATATTGGGCAAGAGATATCAAGAACTCGCTCCTCGATTGAGGGGGCGCTAAGGTCTGCGAATAAACAGCTGAAAATAAAACCTGATGTTATCGAAAGTGCAAGAGCGTTACTTTCAATAGAAGGCGGTGAATCTGAGATAGCGGAAGAAAGACTAAAAAAATTCTATGAATTCATTGGGGCTGAAAAAATAGACTCTGGCGAATATGCAGACCTTTCACTTTTGATGGAAATGTATTTTTCCACTGAGGCGCCTTTTGAAACTGGAAAAGACAAAAAACATGAATTTCCAGACGCCATAGCTTTGCTGGCCCTCGAAGGGTGGGCGGAAGAGAATGACATAGATATTATCGCCGTTAGTCAAGATAAGGGTTGGAAAAACTACTCTGAAAATTCAGATAGGATTACATTAGTATCTTCTCTGGCGGAAGCGCTAGAGAAGTTTCAGCCTCATAATAAAGTTGCAAGTATTATCGCTCATATCAGAGAGGATTCTCTGCTTGAAGGTGACAATCATGTTCTACAAGAGATTGAACAGGCAATCATAAATAGCATTGATGGCTTCGATGTTTGGGTTGAAGCAAGCTCATATATGCACTTCGAATGGGATGATACTTCCGCTTCATACATTTCTCATGAGCTGGATAAAGATCAGAAGGGCTTGGTAAAAGTCAGAGTTATAAGCATAAACGATGAAGCAATAGTCTTAAAAGTAGGAGCATTGGTAGAAGTCGAAGTAGAGGCTAGTTTTGATTTTTCAGTGAGAGATTCAATAGATAAGGATTACGTTGGTATGGGAGGAAACGTTTGCTCAACCACTGAGTCTTATCATACCGATATACTATTGACCCTAACTGGTGATTTTTCTCGAGACTTTGATGATATTGAAGTTTCTGAAATAGAAGTGCTAGAGACTATTGAGCACGCTGACTTTGGCGAGGTTGAACCTGATTGGAGAAGCGATAGCGAAGACGAAGAGCTATAACAAAGCGTTGCACTCCGACACCCAAAGCTCCGCGCCTTTTGTGTGTTCCGCTTCGCTTCACTTTAACACAAAATCCGCTCCACTTCGGGCGCGGGTGAGCGCGGCGTTAGGTGTATAGGAGGTTGAGGTGACACACGGTGGGGCTGGGGCGATATTCCCACTACTTATCCTGTTATTAGTATCTCTAACAATCACCTTGATTTGGGTGTTTTATGGTCAAGGTAAGACATAGAAATAAGTGACACTCATCACCATTAACAGCATAGTCATAACGATATGCAAGCTCCAGCAGTAGCAGAAGGAAAACTTAATTCACTGTCCGGATTAGTTGACCACTACAAGCTGTGGAAGTGAAATAAACACTTAATGCGGCGTTGAGGCTGTAGAATTACTCTTTTCAGGTACTGGATTCTTGGTTTTGGATTGACTGTTTCTTAACCTTGAATCGAGTTGGTTACTGTGATCTAATAGATATTATTCACCCACGGTAATCTGTTA
>NZ_JAMXSE010000009.1:0-158799 GCF_024124685.1 Pseudoalteromonas sp. OANN1
TAAAAATTTCTCATTTAGAACAACTAAATAGCAAAATTTTTGCCTAGCTACTAAAGCTATTTCTCCGCTTCAAATTGCTCATTTACCTAATACAATTGGTATCGCAACCGTCTTGTAAGGCACGTCCTTGTGCCTGACAAGACTTGGCCGACATCCTGTCGGCACATTGCATATCAACTTATGCTTTTCGGGTGTGATGGAGGGGGAAATAAGTTGTCTGTTAGCTGTCCACAAAGCCATCAGAAACATAGTTGCTTGCAAGCACCACAAGAATTTATCAGCGCCTTGTGTCTCCCTCATCACACCCGAAAGTAAATTGCCAATGAGTCATTTCAACGCATGGATGCGTGAAAAGCGGTGACAGGGCCAAGGATGGCCCTTACACCGCGGTGACGTTCATATTGGCTATTTACTTGAGGAGTCAGTGTGATGTTGGGAGTGCCCTTTCTTTTGCATACTTGTTCTTTGGGCATCAAAGAAAAGTATGTCGTAGCCCATGGATGGGCGTCGAAACCAGTCAGGAGGACAACAAACCAACACAGCGAGATTCAATACCTCCCAAAACAAAATCTTAACAATTCAGTGATGTAGATTTCGCCAGAACCCTGTATTATAAGCCTGTTAAAAGCTTAGGAACGGGTGTGCCTGTACGTTAAGCGAATGGATACTAAAATCAATAACTGTGCTTATGGAACTTTTTGCGCGAATGGAATGATATTATGATCAAGAAAACCGCCATCATCATTGCAATATTGGCTGCTATTAGCGGCTGTAAATCGCTGGTTTATAAAGGTAATAAACTTTACGAAGCGGGAATGTACCGCCAAGCTGCTGAATATTATTCACAAGCACTCGCGGAAGACCCTGAGGATCTTGAAGCGAAACAAGGTTTAACACTGGCGCGAGATAAGCTTATAGATAAAGGACTTATCGATGTGCGTATGCTGCGCTTAGCAAATAACTACACCGCTGCTGCAACTAGGCTAGAAGAAATCGTAGAGAACCAAGCACAATGGCAAATGAAGCCGACTGGCGCGATGGCAAATACCCAAAGAGAAGAACTAGATTACGCGAGGCAATGGCTACTCGACGAAGCCCGTTCACTCTCAAATACGCCCTACCCCGATAAGTTTAAGCTGTTTGAACATAACTATCGCCATCTGATCAGTAATGCGCAATTAGCAAGCGCCATGAGCACCCACTATGACACGCTAAGAACGCAAGCGCAGAAAAAGTGTGATGAACTTGCAGGACAGGTCAGTGGGCAGCGTTTCTATTTAAAAAGTTTCACGGAAAAATACTGTTTAGCGTGGCAAACTCCAAAACGTTTACGTGTAGATAACCAAGATAAAAGTCGTTATTTTGCGATGAACATACGAGATCGTGTCGATATTGGCTTGCGCTTTGGCAACTCAATCAGAGGACAATATGGCGCATTTATCTCAAGTCTAAATACGGCATTTAATAATAGCCTGTGGTTTGATAGTGATGGCAGTCAACAACTTTCATTAGAGCTATATGCAGATGCAGACTATTACCGCACTAGCAATCAATATATCCAGCGTAAGCATTATCAACAGGAAGTTGAACGACCAGACCCAAATAACTCAGATAAGACGCACACCGTAGAAGTCACAAGAGAGTTCACTTACCCGGTGACCATCTACGATGAGAAATTTGATATCAACGTTAATTATGAGGCGAGTTTAGCCCATCGTTATATCAAAGGCAGTGCAAGCGATAGTAAGCATAATAAAACCCGTGCGCATCAGGCTGATTTTGAACAACTTGATATCACCCCACTGTCTCCAGACTTTCTTAATCTTTCACAGATAACTGAAAAGACCTTTGACGAACTACTCAAAAAATTCTCTCAAGATCTTACGCTAACTTGGAAGCAAAATTACTGTGGACAGGCACTTGGCAGCAATAAAGGCGAAAATATTCTACGCTGTGCCAAGCTTGAGCCCGAGCATGACTATATCAACCGTTGGTTTGACCAGCACTTTGGGATCAAGTACTCAGAAATGACGACTTTATACGGTATTTGAGGCTCAGAATGAGTTTTGAAACTCGCCAAAAAGCCGAAAAATGATTATATTGTGCCAACTTTATTTGTATTAGGAATTAAGCTATGCCAAAGGCAAGTGAAATAAAAAAACATGCCGCGATCGAGTATAACGGCCGCGTAATGATTGTTCGTGACATTGAGCGTTCAGTACCACAAGGTCGCGCTGGTGGTAGCCTATACCGTATGCGTATGTACGATGTAGTAGATAACTCTAAAGTAGATGAGACTTTTAAAGCGGAAGAAATGCTGACACTTGCAGATCTTAACCGCCGCCCTGCAATGCTTTCATATGTAGATGGTGATGAGTATGTGTTTATGGATGATGAAGACTACACGCCATACCATCTAAATAAAGAGTCTATTGCTGAGCAATTATTGTTTATCGATGAATCAACTAAAGGTTTATCTATCGTCGTGGTTCAGGGCATGCCTGTTTCTATCGACTTACCTTCAAGCGTAGAGCTTGTGATTGAAGATACCTCTCCTTCAATCAAGGGCGCATCTGCTAGTGCTAGAACAAAGCCTGCGACATTAACGACTGGCCTTGTTGTTCAAGTTCCTGAGCATATTTCAAGCGGTGACAAAATTAAGATCAACACTGCTGAATCTAAGTTCATGGGCCGTGCAGAATAAGTCCATTGCACTTTTGATAGCGAGCCGTTGTGCTCGCTAGCGTCTAAAGATCCCCAAACTTTCTTTGCAATAGTGCCATTCTATAATTTTGGCCTTACTCTTAAAAATCGCGCAAAACGCGGTTTACCAAACTTAGTATACCCTTGATATCGATAGGTAATTTGACTACCAATCGGTGGTGGTGATGCGCGCTCTTCGTCGCTAAACCCCGACCCAACTTTAAACTCCATACCTTGTTCATCTCTCACCAATAGCGATCCCATCATCCCTTGGTACTTTCCCTTACCGGGTAAATGCTTAATCACGATAGCTTCGTCATCAAGGTACGGCTTGTATTTTAATACGTTGGTTGTTCTTCCATCTTCGTGTTTGGCATTTTTAGCATGCAAAATAACACCTTCACCGCCTCGCTTTAAGACACCATGATAATAGTCGTTTAACTCATCAACTGAGCCAAATGATAGCTGCTTGACGGGTCTAATGTGTGATAACTCAATATGGCTTAGTAGGCTTAAGTAACGCTCATGGCGCTGAGAGAATATTTCTGTAGAATTTGGTGCGTCAAATACATAATAAGTCACTTGACGCCAGTGTTCGTTATTAGGGGCGTGGCGCCTTGCAATCGCACTCACAAAAGCGAAGTTATTGTACCCAGCCCACAACTCGCCATCTAACCAAGTATCAGGTAATCCTTGCGTGAACCAGTCTGGTGCTTTAATTAAGTGACCGCCACGCGTACGCAGTTGAGAGCCATCCCAAATGGCCCTCACACCATCGAACTTTTCACTAACAAGATAATTAGAAATATCTTTGTTGCCTTGATATACCGAAGCAAGCTGGATTTTTGTGTCGGTTTCATTTCCATAAAGGAGATTGGAAAAACCTAATAATAGACAGAATAAGAATGGTAAATATCGCATAGCATAATCCTTTGCAGTGGATATTTAATACCAGCGACTAGGTGCATTGTTTACGTTCACTGATATTAAAAATTAATAAATTTCATGCTTAAAGATTACACAACAATCGAAGTTTGTAAAATCAAACAAGCTTTGACTAAAAGGCCCCCTCTTTATAGCAATCCGTATTAGCTTTCAGGGCAAAGCCAGTCAAAAACCGCTTCGAGATCGGTAAATGAATGATCAGCAAGACTTAAATCTTGTTTATTAGAGTGCGCATTTGGCACGACAACCGCGGTTAACCCAGCTTCCTTGGCTGAAGTTAATCCTGTGCAGGTGTCTTCTATAGCCACGGCTTCGTGTGGTGCAATGTTTAGCGCAGCAAGCGCCTTGCGATAAGGTTCTGGATGAGGCTTCGGCTGTTCGACATCGTCTTTACACACAATGACAGAGAATAACTCTAATAGCCGATAGTGTCGTAAAACAGGGAGCGCTTCTGCTTTGCTACTTCCTGTCACGAGTGCGATTGGACAACGCGTTGAGGTTAATTCAACCACTTGCTTTGCAAAATGCATCAATCTAGGGAGTACTTCCGCAGCAGTTGCCACAAAGACGACATTTTTTTCATCACATAAATCGCCGGCAGAAGGCGCAAGTTGGTGTCTTTCTTTAAGAATATGCGCGGCTTTAAGCGTTGGTACACCCGAAAACTCATCACAAAAATCATGCTCCGTATAAGTAACCTGATACGGGGCTAACACCTTCATCCAACTTTGGTAATGGAGTGCTTCTGAATCAACTAATGTACCGTCAAAATCAAATAAAACTGCCTGAAAACGCATTTACACTCCTTAATTTGGTTGTATTAATTAACCGTTGATCCCTGCTGGTGGCTCAGCAGTGGCTTCTTCACCGCTATCAACTTCAACTAATGTATAGCCTCGTGGCTGTCTTATTACTTTTAGAATTGGTTTATCGAAAGCTGACTTCAGTCTATCTGCATCCGCTTGCAACTCTTCCATCGAACGACCAAAAGGTGCAGCACCCGTTTCAGACCAATTCGTTACCTTCCCATTTAAGTTATATTCCACTTCATGGATTTGATATAAAGCCGCTTCGTCTTTTGTTGCTTCACAATATATCACTCGATAATTCCAAAAACCTGACATATCCACTCCTAACATAAAAATTTCATTAAAAAGCCCGCTTAATGCGGGCTTTAGTTACTCTATTATAATCACTGTAGCGTGAATTAGAAGAATTTCACTTTGAATTCAGCACCAATGAAGCGCGCTTCATTTAGCATACCGGTGTTGTTATTGAAATCTACACCACCGATAACCACTTGCTCGTCAAATAGGTTACGAACAAAGGCTGACACTTCATATTCGTTATCGCCTTCAGACCACATATAACCAGTACGAAGACCTGTTTCAAACAACGCTTCACCTTCAAATTCTACTGATTTGTATAGGAAGAAGTCTACTTCACTACGGTAAGACATATCACCATAGACGAAGAACTCGCCGCCTTCTAACTCTTTCGTGTAGCGAAGTGTTGCGTTTGCGATCCACTCAGGTGCGTGAGGTAAGCTGTTACCGTCCAAAATTGCTCGAGCTTCTGGACCGTTAGCACCCTCAACCATATAGGTTGGATCCGTCACGGTACACTGCGCACAAACCGCTACTGCTAAGTTTTTATCTTCAAGCTCAGTTTTGTTGTAACTTAGGTTAAAGGTTGCATTTAGCTCATCCGTTAACACCCATTCGGTATCAAGTTCGAAACCATAACCGGTTGTTTTATCAGCATTCACTAAGCGGTTGAAGTTTGAGCCGCCACCTACAGCCGTTAGCTGTTGGTCGTCCATCTGATAGTAGAATACCGTCGCGTTTACGCGACCTTGGCCATCAAGTACGTCTGACTTAATACCAGCTTCAATCGAGTTAGTAGTTTCTGACTTAGCAACAGTCACTTCATCACCGAACAAAATACGGCCTTGAACACTTGGAGCACGGAAGCCGTTAGCTACGCGACCAAACAAGTTTACGTCATCAGTTAGCTTGTAAGTGGCACTTAAATCCCAACTTACGTGGCTATCGCTTGGGTTAGCAGTACCATCAAGTACGTCTGGAGAGCCGTTCCAAGGTGTTGGATTTTTAGTACGCTTGGCGTAAAACTCTTTCTCATCGTCAGAATAACGCAGACCAGCAGTTACTTTTAAATCATCAGATACGGTGTAATCAAAAGAACCGAATACAGCCCATGCTGATGTATCTTGATCTTGGTAAGCATAACCATTTTGTGCACCGTACTGACCAAGGCCAGCATCAAATGCAAATGTATCGAAGCTGTAGCTTTCAATCATAAGATCTTCTTCAAATAAGAAGATACCTACCTGATAGTTGTAATCGCCTGAGAAGTTGCTAGATAAACGAAGCTCTTGCGTGTACTGATTATGTTCAGGAATAACATCTGCTGTTTCAGAAGCAAATGGAATGATACCTGGGCCTTGGAAACCAAGGAAGTCAGCACCGTAACCACCGTCAACGTCTGCACGAGAATAGATTTCAGCACTTTCCCAAGCAGTAATTGACGTTACAGTATGCTCAGGTAAATCCCACTCAAGTTTTAGACTCAAACCTTGAGTTTCAACCTGTTGCGTCGAACGAGAGGCCGCATCGTGGTATACCACATCGTTGTCATACAATGGGTTAATGTTATTTGTGCCAGCTTCAATTAAATTTGCGCGAAATGCAATTGGGCGACCATCTAAATCACGATAGTGGTAGTTAAGTAGGCCGTTAAAATCATCGCCTTCATATAGGAATTGAACACGAACGGCTTGCTCGCTGTAACCACCTAGAGAATCTTCTTTCTCGAAGCCTGGCGCTTTTACATCGATATAGTCTTCTTGTTCCTGCCACAATGCAGAAATACGCGTTGATACACGGTCAGTTACTGAGCCGCCTACTGCGCCTTCAAAGTCTACCGCGCCGCGGCTACCATAAGAAACAGCAGCATAGCCATCAAACTCTTGGCTTGGTCTAACCGTGTCAAATTTAACAAGACCTGCTGGCGTGTTACGACCGAATAGCGTGCCCTGAGGACCACGTAATACTTCAATACGTGCAATATCGAATACAGGGAAGCCTTTTAGAATAGGGTTTTCTTGAACCACTTCATCAACAACCAAAGATACAGGTTGAGAAGCATTTAGATCGAAGTCTGTATTACCTAATCCACGTACGTAAAAACGTGGGAAGGTACGACCAAACGAAGATTCTACCGATAAACTTGGGATCTTCGCATTCATAAAGCGAATGTCCATACCCGCTGAGCTGTAAGCATTCAAGTTATCACCTTGAAGCGCTGAAACAGACACAGGTACTTCCTGCGCGTTTTCAACACGTTTACGTGCGGTGATTTGAATAACTTCTAGTTGATTTTTTTTGGCTTGCTCTTCTTCAGCAAGTGCAGAAAATGAAGTACCTGCCACAGCAGAGAACAACGTAGCATTAATAAGGGTAGCTAACGTAGATCTTTTCATTGCTTTCATGTTGGTTTTCGACCTTTTAGTGCACTCTTTGTTCAACGGTTTAAAATTTGGGCGCCGTTTCACTTGGCGTGAACGTTCAATTTTTCGCGATTTGAATATAATAACGCGGACCTTACAGTCGAGAGTGCGATACAACTTTGTAAGGCTGAACGAGACGGCGGTAATTATAGCAGGTAATTTCTACTTTGCTTTATAAACCGAACTAAAAAATCAAATTTTTTGCAACTTTCAGCGACGTTAGCTGACAGTTTACAACATTTAGCAACAAAAAACACAAAAAAGCGGACAATTGTCCTTTAAACTTAATGGTATATAAGTTCCAAAAAACCATCTTTACCGATAACAGAACCATAACACAGTGGTCGAAACTGTGCCGGTTACCTAAACAATACAAATTTGCGCCCAAACAAACGTATTGGCCATATCGGAAACCATGATTGCAATGCCAATGATATGACACCGGTGTAATGATAAAGTTCAAACAAAATTAAAAAGAGGACATTAGACCGATTAAAGGGAAGTTTTAGCCTTTCTATGCCACTTATAAATAAAAGGCTTAAGGTAACTGCATCGATGTGAATTCAGCACGGCCAGTCTGTTCATTGTATTCAATTATAGCTACCGCGGCAGTTGAGAAGATAGGCATTGTATCCGGACACAAACGGTCTACCAAATAACTAACTATTGGCATATGTGCGACTAAAATCCAGGTTTGGTGTGCTGGATACATAGAGATAAGTGTTTCTAAATAATCGATAGCTGTGTGTGCTGATCCACTCGGTACTATGTCTGAACAGGTTTCAACAAATTTAGGCGTTTGAAGTGCAAGCACTTGCTCCGCGGTTTGTTGTGCTCTGACGAAGGGACTCACAAGTGCAGCGTCTATCTCAAAATATTGTTTCAACCATTCACCTACATCCTTGGCTTGTTGTAATCCTTGTTCGGTTAAATTTCTGCTTGCATCGTCGGCTTGCATGGGTTCAGCTTCACCATGACGCATAATCAAGATAGTCTTCATACTGTTCAGCACCTTCTGTTTATATCACCCTACATATATGCGGACTTATGCATGATGAGATCCACGTTTAACCTATTGTCGTTAATGGCCTTTCCCTTCTGCGCCACTCACACCCGGGATCTTATGCTTGCTGACTACTCATATATGCAGCTTGGCATTATTTTCTTCTAAACCGGTAGCTATCTCACTGGTTTGTTCGCTATATTAAAACAAATGAAGGATTAACATGAAATGAAATTCTAATTACCTTCAGTTATCTTTTAACTAATTTATCGGCAGCAGCATATTGAAACTGAGTAATAATGATAGTCGGCAGTACCAATTACTAACACTGGACAATGGTCTTAGAGTCTTGTTGATCAATGACGATTCAACTGCTAAGTGCGCCGTATCATTAACAGTTAATGTCGGCCACTTTGACGACCCCGAAGCGCGTCAAGGGATGGCGCACTTTTTGGAGCATATGCTATTCCTTGGTACTGCAGAGCACCCTGACTCAGGTGGCTTTTCGCAATTTATTAGTCAGTATGGTGGCCAGAGCAATGCGTGGACTGGTACCGAGCACTCGAGCTATTATTTTGACTGCGACGCCGAACAACTAGACGAAGCGTTAGAACGCTTTAGCCAATTTTTTGTGTCTCCACTGCTGAGCGAGAGCGATACTGAAAAAGAGCGTGAAGCCATCGATGCCGAGTTTAAGATGAAAATCAAAGATGATGGCCGTCGCATCTATCAAGTTCATAAAGAAACCATCAATCCTCAGCATCCTTTTGCCAAGTTTTCTGTTGGTACCCGAGACACTCTCGCAGATCGTAATGGTAATATTACCAGTGAATTACGGGCATTTTTCAATCAATACTATCAGGCCCAATGGATGACTTTGGTGATAGCTGCACCACAACCGCTGGCTACACTTGCGACCTTTTGCTCACCTTTTACAAAAATTGTTGGCAGCAAAGCGCAAAAACCAGCGATCCAAGCGCCTATGTACCGAGAGCAAGACCTGCAGCTAGAACTGCAAATAAAGCCTAGAAAACATATGCAAAAACTTATTGTCAGTTTTGCTATGCCCAACCCTACCGATTTATACCGCCATAAAAGCGTGAGCTTTTTAGCCCATTTGTTAGGGTATGAAGGTAAAGGCTCACTGTATTCTATCCTCAAGTCACAAGGTTGGATTAATGCACTATCGGCTGGTGGTGGGATCACGGGTAGTAATTTCAGAGATTTTAATATCAGCTTTGCACTTACCGATGAAGGGATTGAATACTATGAAGACATAGTGGAAATGCTGTTCGAGTACATAGCATTAATTAAGCAAAATACCGCTGCACTACCACGCCTTTATCAAGATAAAAGCACTTTACTAGATATCGCGTTCGATAACCAAGAAGTCGGCCGTATGTTAGACTGGGTAAATTCAATCAGCGTTAATATGCACCACTATGAAGAAGAAGATTTTCTCTATGGTGATTATCGCATGGATGGCTTTTCTCAAGAGCAGCACGAAAAACTACTGATGCATTTGTGCCCTACTAATATGCGCCTTGTGCTTATCCACCCTCATGTGGAGGTAAATAAAAAAGCTAAATGGTACAACACGCCATACAGTGTCTCGCCAATAGCCAAAGATTGGATTGAGTCGCTCTATAATGTGCATATGCCTTTGCCACAAATGTCGCTACCACTAATTAATCCATACCTCAGCGCGAAAAACCCACTTCATGATGTAGAGAGTGAACAGGATACGCCTATTCGTCTAGCTGATCAGCCTGGATTTGAATTTTGGTTTAAGCAGGATTTGACTTTTAGAGTCACCAAAGGACATTTTTATCTCGAAATAGATTCCGCCCCGTCCGTCACTTGTCACAAGCATATGGCACTCTCTCGCCTGTTTGCCGATCTCTTTATGGATGCGGTCGCTGAGCGTTTTTATAGCGCAGAATTAGCCGGCCTTAGTTATCATATTAATTCCCATCAAGGTGGCTTAACACTTCACACCGCAGGGCTTACTGGTAATCAAATCACCTTGGTTTTAGAGCTAGTCGAGGCGCTACTGAATCAACCAATCCATGCAGCTCGCTTTGCGGAATATAAAAAGCAACTTATCCGCCATTGGAAGAATCACAATAAGAATAAGCCTGTTAGCGAACTGTTTAGCCGACTTGGTGCCCATTTGATGCCCTGGAACCCAAGTCCTGAAGACTTAGCCTGCGCACTTAAAAGTGCCAGTTTTAACGAATTTCAACTATTTCGAAAGCAGTTTTTTTCAGCCATTCATGTCAAAGCTTTCATGCATGGCAACTGGCAACTAAAACATGCTGAAAAATTAAAAACATCAGTGCACGGGCTATTTTCAAGTAGCGAAATTTTAGAAGATTTGAAACGTCCCTTAAACGAGTTGACGAAATTAACGGAACAACATATCGAACGCGAAGGCAGTGATTATGCCTTCATTGAATATTTTCAATCACGTACCGATTCCGTTAAAGAAAAAGTCACCATGATGGCGATTAATAATCTCGTTAATCAAGATTATTTTGAGCAATTAAGAACGAAGGAACAACTTGGTTATTTAGTTGGCGCTGGGTATGCACCATTCAATACACGTGCAGGTATCGCTTTTTATATTCAATCTCCCAACTTTGATAGTGGACACCTACTTGCACGACACAACCAATTTCTTAAGCACTTTGCCAAACAATTGCATCAGCTCGATGAAGTGAGTTGGCAACGTTCGAAAGAAAGCTTGTTGCTACATATATCGGAGCAAGACAAAAATCTAAGGCTAAGGGCGCAGCGTTTGTGGATTTCAATTACCAATGACTTCCACCAGTTTGATATGCAGCAAAGATTAATCCAAGCTTTGGCCGACTTGGAATTAGAAGACATCCTTACTTATATAGATAAAATGTTAGAGCCAAATGCTCCGCGACTGATTTTAAAGTGTAATTAGCGTTTTAGTGTAAGCAAGGAGTGCTTATCAAACTTTTGAATGACTAATAAGACTTTTCTCACCTAGTCCATTCATTTGAAACCTAATCAAAGTTCAAAAAATACGCAATCACACTCTTTAGCATAATGAATTTCATCTGAAACTTTGTTTCGCTGTTGTGAAAAACCGCAATTAACCTGAATTTCCCCTTAATCAACGTTTTCCTTTTGACTACTACAATGGCTTGATTTAGATTAGAGATTGCAGTTATGAATTACGCATTATATGAGCCTAAAAATAAAAACAATAACAATCAATGCACTACTTTTATCACTGACTCCGCATGTAATTTACGCCAGTGACGCAAGTGTATTAACAGGTGCACAGTTAGCTTGGCTCGTACCATGCGTGATTGCTCTGCTCAGCATTCCTTACTTAGTTTGGTCAAATCACCAACTCAAAAAATCCACTCTTCAACTTAAGCACTCAGAACAACGATTTAAAAGTACCATTGAAGGCAGTGGCGATACGCTGTGGGACTGGAATATTCAGTCAGGTGAAATTGTTCGGATCAACGACAAATACGGCATGAACTCTGCGAAGCCTGGCAGCGTCATCCCCAACCAGCATAGGATCCATCCACAAGACCTATTAATCGTAGAAAAGCTGATGAAACAGCACTTCGCAGAAAAGACACCATTCTTCGAAGCAAGCTATCGTATTAAAGATGAACTAGGCCAGTATCACTGGGTGTTAGACCGAGGCAAAATTATCGAGAAAGATGCCAATCTTAACCCGCTAAGAATGACAGGTACGGTTCGCGATATCAGCCACTTTAAAAGCACCGAGGAAAGGCTAAACCTGTTTGCAAAATGCGTAGAGTCGCTGACTGACGCAATCGCAATTTACGACAAGCACTATAATCTAGTCGACCTAAATCCAAGCTACCTTAAATTATTTGGTGGTCAACGGGAACACTATCTGAATAAACATTTTAGCTTACCAGGCTATGACAATAAGTTTGTTGCTCAAGTAAAGGCTCAGCTTAAACAAACAGAGCATTGGCAAGAAGAGCTCAAACTGCGTAATGCGGCAGATGTACTCTTACCTATCGAAATTACGATTGATGAAATTAAAAATAACCACGGTCAGATCAGTAACTATGTGGTTGTGTACTCTGATTTAACCGAGCGTAAAAAAGCAGAGTCTCAACTCCACAATTTATCTAATCGCGATCGTACGACAGGTCTTCCCAATCGCAACTTGTTCTTTACCAATTTACAAAAGTTGTCATTACAAGGGACGCACCATGCCCTACTTGTCTTTGACTTAGATAACTTTAAAAAGATCAACGATTCGCTAGGTCACCAGTTAGGTGATACGCTACTTGCGAAACTGGCAATGCGGCTAAATAAACTTGCTCGCCAACAAGATACCTTCTACCGACTAGGTGGTGACGAATTTGCACTGGTGATTTCAGGCACCAATGATATTCACACGATTACACGTACAGCAAAACAATTTCTAGCAGCGATTGCGACACCTTTTAAAATTGCTAATCACGAGTTAGTGATCACCTCTTCTGTTGGAATTGTACTGTGCCCTGAAGATGGTAAGTCTCCTGAAAGTCTGCTGAAAAATGCAGATACCGCTATGTATCATGCCAAACAAAAGGGTAACCATTATTTATTCTTTAATGATTCCATGAACGAGCAAGCGGTTAAGCGTCTGCAAATTGAAAACCTGATGCGCTATGGCCTCAAAGAAGATCACTTCGTTGTCTACTATCAGCCGAAAATGAATATTAAAACTGGCGAGCTGGTTGGCATGGAAGCGCTTGTCCGTTTCATTACCCCAAAAAAGGGGGTGATAAGTCCTGGTGTATTCATCCCTATCGCAGAAGAAACCGGACAGATCATCGAAATTGGTGAAGTCGTTTTAGACAAAGCATGCCGTGATGTAAAGCGCTGGATTGATAAAGGACTGTTCAATGGTAGAGTTGCGGTTAATTTATCAGCAAAACAGTTTAGTTTGCCGGATCTCACCACTCGTATCGACATTATCTTGCAAAAAAATCAACTTCCTTCTTATTTTCTTGAGTTAGAAATCACAGAAGGAACGGTGATGGACGATCCAAAAGAAGCAATTTCGATAATGCGCTCACTTAGTGCTAGAGGGATACACTTAGCCATGGATGACTTTGGTACTGGTTATTCGTCACTGGCTTATCTCAAGCAATTTCCGCTAAATACACTCAAGGTCGATAAGGCATTTATCGATGATATGGGTAACGAGCGCGGTAGAAACATGGTTGACTCTATTGTCACGATCGCGCATAACTTGGATCTTCACGTTGTTGCGGAAGGGGTTGAAAATGAAGAACAACTCAATATTTTAGAACAGCTAAATTGCCAAACAGTTCAGGGCTATTACTATTCAAAGCCGCTTTCAAGCAGTGAATTTGAACAATTTTTAAAGCAACATATCCCAAGTGAAAAGCCAAACCTACAACTCGTGCAATAGCCTAGCTTAATTTGACCTAACCACTTTACGCTTTCCAACTAACTAAATTTGCGCAGCGACGCATCCACGCTCTGCGATAGTGCACTCGAAACAGAATTAACGCCGCGGGACCTGTTACTACAGCCAAACTTAACCAGCGTTTTCTTGGCATTCCAGTCCATAGAGTTTGAAGATACATTACCATCGCACATAAAGCTGAAATTATTCCAAAAGCCACTGATACTCCTCGGTTTTTTAATTCACTAAGAAAACTAAAACATTCTTTATTAGGAAAGAAACATCACATTTCGATACTATTTACTAATGCGGCCGATGAGTCTACACAACGTTTAATATTTAATCAATGAAGAAATTATTGTTGCATATTTTTGTATTATTTAATTTAATAGCGGACTGTTTAGAGGTATAGCATTGCACAAGGGATGTTATGCCGTAACTTTTCCTAATTTGGGAAACAGAGACAAGTGGGAAATTTTTTACGGTCAACTGGCAATGATTTCCTAGCTTAGTCCACTTAGGTTATGAGTGTATTTTTAGCATAATTTGTGAAGCCAACTTAGTCCTTAACTGGAAATTAAAAGTTAGCTTTTCTAATATTGTAGACGACTGAAATTTTAGTGCTTTTACACACTGTACTTATTTTAATCGTCAACTGTGAGTTAAACCGATATAAAACGGTCAGTTATTCAATAATTGTCTGCGTTATAACGCCATAGTATAGACTTTCTGATAGTTTTTACTGATAGACGATTACAGTATTATCACAAGAGCTGCTAAACTTACTCTCATGTAGTATTAACTGTTACTTCAAGGACACGGGCTATGGATCAGAAAAGCGTACATGAATATTTGCAGGCCAAGCCTGCAACCTTTATCACTAAGCCTTTTGCGCAAGACGTAGATGTGTACAAAGTTCAGCATAAAATGTTTGCAACTCTAACTGAGGGGAAAGAGGGGCAAGTAGATGAAAATGGTGAACCTGTTTGGTGGTTAAATGTAAAATGCGACCCTGACGAAGCATTATTGCTTAGAGACAAGTATTCGTCTGTTGTGCCTGGTTATCACATGAATAAGCGTCTTTGGAACACAGTCATCTTAGATGGCACTATTCCAGAAGACGAAATAAAGAAAATGATCGATGATTCTTATCAAATCGTCGTAGATAACCTACCGACCGCACAACGTGAAGAACTTGCTAGCAAAGTCACGCAACGTTAATTAAAACGGCATTTAGGTAGACCTAAATGCCGTTTTACCTTTCTATATCCTCGTATTAATCTCTATCTTTAATGTCGATCAACTTGTCTTCAAATCACTCTGGTAGTATACAAAAAGAATAACCTAGCAATAATAGAGTGACGACATGACGAAAAGGATAGCAGTACTGACAAGTGGCGGCGATGCGCCGGGTATGAACTCAGCGATTAGGGCTATCACGTTAAGTGCCTTGAGATCTGGATTTCAGTGCTTTGGCTTTTTTCATGGTTACAATGGTCTAATTAATCAAGAGTACACCGAGCTAAGTGCGATTTCCGTCACCGATATCACCCAACTTGGTGGCACAATTCTAAAAAGCGCCCGCTGCCCTGCGATGCTAGAACCTTCAGGCGTACTTCAAGCCGCAAACGCCCTGAGAAAGCTTCATATCGACGTACTTATTGTGATTGGTGGTGATGGTTCGTTTAGAGGAATGCAGGCGCTGGCAGCTCACTGGCAAGGTCAGCTAATTGGTATTCCCGGTACTATAGATAACGACCTTTCAGGGTGTGACAACACCATTGGTTTCTCCACAGCCATCAATACTGCCACCTCCGCAATAGATAAAATCCGCGATACCGCAAATGCCTTTGAGCGAGTTTTTATCACCGAGGTGATGGGTCGTCATAACGGGCATATTGCTTACCATGTGGGCATTGCGACAGGTGCTGAGGCTATCATTTCATTTGAAAACTGCACGGTAGAGAATACCTCTCAGGTCTTAGCTCATCTCAAAAATGCCATAGAGCAGCAACATCAACACGGTAGCTTTTTGATTATACTGGCCGAAAATTTATGGCCAGGCGGCGCTCAAGCGCTTAAAACAGAGTTAAATAGCAATGCCGATATCAATTGTGCACTTTGCGTGTTAGGCCATATTCAACGAGGTGGGGCACCATCTGTTGAAGATAGAATGCTCGCCACGGAATTAGGAGTAGCGGCAGTGGAAGTGATTAATGGTAGCATCAAACCAAACACTGATATTACGACGCCCATTATGGTAGGAAAAATACATGGTGTAATTGTAATTACTAAAGTCGAGAAGGTGCTGAATATGGATAAACCAGTATCACAGGAGTGGGTACAACGATATCAGCACTACCTCGCCGAGCAATAAACGTAGTGAGAGTGAAGCGCATATTAATTATTCACTCTCACTACGTCTTGCGTAAGCGCTAGCCAAACACGCTAAAAGCAGATTCGTTAAGCCACAGGTGACATAAAATACTCGCGATATAACCAAGCAAAATCACGGGTGCCCATTTTAAGTGCCCCATAAAAGTATAATAGCCTCTAGCTTGTCCCATGAGCGCAACACCTGCCGCAGAGCCAATAGAAAGTAAACTCCCCCCTACCCCAGCCGTGAGCGTGATCAACAACCAATGACCGTGTGACATTTCAGGTTGCATTGACAGCACAGCAAACATCACAGGAATGTTATCGATGACCGCGGAAATAATCCCTAAGAATACGTTGGCATAGGTTGCAGACCACTCACCATATAATATCTCTGACATTAAACTTAAATAACCGAGAAACCCAAGACCTCCTACACACATAACGATACCGTAGAAGAATAATAAGGTATCCCACTCAGCGCGTGAAACTTTGCTAAAGACATCGAATGGCACAACACTTCCTAACTTCTCGAGACGCTCTTGATCCCCTTCTCTTTCCGCCATCGCTCGCTTTCTTGCTAATGACCCCGGTAATGTCATTCTTAGGAAGTAACCAAAAAACTGTAGGTAACCGAGGCCCATCATCATGCCAAGGACCGGTGGTAAATGCAGCAAACTATGTGAGAGCACAGCGGTTGCGACAGTCAGAAGGAATAAAGTTAAAATTCTTAAAGCGCCGCGTTTAAGCTCTACTCTTTCGTAAACTGCACTCGGCTTTCTATCCGCCACAAAATAACTCATTACGAGTGCTGGTACGATGTAATTGACCAGTGAAGGAACAAATAGCGCTAAGAACTCACTGAAATGTACCATACCGGCTTGCCATACCATCAAAGTGGTAATGTCACCGAAGGGACTGAATGCACCGCCAGCATTGGCTGCTATCACGATATTGATACAGCTCAGATTGATAAACTCTTTGTCACCATCAGCTACCTTCATCACCACGGCACACATGAGTAAGGCTGTTGTTAGATTGTCTGCAATTGGAGAGATAAAAAAGGATAAGAATCCAGTGATCCAAAATAGATTCTTATAGCTAAAGCCTTTTTGGATCATCCACGCTCGTAGTGAATCAAAAAGGCGGCGCTCCTCTAGCGCGTTGATATAAGTCATCGCAACGAGCAAGAACAACATCAACTCCGCAAATTCTAACAAATTATGCCGAAATGCGTGCTCGGTAACATCGGGTTGTCCCTGATTAACGTAATACGCCCCAATCATGAGCCAAATGATGCCTGCCGCCACAAGCACTGGTTTTGATTTTCGCATATGAAGTTTTTCTTCGAGCATTACAAGTGCGTATGCTAAAACGAAGACAATAATACAAACCAAGCCGAGTGTCGAGCTGGTAAGATCTAAGGTGCCTTGAGCCGCCAAGGCTGGTGATGGGATCACGGATATGACCCATGCGCAACAGAATAGCAGTAGTCCATTGATTTTCATTTTTTTGCCTATCGATGAGTGCAGAGGGATGGCATTTCAGCCAAACTCACTTTAGCATAGATAAAAAGTAATCAGCATTGGACTGAAGTCTAAGGCATCCTGTTTACACTAGTACAAACAGGCCATAATCAGCAGTAGGTATTTATGCTTCAACTTTCGCAGCAACAACAAACAGAATTACAGCAAAAATTGAGCAACGATGGGTTTGCACGGATTGAAAATATTCTAGACGATACAAACGCTCAACAACTACATGAGTGCCTCTGTAACTTAGACTACCAGTTAGCACTGTTTCATAACGGGGCAGCAAAATCAGTCAAAGACAGTGATATTCTTGCCTTAACACCGCAAGAGCAGCAAGCCTTGCTTGAAGATATACATAGCTATGCATCACGTGGTGTTGGTTTTATGTATGGCCGCCACTCCATAGAATCGACGAGCCCTGAGGCTCTGAAAAAGCTCTACAATAACCTCAATAGTAGCGCTGTACAGTCCTGCTTTTCCGCTATCTCTGGACAGAACATTATCCGTACCTCTGCCCAAGCAACACGATTTATTGGTGGTCAGTATTTAACTCGACATAATGACATTGTTGAAGCTGAGGGCCGGGTTTATGCTTATGTACTCAGCCTAAGCAAAAGTTGGCACCCTGACTGGGGCGGGCTACTGCAATTTTTTGAACGCGATGGCACACCCACTAAAAGTTATGCACCTAAGTTCAATTCACTGGTGGTTTTTGATGTAAGTAAAATTCATTCTGTGACTTACGTCGCGCCATTTGCAAAAGCGCCGCGACTTTCTGTAACGGGGTGGTTTAGAACAATAGACACATAAGCTCAACCCATGCCTATTGTTCTAGGTGTCTATTTTATTAATATTTTTCGCTTATCTTTTCAATGGTTAAGATTAGCGTAAGGCCTGCGATGGCAAGCGCAATACATGCCAGCGTATTTGGGTCTTGACCGTACAGCGTACTGTATTGCGCTGGCAAAATATTGGCCTGGCTCAATGGCTTTTCGATGCCACTGGAATTCACGTAAGTCGTAAGCACTTGTTTCCAAGGCCACAATAAATTAAGCGAGCCAAGTAAAAAACCAGCGAGTAGCGAGAACGTTACTTGCTGATAGTGCGCCAATAACCAGCTGAGTAGACGCGAAAACGACATTAACCCCACAATACAACCTAGTAAGAATAGACTCACTAAGCCAAATTCAAGCTGGTTCACCGCACTAAGTACATGGCCATACATACCCAATAACAGTAGGATAAAGCTCCCTGAGATCCCAGGTAAGATCATCGCGCAAATGGCGATAGCACCTGAGATAAAAAACATCCAATGAGATGCTTGCGCTTCAGCTGGTGAAAGGGAAGTAATAGCAAAGGCTACGATAGCGCCAACTGCGCAGGCAATAATATTTTGGCCACTCCAATGAGAGACCTGTTTTGCAACATAAATAAAAGAAGCGACAATAAGACCAAAGAAAAATGACCATACCAGTGTTTGGTGTGCTTCCAATAAATAAGTGATCACCTTCGCCAAAGACGCTGCACTGATGAGCAAACCAGAAAATACCGCCAGTAAAAAGCTACCATCAATGTACTGCCAAGTTGCTTTTAGGCCATCACGGCGCAATGTACTCAAAGCCTGTAAGTTCACACTTTTGATGGCATTTAAAAAACGTGCATAGATGCCAGTAATAAAAGCAATGGTGCCGCCAGAAACACCCGGGACAACATCCGCAGCCCCCATTCCGGCCCCTTTTAAAAACATAAAGAGATAGTCTCGTTTGCTATCTTTATACTGCACAAATTTCTCCTTTCATTTCCACTGCCGAGCAGTTTAACTTAAAACGCTAAAAAATAGCGACAGCTAAAGCTTTCGCTTAACTGGTCGATAACCAATTATGATATTTTACGCGCTTGTACCATGATCATCAGAACGCTTTTATTACTTATTGCCGCTTTACCCGCGACGACTTTTGCAGCTGAACATATTGATGCAGCACCGCTTGGTTCTCTTTATCAGCAAGACGCTAATCGTTTCTACGAGCCATCGCAATTGATAAAACTGGAAAGCGAAAACGAAAGCTTTTATGTATTTCATCAAGAATATATGGCAGCTGCTCGTGAAGGCATCGTGATCTTATTACCAGACATGCAAACTCCGCCGCTCAATAACAGCGGCATAAGCTTTCTTGCAAAACGCTTAAGCGATGATGGCTACGACACGTATACCCTTACTCCGCCGGACCTGTCTTATGCACCGAGTCTACTGGAGCAAGACATCGCGCTCCCCGATACTGAAAAACCGGCTCAGCAAACGCTTGCACCTATTTCAGAATCTAATCTCGACGAATATAAAATGGCCTTGATCAGCCGCTTTGAGGTGCTTTACAACACGCTGTCCATGACTCAAACAGAAAAGTTGGTGGTTGTCGCATTTGGTAATAGCGCAGGCTTGTTTGGAGAGCACTTAGCAACCCTGCCCAATCTACGTATCGATGCCTTTGCCGTTGTTAGCCCACAACTGCCTAATGCAACGCGGCAAAAGCACTTGGCATCCAACCTTTCTCTGATAAGCCCTGCTCTACTGGATGTTTACTACAGTTTTGACAATCCGATTGTGGTCGACAATACGCCAGACAGAGCGCGCTGGGCGAGAAAAAACAGTAAATTTGATTATCGCCAACGAGAGCTTTTTGGAGAAAAAACCGATCCGCTCCAACATCAAAGACTCAGAAAAGAGTTACTCGGTTTTTTGCGCGTTTTATAGTTTTTCAGGTTAGCTCTTTTTTAAATATTCATAGGCAGACTGAATGTCTTGGCTTTTGCGCTTTGCCACTTCCATCATATGCTTAGGTAATCCCTGAGACACCAATTTGTCAGGGTGATGCTGCGACATCAGTTTGCGGTATGCTTTTTTGATTTCACGTTCATTCGCCCCTTCACTCAATCCCAGTACAGCCAACGCTTTAGCACGGTTTAAGCCGTTATCTTGTGATGTTGGTTGACGGCCGCCCTGTTGCTGGTGTTGATGTTGCGATCTCCCAGACGCCTGAGAGCGACGAAACTCAAATTCTGCTTGATAGCGCTTAAGCAAGAACAAAAAGTGGGTTTCTGCGAAGCCTAAATACTTACTCACCTGTTTAAGTAAGGCCTTCTCCGCATCAGACACATGCCCATCACAAAATGCCATTTGAATTTGAATCTCTAAAAACAGCTGCCTCAAGTCATAGCGTCTAGCAAAGGCTTCTTTAAAATCGGTAACTGCTTCTTTTATCGAAAAATCGCTGCTTTTGCCCGCTGTAAACGCATGTTGTGCTTCTTTTCGCTCTTCACCCTGCAAGCCCATTTCGCTCATAAACGCAGACGCGGCTTGAATGTGGATTTCGCTGACTCGACCATTAGACTTGGCAATATGTCCCATCACAGAAAAACAGCTGGAAAAGAACAAGGCTTGGCGCTCATGCAGATCTTCACCTTTCATGAAACCTTGAAAGCCACCGACTTTATCAAAATCCTGACGCAAACTTTTATCAAATAAGTGGCCGAGATAAAAACCTAAAATAGCGCCTAACCAACGACCAAATAAAAAGCCGAAAATTGTGCCTAATAATTTACCCCACATCGCTATACCCTAACTTGTCATTGATCATTTTTAGTCGCTCTGGCGTGCCGATGTCGTCCCATGCACCCAAATACAGTTCAGTAGAAACTTTATGCTGCTCAAGCCCACTACGCAGCAGTGGCCCTAGTTTTATAAAGCCAGCCCCAAGCTCGGCAAAAAAACTTTGGTGATATTTACCAATACCGGACAAGGTATACTTTTGCTGATAGAGCGGCTGATGGGCAAGGCAAAAATCGCCTTCAGGATTATGTTCGGGGTTTTCTACCAACACAATGTGCGCTTCGCAATGACCCTCAACTGTACTGCCGAGCTGTAACTGCATTAAGCTGCTGACATCATAGTCCGTAAAAATATCGCCATTGAGTACAATAAAGCTGTCATCCTGTTCACATAACATCGGCAGTGCTTGAATG
This sequence comes from Pseudoalteromonas sp. OANN1, assembly GCF_024124685.1. NCBI lineage: Bacteria > Pseudomonadati > Pseudomonadota > Gammaproteobacteria > Alteromonadales > Pseudoalteromonadaceae > Pseudoalteromonas > Pseudoalteromonas sp. OANN1. Next base: position 21,558 of record NZ_JAMXSE010000009.1, read on the forward strand.
ATGCCACCTGCGGTTTCTAATCCACCTTCAGGTTCATCACTGTACTCAATATTGACACCGAAATGACTACCATTGCCGAAATAGTCTTTTATCACCTGACCTTGCCATGCAAGATTTATCACGATATCGCAGATCCCAGCCGCTTTTAAGCGCTCGATATGATGCTCAAGTAGTGGCTTTCCTGCGACGTTAAGCATAGGTTTTGGTTGGTTCGCGGTCAGTGGCATCATGCGTTTACCACGACCAGCAGATAAAATTATCGCTTTCATTGTTACTTCTATTTTGTGCCTAATTTAGCCTGCGCTTGAGGCATTATGTCATTCTCCAGCCAGCTTGCAAGCCACTGAAATTCTTTATACTTATTCGCTACTTCAACGAGGTAGCGTAACGTTGGCAAAATATTTTCTAAGTACCCGCCTTTGCCGTCTCGCTGCAATAGGCGAGTAAAAATCCCGGCAGCTTTAAGGTGCCTTTGCATCCCTGTTAAGTCAAAGTAATGTTGATAGGTGCTAAAATCCATACCGTCTAATAAATTAGCCGCTTTTAAACAATCAAAGCTATATTGCTTAAGCTCAGTAAACTCATGAGCATCAAGGCGAGTATAACAATCCCGCAATAGAGAAACCGCATCATAAGTGACAGGTCCTTGTACCGCATCCTGATAATCAATGAGATACCACTGAGACTGATGACATATCAGGTTGCGACTATGAAAATCTCGATGCATCGTAACCTGCGGCTGGCGAATCATCGCATCAACGAGTTTCAACTTCACATTATGCCATTGCACTTGTTGATATTCGGTGGGCGTTAAACCAAGCCATTTTGTTACAAGCCACTCGTAAAAAATATGAAGTTCCATATCAACGAACTCAGCATCATAGGGCTTCATCCATTCACTCTTTGGTGTTTTGGCGATTTCTGGAATAAGCGCTATCAGCGCACGATAATCCTCTAGCCGAGAAGGCAATGCCAACCTATCGGCCAAATGCTCAGAGCCTAAATCTTGTAACAGTAACAGCCCTAGCTCTTCATTACTCGCAAGGATTTGTGGAACATTAAGCCCCTGCTCTGCAAACACCGTATTTAAACCAATAAAAGGGGCATTATCGAGTTTATCGACTGGTGTTTCCATTAAGATCCACGACATCGTTTGTCGTTTAACGCGATAATAACGCCGGAAGCTGGCATCCGAGGTGATAGCCTCACACGTAAAATCGTCGCTATGTATTGCCTGCTGTATAAACTCGACGCGCTGGTTTTGACTATTCATGGATTTACTATTACACCTTCTACTTGTAAATATTTAAATGCTACTGTATTTCCGACAGTTTTCATTTATCATGATGAGCTTATTATTAAATGCTCAGCTAATAGGTTATTAAATGCGCAAAATTTGGGGCTTGGCTGTATTATCCGCGATTCATTCTACAGCTTTTGCTAATACGAACATTGTCGCCGCACAATGTAAAGACTATATGCAGCCAGAAAACTGGAAGCCGTTAGCCTCGCTGCCCAAACATGCCATTGATATCGTTGCCGATGACTTAGAACTACAAGGTACTGATAGTGCTGAGTTTTCGGGTAATGTGGTGATTAACACTGAAACCATGAGCTTAGAAGCTAGACGTGCGCTAATCGATAAAAAAGAAGGCCTGCTCAGCGCTTCTGGACCACTACTCTATCGTGACCAATTTACCAAAGTTCACAGTAATGGGCTATTCGCGGATTTAAATGCTAACACCGTGAGCTTGCTTGGTGCTGAATATGAATTAACGGACCAGCAGGGCCGCGGTGGTGCTGAGAAGTTGCATGCCTCTGGCAGCAAAATTTCACTCGACAACTCCAGCTTTACCACGTGTCCTGCTGATGACCCATTTTGGAGTATCGAGGCAAGCAGCATTGTACTTTCTCGAGAAGACGGTTGGGGTGAGACCTATAATACGGTGTTCAAAATTATGGACACGCCAATTATCTATTTACCCTATTTTACGTTTCCAATCGATGATAGACGAAAATCAGGCCTGCTGACGCCGACAATTTCCAGCTCAAATAAGTTTGGTTTGGAGCTAATCACTCCTTATTATCTCAACCTAGCCCCCAACTACGACGCGACCTTAACGCCAAGATACATGGCCAATAAAGGATTTCAGCTTATTACCGAGTTCAGATATTTAACTGAACAACATCAAGGTAAAATTGGCGTAGAATATCTCAGTAAGGATGATTCTGAGCCGCAGCTAGACGATCGCTATTTAGTACATTGGCAACAAAAAAGTTATTTAAGTGATAAATGGCGCGCATTTGTTGATGTCACAAATGTCAGTGACGATAACTACCTCACTGACTTAACATCCGAATACGCCAACGAAACCGACACTCAATTGTACCGTACTGGCAGCTTGAGTTATCTAGGCGACGACTGGCTGGTTGACTTAAAGTTGCAAGATTTTGAAGTGTTGGGCGATCACAGAGAATCCTACACTGCACTACCGCAAATTAGCTTCCGTACACGTGACAGTTATGAACTTGTTGGCCTTGATTGGGACTTTGAAGGTGAGTTTGCCTATTTTCAAAATGATGCTTTGCCAATCTCAGAGGCGTCGCGATTACATCTAGAACCTCGCGTGTCTTTTTCTCGCAGCGACTACGCTTGGTCATTTACCTCCGAGGCACGCCTACTTCACACGCGCTATGAACAAAATATAGATGTGCCGGATACAGGGTATGAGGAGTCTGTCACGCGTACATTGCCAAGTTTACGGGTACATGGACAACTGAATTTTGAGCGCAGTACCGAGTTCTTTTTTGAACAAGGTACACAAACGCTTGAGCCACAAATTCAGTACCTTTACACACCACACAGAGAGCAAAGCCAAATTGGCTGGTACGATACGGCTAAGTTACAAGATGACTTTATTGGTCTGTTTAGAGCACGCCGTTACTCAGGTTATGACCGTATTGCAGAAGCCAACCAATTCACCGTGGGTGCAACCACGCGTGTATTCGATAGCAGTAATGTCGAACGCTTTAACTTCAGTGCAGGTCAGATCATTTATCTTGAGTCATCTGTAAAGCCTTCTGAACAGCTATTTACTGATGATACCAACTATAATGCACTATTTGCCGCTGAATCCATGTTACATTGGCATAAGCGCTGGTACCTCTCAGGTGGGGTGCAATATGATGTGGATAGCAAAGAGTTAGTGCAGTCTCACTTTACTTTGGACTATAAAGGAGACGACAAGCAGTTAGTGCAATTGAACCATCGTTATGTTAATGATGTCTCAGACTATGAAATTGACCAAGTCGGTCTCTTTACAAGTTTACCAATTGACGATAACTGGCAATTTGTAGCAAGCTATCACCGAGATATGACGGCAAATAGAAGTGTTGAATCCTTTGTAGGTGTTCAATACCAGTCTTGTTGTTGGGCTATTCAGGTGACTGCGAATCGTCAAATTGAAACAAACTTAAACCAAACACTTACAAATGATGAAGCAGTGTTTGATTCTGGCTTCAGCCTGAAATTTGTCCTTACAGGGCTTGGAAGCCAAAGCAGTGGTGATGCGAGTAAACTCCTTCAACAGGGTATTTTTGGTTACCGTAGACCGTATTTTTTGAATAAATAGAATTTAGAAAGCCGTATGAATTTAAAAAAGTTGTTATTAGTGGCCTCATTAAGTGCAGGCCTGTTTACTCAAGCACATGCTGAGCGTGTAAAGCTAGATACTGTTGTTGCCACGGTTAATGATGGTGTAATTTTACAAAGCGAAGTCGATCAAATAATAAATCGTGTTAAAGAACAGGCTGAGCAGCAAGGCACAGAACTTCCTAGTGATAAAACACTACGCTTACAAGCCATCGATAAACTCATTGAGCAATCTTTAATGTTGCAACTGGGTGATCGCATGGGTATGCAAATTTCTGATGCTCAATTAGACCAGACCATTGCAAATATTGCCCAAGATCAAGGCGGTACTATCGCTGACTTACGTCGTTCAGTTGAAGCGAGTGGCGAAAGCTTTCAGGCATATCGAGAAGAGATCCGAAAAGAAATAACCACAAGCCAAGTGCGCCGTGCCAGTGTTGATCGCCGTATTTATATTAGCCCTCAAGAGGTGACTAACCTGCAAAAGATCTTGAGTGAGCAAACGGGTAACTCGGAAGAGTATGATATTGGCCATATCTTGATTAAGATCCCAAATAAAGCAACTCCAGAAGAAATTGAAGATGCTCGTGAGCGCGCTGATAACGTGATTAAGTTTTTGAACGAAGGTAAAGAGTTCAAGCGCATCGCAATTGCCTCTTCAAGCGGCTCAAAAGCGCTAGATGGTGGTCAATTAGGCTGGATGGGCATTAACGAAATGCCAACCTTGTTCGCTGAGGCCATTAAAGGTGCAAAAAAAGACGACATCGTTGGTCCACTGCGCTCAGGCGCGGGTTTCCACATTCTAAAAGTACAAGATATTCGTGGTCGTGAAGTTGTTGAAACTGTTGAGGTGCGTTCACGTCATATCTTAATCAAACCGTCTATTATCCTAAGTGAAGAAAAAGCACGCTCAATGCTAACAGGTTTTGTAAAAGACTTGCGCGCAGGTACCGCTGACTTTGCTGCGCTAGCTAAAGAATATTCTGAAGATCCGGGCTCTGCACTTAAAGGCGGTGAGTACGATTGGACAGATCCAACTACATACGTACCAGCATTTAGAGACACTCTGTTGTCGCTAGAAAAAGATCAGATCAGTGAACCATTTAGAAGTACATTTGGCTGGCACATCGTACAACTGCTAGATAAACGCGTGGCCGATAAAACAGAACAAGCCAAGTTAAATCGCGCACACCGTCTGCTGTTTAACCGTAAATTTAAAGAAGAAAGCTTTAAATGGATTAAAGAAATGCGTGACCAAGCGCATATTGAAATTATCGAAGCGGAATAACGGCTATGACACTCAGAATCGCAATTACACCGGGTGAGCCTGCAGGTATTGGCCCAGATCTTGTTATCAAACTGGCTCAGCATGCATGGCCTGCTCAGTTAGTTGCGGTGGCTGATAAAAGTATTCTAGAAAAACGCGCCAAAGAACTTGGTGAACAAATCAAGTTACTGCCATTTGACAGTGATGCTGCGCCTGAAGCGGCACCTGCTGGTGCCATTTACTACCTTCAAGTAGACAAAGGTGCTGAAGTGGTCGCTGGTCAATTAGATGAAGCCAATGGCCATTATGTGCTCGAAACCTTGCGTATTGCCTCTGAAAAGAATATGGACGGGACATTCGCAGCGGTTGTCACGGGCCCAGTTCATAAAGGCATTATTAATCAAGCAGGGATCTCGTTCAGCGGCCACACTGAGTACTTTGCACAGCAGTCTGATACCGCTGATGTTGTTATGCTACTCGCAACCGAAGGGCTGCGTGTAGCGCTAGTTACTACGCATATCCCACTGGCGTATGTATCAAAGGCGATTACACCTGAGCGTCTCAGCAAAGTCATTCATATTTTACATCACGACCTACAAACCAAGTTCGGTATTGAACAACCCAGAGTATTAGTTTGTGGATTAAATCCGCATGCTGGAGAAAGTGGTCACCTTGGTCGTGAAGAAATAGAAACCATTGAACCAACACTGGAAATGCTGAATAAACAAGGCATGAACTTGGTTGGACCGCTGCCAGCTGACACCCTTTTCCAAGCTAAATATTTAGATAATGCTGATGCTGTGCTCGCAATGTATCACGATCAGGGCTTACCTGTGTTAAAATATAAAGGTTTTGGAAACTCAGTAAACATCACCCTAGGATTACCCTTTGTTCGCACATCGGTTGATCACGGTACAGCGCTTGATTTAGCCGGCTCTGGTGATGTTGAAGTGGGTAGTTTTGAATTAGCGATCCGCGAAGCAATTAAGCTCGCAACCAAAAAAGCACAGAATGCATGACAGATAAAGTACATCTCGGACACAGAGCGCGTAAACGCTTTGGTCAAAACTTCTTAAATGACAACAATATTATCGACAAGATAGTAACCGCTATCGATCCTAAACCAGAAGATAATCTGGTTGAAATTGGTCCTGGTTTAGGTGCTATCACTGAGCCTGTTTGTGATTTAAGTGGTCACCTAACCGTTGTAGAACTCGATAAAGATCTTGCCGAGCGCTTGATCCATCATCCATTCTTGGGACCTAAATTAACGGTTCACCAAGGTGACGCGATGAAGTTTGACTTCTCTTCTTTAATCAAAGAAGGGGAAAAGCTGAAGATCTTTGGTAACTTACCTTACAACGTATCAACCCCTTTGCTATTTCACTTATTTGAATTTGCCGACCAGGTCGAGCATATGCACTTTATGCTGCAAAAAGAAGTGGTTAACCGTATGGTTGCAGGCCCTGGCAGTAAAGCCTTTGGTCGCTTAAGCGTAATGACGCAGTACTATTGTCACGCTATTCCCGTGATTGAAGTACCACCACATTGCTTTAAACCGGCACCAAAAGTTGACTCGGCAGTGGTTCGATTGATCCCAAAAGATCCGTCACAACGTACAGCCAAAAGCACTAAACTTTTGAATACTGTTTGCTTAGAAGCGTTCAACCAACGTCGTAAGACACTAAGAAATAGCTTATCGAACCTGTTAACCGAAGAGCAGTTGCGAAACTTGGGTATCGACCCTACGCTTCGCGCTGAAAACCTGTCGCTTAACCAGTTTATTGAAATTGCAAATTGGATATATGACAACTCAAACTAATATTGGCTCACCGATCAAAGTATCGGTAGAGACCTTTTACGTTGAAGCGCAATCACAGCCTGAAAAGGACAAATATGTGTTTGCCTACACCATTACCATCAAAAACCATAGCTTATGTAACGCTAAGCTACATAGTCGTTATTGGCTCATTACCGATGCTAATGGCAAAGAGACCGAAGTAGAAGGTGATGGTGTTGTCGGTGAGCAGCCCACTATTCGTCCTGGCGAGAGCTATCAGTACACCAGCGGCGCGGTGCTCGATACCCCAGTTGGTACAATGGAAGGGTATTATTTAATGCGTAATGAGTTTGGCACCGAGTTTAAAGCGCCAATCAATGTATTTAGACTCTCCTGTCCAAATATTTTGCATTGATACCGTTTTTATTTTGCGGAAGCGGGTTTACCCCGCGTTCCTCATACGTGCTAGACATCAGAATAAAAACATTGAGTTATAAAAAACCACAGGTAATAAATGGCAAAATACGCAATTGGAGACCTGCAAGGCTGCTTCACTCCACTCATCGGGCTGCTCGATCAAGTCAACTTTAACCCAAGCCAAGACCATTTATACTTTGTCGGTGACATCATCGCCAGAGGCCCAGATTCGCTTGCTTGCTTAGAGTTCCTCTATCAACACGCAGGCTCTATTAGCATTACACTCGGCAATCACGATCTCCACTTTTTAGCCTGTCTTGCTTTGGGAGTCGCTCCAAACCCAAAAGATAAATTAGACGCGGTTTTTGCCAGCCCTAAACGCCAGAAATATGCAGATTTATTACGTGCACAGCCACTGGCTATTTGGCTTGAAACACAGCAGACTTTTATTTCTCATGCTGGTATTCATCCAAGCTGGAATATTACGCAAGCGCTAGAATATGCACGCTTTGCCGAAACCATCTATCAATCGACAAAAGCCCCTGAGTTTTACGCCAATATGTACGGTGCTCACCCAGGACTTGAGCTCAACACGCTCAGTGATCAAGATAAGTTTAAAGCCATTGTTAACGTCTTCACTCGAATGCGCTTTCTAAAACAAAGTGGCGAACTGGATCTTAAGAACAAATCTGGCCTAAACGATGCAGCAGGTCTCACTCCGTGGTTTGAGCTCAGCCAAACACCAGTCGACACTACCCTGATCTTCGGCCACTGGGCTGCTTTGGAAGGCGAAACTAACAAGAAAAATGTTATTGCCTTAGACACCGGTTGCGTGTGGGGAGGCCCTATGACGATGATAAATATCGACAGTGGCGAAAGGTACCAGCATAGCTAACCTCTATAACAGCCCTAAATCAACGTTAGGGTAAGCACTTACTTTAACTTTTATTAAACTAAGCTACACTCGAAGAAAACTTGAAGCTTATATTTTTTATCCGTTGAGCTGCTATTTTTTGTAATCCGACCTTTTTTGCTGAATTTTTTCGTCACATCTGCTATAAAATACTTAACTTATCCGCAATAAATCCGATAAGTATCCGTATTGCATTGTAAATTTTGTAGGACAGCTATGAATTTGACTGTTAGCCAACGTATTTGGGGTGGGTTTATTACCATCACCTTGTTGCTTCTTCTTATCGGGGGTAATTCTTTAATTAGGATTGCAAACATTGACAACTCAACTCAGCAGGTGAACAGCCTCTCCTTACCTGCACTATCAAAAAGCTCTGAACTCAAAGTTGAGTTCACATTAATGAGTAAGATGGCGCAAGGTAGTTTTTATTCGCGCTCAGAAACAGAGCTTGCGACGCTAAAACAGCAATTTGCAGAGCGTCAGAAGATCTTTGACAAAACCTATTCAGAGCTGCAGCAGGTCGTTGCCGCTAATAATAAATTGTCCTCAAGCAGTCGTGATGTTGGCAAAAGTTATGATGCGTTCGTAAAAGCCATGAACAGCTTGGTAAACGAGAAAACAACTGAGCTTTCGTTACGAGACAAATTAAAAGAGCAGTTATCAACTATCGATGTTGCCGCAGAAGATGCGACTATGGTGACGGTTGATATCATTGATTTGGATGGCTTAGAAGATGCTGACAAACGTGCTTTTCAAGCTGCAAATAACTTAGAAAATAATTTTTCTTCTGTTGTGACTAGCGCCAACGATATTGTTACAGTCGAAGACATCAATACATTGGAAATTGTAAGTAGAGATCAAAGCTACCTCGTTGAAGAGCTAGGTCGTAACATCGACTTAATGCGTGGCCCCGTTAGCGCGCTTGATAGCAGTTTGTTTGCTGATCTCGAAGGCTATTACACTAATTTGAAAGATGCAGTTACCGGCAACAACAGCATCGCGGAAAATCAAAAACGCTTGATCAACGCATTAGCCGAAACACGTAAAGAGCTAGCCGATGCAGAAAAAACCACAAAAGCCGCTCTATCTCAGCTAGATGACTTACTCTCTGAAGCAAGCCAAGTCGCCTTTAACTTACAACAAGGCGTACGTGCCGATGTAGGCACAGCAAACCTATGGACTTGGATTGGGATGATAGTAGCAACGCTAATGGCCGTCGGCGTGGCTTACATTACCGTTAGCCGAATCACAAAACCATTATCGGAAGTAAACCGAGTTTTAAACATTGTCGCCAGTGGTGATATGACACAGCGCTTAGATGACACGGCAAAAGATGAGTTTGGTGAATTATCTAGAAGCTGTAACACCCTAATATCTAGCTTACGTGAACTTATCACTGGTATTATTTCTCGTTCGACGCAGCTTGCTGCAGCGTCCGAAGAAACATCGACTATCACTACAGAATCAAGCCAAGCAATTAAGAATCAGCAAGCACAAGTAGAGCAAGCAGCTACCGCTACAACTGAGATGAGTAGCACGTCTCACGGTGTTAGTAACAGCGCGCATCAAGCATTACAAGAAATTAAAAATGCAGATAAAGAAGCGGAGCGTGTTAAAGGTATCTCACATGAGAACAAACACACTATTGAGCAACTCGCAAGAGAAGTGGATGAAGCCTCTCGCGTGATTAACAAACTACACCAAGACAGCGCTTCGATAGGCAGTATTTTGGATGTTATCCGTGGCATTGCCGAGCAAACTAACCTCCTTGCGCTAAACGCTGCAATCGAAGCCGCGCGTGCTGGTGAACAGGGTCGTGGCTTCGCGGTAGTGGCAGACGAAGTGCGCTCACTTGCAAGTAAGACTCAAGAGTCAACTCAAGAAATTCAAGCAATGATTGAATCCTTACAAGCTGGTGCCGAAGAAGCGGTAGGCGCAATGTCGAAAGGCAAACAGCAGGCGGAGTCGTGCGTAACTCAGAGCGACCTTGCTAACGAAGCGCTAAACTCTATCACTGCAGCTGTTTCTCAGGCTCATGATGTGAGTGAAGAGATTGCAAACGCGGCGAATGAGCAACAGCAGGTGGCACAGGAAATTAGTGAACGTTTGGAATCGATTGTAACAATCGCAGAGCAGACGGCTGAAGGCGCGAGCCAAACCTCAATCTCTAGTTCTGAGGTTGCTAAACTCGCCGAAGAATTACGCTTATCGGTAGAACAGTTTAAGGTTTAGCTATCGAACCTGAGCTTTGAGCAGGAAACAGTCTCAAAGCTCTAGGTGGTTTAGCAAAACCGCTAAGCATAAAAAAACCCATGCATGGCATGGGTTTTTTGTTTCTTTTCTTTGATTATGCAAACAATGCGTTTGCCTTCTCAACGATGTTTTCTACCGTAAAGCCAAATAGCTTGAATAGCTCATCAGCAGGCGCTGACTCACCAAACGTTGTCATACCAACGATAGCACCATTTAGGCCTACATATTTGTACCAGAAGTCCTCAATACCCGCTTCGATAGCGACGCGACGCGTTACTGAGCTTGGTAGTACGCTTTCTTTGTATGCTGGAGATTGCGCATCAAAAATGTCCGTTGAAGGCATAGACACAACACGTACCTTTTTACCTTCTGCACGAAGCTTATCCGCAGACTCAACCGCAAGTTGCACTTCAGAACCGGTTGCAATAAGGATGATTTCAGGCTCACCATCACAAGATAGTACATAACCACCTTGCTTAATCGCTGCTACTTGCTCAGCGGTACGTGGCTGCTGTGCAAGACCTTGACGGGTAAATACAAGTGCAGATGGACCATCAGCGCGTTCAACAGCTTGCTGCCAAGCAACTGCTGACTCAACTTGGTCACATGGGCGCCAGCTCGCAAGGTTTGGCGTAGTACGTAAGTTCGCCATTTGTTCTACTGGTTGGTGTGTTGGACCATCTTCACCAAGACCGATTGAATCATGAGTATACACAAAGATGCTTCTTTGCTTCATCAATGCAGCCATACGTACGGCATTACGCGCGTATTCCATAAACATCAGGAATGTCGCACCGTAAGGGATAAAGCCTCTGTGCAGTGCAATACCGTTCATGATGGCAGACATACCAAATTCACGCACACCGTAGAAAATATAGTTACCCGCAGCATCTTCTGCCGTTAAGCCTTTAGATTGATCCCAAAGTGTTAAGTTAGAACCCGCAAGGTCAGCAGAGCCACCCATAAACTCAGGTAGAATTGGACCAAAAGCATTCAATGCATTTTGTGATGCTTTACGAGTTGCTGGGTTTGCAGGATTCGCTTGAAGCTCTGCGATATAGGCTTCTGTTTTCTCAGACCAGTTTGCTGGAAGCTCGCCTTTCATGCGACGCTCAAATTCAGCAGCAAGCTCAGGATAATGCATTTGGTATTCAGTGAACTTAATCAACCAGTCACTTTGTTGATTTTGACCACGTGCTGTTGCATCCCATTTCGCGTACACATCTTCCGGTACTTCAAATGCGCCGTGCTCCCAACCAAGGAATTCACGTGCTGCTTTGATTTCATCATCACCTAGCGGTGCACCGTGACAATCATGGCTACCTGACTTGTTTGGTGAACCATAACCGATAACCGTTTTACAACAAATGAGGGTTGGCTTGTCAGACTCTGCTTGCGCCGCTTCGATTGCCGCTTTAATCGCATCGCTATCGTGGCCATCAACACCGGCGATAACATGCCAACCATAAGACTCAAAGCGTTTAGGTGTATCGTCGCTAAACCAACCTTCAACTTCACCGTCGATTGAAATACCGTTGTCATCCCAGAACGCAATCAGTTTGCCAAGACCAAGAGTACCCGCTAGTGAACAAGCTTCGTGTGAGATACCTTCCATCAAACAACCATCACCTAAGAATGCATAGGTATAGTGATTAACGATGTCGTAATCTTCACGGTTAAACTGTGCAGCCAATGCTTTTTCAGCAATCGCCATACCTACCGCATTAGTAATACCCTGACCTAATGGGCCAGTGGTAGTTTCAATACCTGGTGCGTAACCATATTCTGGGTGGCCTGGTGTTTTTGAGTGTAGCTGACGGAAGTTTTTGATGTCATCAATTGATAAGTCATAACCCGACAAATGCAACAATGAATAAATTAACATCGAGCCGTGACCGTTTGATAATACGAAGCGATCTCTGTCGAACCACTCAGGATTACTTGGGTTGTGCTTTAAAAAATCGCGCCAAAGTACTTCTGCGATGTCCGCCATGCCCATAGGGGCTCCTGGGTGGCCAGACTTGGCCTTTTGTACAGCGTCCATGGAAAGAACGCGAATTGCATTAGCAAGTTCTTTGCGAGATGGCATGAATTCTCCTACCTTTAAATGTGTTTCGCGGGGGTTTGAGCCCATTCTTACTTATTTATATGGCTAACTGCAACGGCAAAGGCCATAAAAAAACGGGTACAGACGGACTTTTTCCGACCATTAAAAAAGTTTGCACAATTTTGGACGTCTAGGCGTAAAATAACTAGTCAATGCCTAGGTTTTTTGGTTAGAATACGCCCCTTAATTTTTCGCGCTGTCCCTGATGTTTGTGAAGCGCAATATTTGTGAGCATAAATACAATGGCTAAACATTTATTTACTTCTGAATCTGTTTCTGAGGGCCATCCAGATAAAATCGCCGATCAGATCTCTGATGCGGTTCTAGATGCCATCCTTGAGCAAGATCCAAAAGCACGTGTTGCGTGTGAAACTTACGTTAAAACCGGTATGGTTATGGTTGGTGGTGAAATCACAACTAGCGCTTGGGTTGATATCGAGGAATTAACTCGTAAGACCGTGCGTGAAATTGGTTACACACATTCAGACATGGGCTTTGACGCTGATTCATGTGCAATCCTTAACACCATTGGTAAGCAATCACCTGATATCAACCAAGGTGTTGATCGTTCTCGTCCAGAAGAACAAGGTGCTGGTGACCAAGGTCTAATGTTTGGTTACGCGTGTAACGAAACTGACGTACTTATGCCTGCGCCTATCACTTACTCACACCGTCTAGTTCAGCGTCAAGCGCAAGTTCGTAAAGACGGCACGCTACCTTGGTTACGTCCAGACGCTAAGTCTCAGGTAACATTCGCGTACGAAAACGGTAAAGCAGTAGGTATCGACGCAGTCGTATTATCTACCCAGCACTGTGATTCTGTATCACAAGCTGACCTTGTAGAAGCTGTGATGGAAACTATCATTAAGCCTACATTACCTGCAGAGCTTATCACTGAAGCAACTAAGTTCTTCATCAACCCAACTGGCCGTTTCGTTATCGGTGGTCCTATGGGTGACTGTGGTCTAACTGGTCGTAAAATCATCGTAGATACATACGGCGGTATGGCTCGTCACGGTGGTGGTGCGTTCTCTGGTAAAGATCCATCAAAAGTTGACCGTTCTGCGGCTTACGCAGCACGTTACGTTGCAAAGAACATTGTTGCAGCTGGCCTTGCTGACAAGTGTGAGATCCAAGTGTCTTACGCAATCGGTGTTGCTGAGCCAACTTCTATCAGCGTAGAAACTTTCGGTACAGCTAAGCTTGATGAGTCGCGTTTAATCGAACTTATCCGCGCGCACTTCGACTTACGTCCTTACGGTCTAATCACTATGCTAGACCTTGAGCGTCCAATTTATCAGCCTACTGCTGCTTACGGCCACTTTGGTCGTGAAGAGTTCCCTTGGGAAGCAACTGATAAAGCTGACGCACTACGTGCAGCTGCAGGCCTATAATCCCCTGCTGCAAAAAGCAAAAAAAGGCGCCAAATGCGCCTTTTTTAATGCCCGTAAATAATCCCCTACCCAATAAATACTTCGTCGACATCATCTTTTAAGTTTTGATACTCATCTTCATGTAGATTTAGCTCAATCATCACCTTATCTTTAAATAGGTACCAATCTGCTGCGCTTCTAAAGTGTTTTGCTTCAAAACAGAGGTTTTCAGCCAGTTTAAGTGCCGCAAAGGTTTGCACATGTTGTGCATTTTTTTGCTCTTCAAGATAGCTAACGTCATGGTGGCGTAAAATCATCTGGCATATTTCTTTGGGTAAGTGCCAAGACGTCGCAAGGAAGTAGCCTATCACAGTGTGAGGCACTGGATACTTTTGCTGCTCATAGTAAATCAGTGTTTGCTCAGGCCGCTCTATAGACTGCTTTATTACCTCTGCGTAGTCAGGATATTTTACAGCCATTGCAGGGATCCCGGCATCGTGAAACAGACCCAGCAGCTGCAAATTCTCCATCGGTAATGATGCCTTTAAATGATGTCCAACCACCATTGCTGCTTTTGAAATATCCGCAGCGTTATCCCAAAACTGCTGCAGTGAAATACAGCACTTTGACTGCTCAAACGCATTTTTAAGTAAATACCCTGTCACTAGCTGCGTAATACAGGTAACGCCCAAAAACATCACTGCTTGTTTTATATCTGTGATTGTACGGGCAAGACCATAAGCAGGTGAATTAATTACCTTTAATACCGCAGCTGATGCACCAACATCTGCCGCAATAATATCCGCCACGGTAAATAACTCAGGCTCAGGTTGTGATAATTCATTTTGTAAGGCTTGTAATATTTCAGGCTTAGCAGGTAAGTTAAATCCGCCGCGCAAATCATTCAGCACTTTATCGTCTATATCGATCATTGGGCTACCTCAGAATTGATACACCCAAGTTTAGTTCATCGCCTGATATTTGCAGTATTGATTGTTATGAAGTGGTACAAAAAAGCGGGATAAAACCCCGCTTAATTTGGTTAAAACCAATATGGCTCGCTATGCATGGAAGATTGTCGACTTTGCTCCATAGCACTTATCAAAAAGTCAGATTTTTGCTTGAGCCATGCCTGCACTTCTTGCAGTTCATCTGCGTTTTGGCTTTGGCAAAGCTGATATAGATACGCCAGTGTTTCTAGCTCATAAATACCATAAACGATATCAATCCAAGGCGTTCTAAACGCTTTGCGTGCTTCTTTATCGTAAAGCTTGCCCAGACAGTTACCGCTTAGTAGTGTGTTTTCTAGCTTTATTCTCACATGTAGATAATCTCTTTCAGAAAGCGATTTATCCTGTGGAAGCAAGTTTTTCAGCTCTTGCCAGTCTTTATCAAATAATTGGCTTGCGATTTCTGTGACCGGTAGCTCTGCTGCACTCAACGCTTTTTGATCCCAGTTTTTACGCCACGCTCTATCAACAAGCCAGCGAGTAAGTGAAAGGATCAAACGGTTATAACGAGTGCAATGAAATAAATCTTCAATGTCTGTCGGTGTCGGCTGAACATCTTGCAAATCGGTAATGACCTGCGCCAATTCAGGAAACTGATTAAGTTTCTTATAATAAGCATGACGCTTTGAGGTATAGGTTTTTAAATGAATTGCATTTTCGACCCAAGCAAGTTCTGACAACAACCATTTTAACTCATTGCGAATACTCTCAGTCGAGCTTTTATCAACGATGTCATCGAACAACCAAAACGCGTGGCGGATAAGCGAAACTCCATCAATAACTCGTTTTAATGTCTTGAGACTTGGTTTATTAAAATAGCACTGCTCATGTTTTTGGACGAACTGAATACCATAACTGACTGTCGCAATTAGCGCTTGTTCTTGCGTTACCTGAGACTTGAGCGGTACAAACCCTATAAACTTATTTGGTTTTAGAGGTTTATCATCGGCAATTCGATATCCTCTGGCGGCCTTTGAGTATAGTCCCAAGCGCATACCAGCTTGTTTAATTAGGTGATCGGCTAATAAGAAAAGATCTTCTTTGTTTCCCTCAATCAACTCTATTTCAAGCTCATTGATTGGCTCCATCTTCCCTTGTGCTGATATTTCCCCTTTATCCAACACGACTTCGATTTTGGTTCCTGAATCCGTTTCGATTAACCAAGTACGACGAATAAAATTCGTACTGAAGATCGGGAATATGTTTTCTGCAATAGACTCAAGTTGCATACCGTGAGGCCAAATATTCGCGTCAAACGCTAACAAGTCAGGACGTCCTGACTGAATAGGTAAATTGTACTCAGGTCGTTGATGTAACCCTCCTACAACTTCTCCCGCAAGCTTAATCGTTTGCTCGCATTCATCATTGCAACAACGCGTTCTTAGACCGATATCTAGCGCACGCAATTCACGATTTGGCGTGTCAAAGTAGGCGTTAGTTAAGTTTTTAGCAGGCTTGTTAGTGACCGTTTTTGCAAACTGTGTGATGAGTGCAGGGATCAGCGGAACTTCATTATCTGAAACCAAAAATTTCAGTTCTATTTCAGTGTCCATTAGGGCAGTGTTTTACCTATTTGTCTAAGGGAGGATCAAAATATACAAAGGAGGCTAAGTTTGCAATCTTTTTATCCGATGAGAAGTGCACCAAATATGCGCTAAATCAATAGATAGTCAGGCTAATTTCGCTGAACATCAACGGATCAATAACACTGAATCATTGCGTTAAATGCTGCAATTTTCATTATGTAATCAATTATTTCGCGCCATTCAAAATAAACAAAGCCTTGCTATTAGGCCGCGAAATCCCTACTATTTTGTAAACTTTACGACCCAAAGAATAAAAGGCCCACGCATGTTCAACTTTAAGCAATTTATCATTGCGAGCCTGCTCTTCACCAGCTTTGTAAGCTTTGCCGAAGAGCCAGACGAAAATAGCACAGTAAACGCCGCAGCACCAAACGGCTATATTAGTGACAATCTTTTTATTTTCATGCACACAGGTCCAAGTAAAAATTATCGAATTTTAGGTTCTGTTGATGCTGGTACGCCAATCACTATTTTGAGTGGCGCTAATGACGAGTTTGTCCAAATTAAAGACGACAAAGCAAGAGAAGGTTGGGTAGAAAGTAAATTTGTCACCACGGAGCCAGGTTTAAAGCAACAATTAGAGGCGGTTAACCAAACTTTAGTGGAGACCCAAGAGGCGCTGAACGATGCCCAGCAGCAGCTTCCCATGCTGCAGCAAAACAATACCAATTTACTAGCGGAGAATGCTTCACTTCAAGACACTATTTCAGGGCTTGAAAAGCAGCTACAAGATGAGCGTTTAGCACAGCAGCAAAAAGTCCAAAAAGAACAACACCAGTTGCTCACTTACGGTGGCATCATCGGGATCAGTGGCATTATTATCGGTGTGATCCTGACGCTATTTTTATCTCGTAGAAAGCGTTACGACGGCTGGTAACTAGTTATATACCTATTGAGGTTAGATAACTTCGTCACTGATGGGGCATCTAAACTTTCTTGTCAAAATTAATGGGGTGAATTTTTCAATTCGTCCCATTCTAAATGCAGTTCTGAAAATAACCTTTCTCAACTACGAATATCAGCGTATTAAAAAGCCCAACCAAGTAACACGGATATATCGTGCAAATTATGCTCATATTGAACTACGCCTGTGTAGTCATATTCTTTTGATTCTTTAATATTCACAAGAGAGTATTCCAAACCAACATAGAGATTATCTGTTAGTCGATACTCAACACCTATCGAGGTATAAATATCATTACCGCTATCACCTGAACTAGTGCTGCCTGTAGGAACCAACTGTGCAGGGGTCACATCTTTGTATTGCCAATGTGCCATTCCAACTCTTATATTTGCATTAATATTGGTAGACAACTCAATCTCTCCTTTAATCCCCAATCTCAGAGATTCAGTATCAATAGGAAACCTGGCTTTATATGAGTAGTCATGAGGGTTTTGATAGCTTTCTGGGAATGTATTAGAAACGTGAACGGAATATTCAGCTAGTGACTCTCCATGAAAATGCTGCGCGATTTCAAGTGCTAAATGATCTGTAAGCCCAACACCGAGCCTCAGCCCCCATGAATCTGAATTAGCGGATGACGCACGCTTATATCCTAAATCAGATTCTTGCTCGGCGTAAAACTCATTATTGGCTTTACCAAAAAGTACTTCTGAAAATATGGCAATATCAGCCTTCGCGTACATAGGCAACGATAGTACTGCCAGTCCAAATAACTGTTTTTTCATTATCACATCGGTGTTTAAAGATTAAAAAGGAAGCAATATTTAGCTTGAAATATTGAAGTAAAAAGCGGGCGGAAGTATACACTGAATATAAAAAATTTAAACAAGGTGTATGATTGAAAGCTTGGCGATACTTTTTAATTTAAAAAGTTAAAGAATAAATAAAGGCCGGAAAAATTCGGCCTTTATTTATTCCATCTAAAACGTATTAGGCTGAATTCTTCGCATTAATATTACCCCAAATGCCAGACTCAGTAACTCCTTGCACTTTGACCTTATCGACTTCGAATACAGGTTCTTTCCCTTTTGCTCTTTGCTGATGATAGTCGGCCGTAACCGCCAAGATAGTGGGTGTAAGACGCACTATGGCAATAACATTCACCACCGTCATTAAACCTAATGCTATGTCGGCAAGATCCCATACCTGTTTTAGCGTTGCCGAAGCGCCCCACAACATCATAGATAAGTAGCATGCGGTATAAATTGAACGGCCAACTTTATTATCCAGATGGAATAAGTGTAAGTTACTTTCAGCATAGGCGTAATTAGCCACTACAGAGGTGAAAGCAAACAAAGTAATCGCCGCCGCGACAAAGTAAACGCCCCCAGTTGCTAAATGCGCGGTCATCGCAGATTGTGTTAGCCGTATGCCTTCCATCTCTCTGCCAATATCTATATCTGCCAATAGAATTATGACAGCAGTACAACTACACAAAACGATGGTATCAAAGAATACGCCCAACATTTGGATATAACCTTGGGTCACGGGGTGATTGGGAATTGGCGACGCACTTGCCGATGCGTGCGGCACACTACCCGCTCCCGCCTCGTTAGAATAGAGCCCGCGCTGAATACCATTTTTGATAGCTGCGCCAAGTGCGCCAGCGCCCGCTTCTTGCAAGCCAAAAGCCGAAAGCAAAATATCTTTGATCATGGCAGGGACTTGCGAGTAATTCATCACGGTAATAATAATGGCCGCAAGGACAAAGACTAATCCCATTACTGGCACTACCTTTTCAGCAAATCGCGCAATCGCTTTGAAGCCACCAAGAATAATAGAGCCGGCAAGGACAGTGATCACAATACCTGAATATAAGGTTGGAATATCAAACGCATTATTGAGCGCATCGGTTATGGTATTGGTTTGCATCGCGCTAAAGGTAAATCCATATCCCAAAAACAAGCAAAAGGCGAAGCATACTGCAAACGCCCGACTTCCCAATCCCATGTGAATATAATAAGCAGGACCACCTCTAAACTCACCTTGGCTATCTCGCACTTTATAGACTTGCCCAAGTACACTTTCGGCAAAGCCTGTTGCCATCCCCAAAATGGCTATCATCCACATCCAAAATATCGCACCACTGCCACCAAGAGAGATAGCAACCGCAACACCTGCAAGGTTACCCGTTCCAACTCGAGCTGATAGCCCCGTGCATAACGCTTGAAAAGAGCTAATCGTATTGTCATCACCCTGACTACTACCCCGTAACAGGCTAAACATGTGACGAAACTTTACAACTTGTATTCCTCGCAAAAGAATAGTGAACCAAAACCCTGCAAATAGCAGGATATAAATAAGTATCTGGCCTTCTCCCCATAAGAGCCCATTAATACTCTTAACTGCGCTTTCAAACATAGGCGATTCCTGTTTTATTATTATTTGCCGTTTATCTAGGGCCTGTTGAACTTCTTGAAGGATAAACAGGCCCTAGTATTATTTAACGGTTATTTAAATGGACTCCAGCAATCATACAACGCACCGAGCCACCTGCTGCTTCAATTGTTGGTATATCAATAGCAACTAGCTTAGCTGACTTTTCAATGACAGCAATTTGCTCAGGCAACAACGCCTGATAAGCTGTTGTGGAAAGCGCGAGTATGCGTCCCATACTGCCTTGCAGCTCAATCGCGTTGCCGCAAAAATGTTGGATCTGCTGATAAGATAGCGCAATCAGGGTGTGGCCGCTTTGCGTAAAACGATTAATAAGCTGTGCCCGCTGATATTCTGGCACCATATCTAGGCATATCATGGCGAAATCGGTGGCGACACACATTAAGACATTGGTGTGATAAACAGGCACTTTATTTTTATCATAGGCATTAAATATCTCTGCCTCTAGTCCCAACTGCTCGCAAACTTGATTAACTAACACGGCGTTGGTGCGCTTGGATTCTACCGCATAGACCACTTTTGCTTGATGATCGATAACCATAGAGCCGGTGCCTTCAAGGAATATTTCTTCAGCGGTTAGATGACTATAATCATTGATGTTTGTTACCTGATAGTGAGCACTCAGAAAATCGATAATATCGCGACGGATCTCCAATCGTCGATTCGAGGCGTACATGGGATAAATAATTAATTGACCATCGCTATGCGTCGAAAACCAGTTATTTGGAAAGACCGAATCTGGCGTATCTGTGGAAGTATCTTCAAATAAGTGCACTTTCACGCCAGCCAATTCTAACGCTTGCACGGCGTTACTGACCTCAACATAGGCTCTGTTGTTAGGATTGTTTTCACTGCAAGCTTGCTGAAACGCGTTATCTTGCATGGTTTGCGGATTCGAAGTGAAATGGTGTGGACGGATCATCACCACCGCTCGAGGTGCTTGGAATATCGTTGTCATACTGCACTCATCATTTGGGCGTTGTCATACTCAATATCAGTGTAACCACACCATAAGACAATTTAAATGCCAAAATCTTATACAATTCGTGCAATTTTCTATCACTTTGCTAAGTTAAATTATACAAATAGACAAAGACCACAAAGATGTACTATGACTCCTTACCTATATGATGCGCTTGATAAAGCCTTGATTGCTGAATTGCGCAAAGATGGCCGAGCAGCCATTTCAACCTTAGCCACGACGCTAGATGTGTCTCGCGGCACCGTACAAAACCGTTTAGATAGACTCGTTTCCAGTGGTGCAATTCAAGGCTTTACTGTGCGGGTTCATGAACATATCGAGTCCGAGCTAGTGCGCGCTATTATGATGATAGAAGTAATTGGTAAATCCACCACGCAAGTGATTAATGCACTGCGAGGGCTCCCCGAACTCAATAAAATTCATACCACGAACGGGGCATGGGATTTAATCGCTGAAGTACAAGCCGCTAACCTCAGTGAATTCGATGGTGTACTGAGACAAGTTAGAGAGATTGATGGCATTTTAAATAGTGAAACCAGTATTTTGCTATCAAGTACGTAAGGCCCGATAGCGCTTAGATTAGGGGAAGTGAATCGATTGTCCAAAATAAACTAAAGCTCAACAGGCCCTAATTTACTGCTAAATAATATTGTCCCCTTCTTCTGGGCTTCGAGCGCGCTCTGCTTGTTCTCTTATCTCATCCGCATCGCTACTCACATCGTCAATATCCGCATCTACTGCACTTGTCGTGGTTTTATTCTTTTGTTTCACAGGCGTTCTGCTACTCGAATTACTAGTCACTTCTTTAGTTGCTCCTTGCGTTTCACTATTTGCAGCTATGATTATCCGCTCTCTAGCATCGTCAGGCATACTTATACCGTGTTCAGTAAAGCAGTTAACGGTTTCTCGCATGAGTTGAGACGCCACTTTTATCGGGCTATGTTGTTCGCTATTGACCCAAAAATAAATGGTAAGATTGATAGTCGCAGAGCCTAATGCTTCAAGTAGAACCTGAGGTGGCGGGTCGTTTAAAACCGCGCTTTGTTCTTTAAGTAAGTCAATTGCAATTTGCTGCGTCAGACGAATATCGTTGTCATAACCAATACCAATCTTAAAGTGTCCACGTGTTTTTGGATTGGCAGTAAAGTTTTTAATTACATTCTTGTAGACGGTAGCATTGGGTATTTGAATGTGATTGCCATCATAATCAACTAAGGTCGTTGCGCGGGCTGTGACCTTTTTAACGATCCCCAAACGGTTATCCACTTCAATAACGTCATCAATTCTAAACGGGCGCTGGACACTAAGTAACATACTCGAAATAAAGTTCTCAGCGATATCACGAAACGCAAACCCGAGAATAAGACCGACAAGTCCGGTACCACTCATGACTGCAACGGCAAACTCACTTAACCCTGCCAAACGCAAAAAGATATAAATACCAAAAAATATGACTAACACACTGATAAAACGGCGAGTGACGAGATGCAATAATCGACTTTTACTGACATAACCTATGGGTTTAATCAAAAGATAAGAGATTGGCCGTGCTAAATAATAACAAAGCACAATAACCACAACTCCTAACGCCAGAGCAGGTAATAATTGCCATGCGGTTTGTAAAAAGTGCACAACCTGTGCGCTTAAACTTAGCGTATCTGATGTGCTCACGGCCTCAGTCACTTCGCGAGAAGCTGCCGCCTGAATCATATTAGTCATTTGATTTTTAATAAGATTATTGATTTCCATATTGCACTCTTTGGGTTTTTATTCATAAGGTCACGAGTTGACTAGTAGCAAATATAACGCCAAACGAGATTGGCAGACCTTTTGCTGTATATCACTTTAGATCAACAGGCCCAGAATTGATTTAGGAAAGACCAATGGCAGCTCATAAACATGGCTTTAATGCAGACAGGCCAAGCGATATTCCAGCACTCGGTTGGTGGGATGTCAGTAAACGGCTATACCACAGCTTATTCCAAGATAATTTATCTCTGGTTGCCGCTGGAGTGGCATTTTATGCCCTGCTGGCAATATTTCCTGCGTTAGCGGCCGTTGTTTCTATCTATGCCTATTTTTCTTCTCCTGCAGAAATGGTTGATCAGCTACTGCCGCTTATTGAACTCTTACCACCATCCAGTCAAGAAATTATGTTGCAACAACTCAAAGCGCTCACTCAAAAATCGCAGGCAAGCCTAAGTTTAGGTGCTATTTTTACCCTCTTTTTAACAATATGGAGTAGCAGTAAAGGCTGCCAAGCGTTGATCACAGCCTGCAACATTACGTATCATGAGCATAATAAAAGGCGGTTTTTACAAGCCCTAGTGGTACGCTTTTTGTTTTCTGTGGGGGCGATTTTCGTCGCAATTGTGGCGTTGTCTATTATCGGAATTTTACCGATTGTGCTTAACCTCGTAGGATTTACCACAGCACTCGATTCGATTATCCAACTAATCACTTGGTCTATTTTAGCAGCACTATTTCACTTTTCTTTGGCGTTTGTTTATCGTTATGCGCCTCATCGCAGAGCCGCAAAATGGCGCTGGATAACACTCGGCTCGTTTACTGCAACCGGTTTATGGATCTTGGCGTCATTGGGATTTTCATATTATGTCGCACAGTTCGCTTCTTACAATGAAACTTATGGTTCATTGGGAGGCGTCGTCATTATGATGATGTGGTTATATTTGAGCGCATATATCATTATTTTTGGTGCCGCACTAAATGCCAGTACTGAGCTACAAACTTTAAAAGATAGTACCGTTGGACCAGCAAAAACCAGAGGGCAACGAGGTGCATTTGTGGCTGATAATTTAACGACAAGACAACGTAAAGAAAAGGAGCCTCATTGATAATAGCATCAATATTAATAGCTCACTTTCACGATTTAAATTTTGCTTAGATTACTCAGCAGCAAGTTGAGCGTCGCGACCAAAATACACTTATGAGAACATAAACCAAATAGCGAAAAGGTCAACAAGCCCTAATTCAACAAATTAAAATTAGAGAGGCTATTTATTTTTGCTTGATTAAAGTGCTCCCATGGTCCCACAATCGCCAATGTTGTCGTTGGTGAGTACACATTAACAAATAAAGTCTTGCCGTCTGGTGAAAAACAAGCGCCGGCGAGCTCAGTTTGCTTAGCTAGCCGCGCAAAGTTATAGAGTTCTCCCTCTGGTGTTACACCTCTTAGGTAGTTATTTACAACATCGGAATACTGATCCTCACAAACAATTAAATGTCCTTGTGGCGACACGGTAAGATTGTCACCAAAGTTATAGAGAGACTGGCTAGTGCTTTCGACAAATAAAGACAACTTTCCTGGATTGAGGCGTTCTTTTTCTGTTCCCTCAAACTCAGATGGCTGATACTTCATGATTTGCCCTAGCTGCTTTTTTCCGCCATTGGTACAGCAAAAGTACAGCTCTTTTTCACCCCAATGGATCCCTTCACCTCGAGCAAATAGCGCAGCTCCACTTCGATAAGCACGGATCCGTAAATCGTCTTTAGCACTTTGTGGGTCGTCCAAATCTATCCACTCAACAGTAAACTCCTGATGAAGTGGCATCGCTTTTTTATTCCAATTTCGACTATCAAATTGCGGGCTTTCTTTCACTACCATCGCTTGTAATTTCCCTCCTTTGTGGAGCTTTGCCTTTTCGTTTGGAATAAAGCGGTAAAAAACGCTGTCTCCCCTGTCTTCCGTGAGATAAACAATACCTGTTTTGGGATCAACAGCAGCGGCTTCATGATTAAACCGCCCCATTGCTTTTAGAGGTTGTGGCTTAATTAAACCCTTTGCAGTCGCTGGTACTTCAAAAATATATCCGTGATCTTGTGTAAAACCATCATTTTTAGTTGCAGTTGTTTCTTCACAAGTAAGCCAACTCCCCCAAGGCGTTATTCCACCAGAACAGTTACGAATAGTGCCAACCAAGGATAAATATTCTTGTTCTTTTTGGCGTGTTTTTAGGTTATACACAATATGACTTGTGCCACCAGGAAGCGCGATGCCTGAGCCATTTGTATCAAAAGCAAGCTCACTTTTATGGTGACGAATACTGTCCTCGGCTTTTGCTAAATCTGTTGGTTTCAATTCATGATTGCGGATCAATGCAACCCGTTCTTCATCTAAAGCAATACAACCCATACCATCGGCTTTGTCAGGTACAGTAAAACCATCGGACATTTTATCTCCAAGGCTTGATACTATTTGATAACTGAAACCTTGGGGCAAATCGAGTAAACCATTGGGGTCGGTGATCAACGGTCCATACCCAGCTATCATTGTGTTAAAGTCTAATAGTGACACTCTGCCAAATGCGCTTTTAGAAAGGCCGATAAATGCGAGGGTGCCAGCCCCCCTTAAAAACCCTCGACGTGAAACCATAATTTCTCCTGCTGATCGTAGTCGTGTCAGTAATAATCTCGTGCTACATATAGATAAGATTTATGTTGTTGTAAAACTCAGTTACTTGTGTACCTGTGTGGCTTTAACTAACAGGTACACGATGGTTTAACCTGCTAAAACTAAAAATAGCCGCGAATACCAAGCGCGAAACTGCGTCCCGGACGAGGGCCTATATCTTTTAAGAATGAACTATGTACTCGTGCTTCTGTATCCGTCAGATTGCTCCCTCTAAGATAAATAGAGAGATCTTGATTTAACACAGAAAGATCATAAGAGATGCTAGCATCAACTAAGGTATATCCGTCGGTCGCGGTTTCTTCTGGTGCAATCCGGTCCTGCTCTTGATATCGAGTAATGTGGATATGTGCACTGAGATTATCCGTCTGATAGCTTAACTGCGACCCAAAGCGCAGAGGTGGTGTACGAGGTAAATCGCCGCCTTCTTCTAATCTGGCGCGCACAAAGTCAGAGAAAACATCAACTTTCAACTCGTCGGTCAATTGCCAAGCAACTTGCGCTTCAAAACCGTGCAAAACCACATCATCTGTCTTGAATAAATAAATAGGTAATTCGGAAGCATGATCGTGCTCATGTTCATGATTGTGGTCGTGACTATCGCCGCTCTCGGCGTACAACCCAGTTTCTATTTGATAGTAGTAGTTATCTACTTGGTTGTAAAAAGCATTAAAAATAAAGCCTATATCGCCTTGGGTTTTTCGCAGTGTAATATCAATATTGTGCGACTTTTCTAGCGCTATGCCTTGCTCATCGAGTTCAAAATGACCGTGCTCATCCATTTTGAACAACGCTCCTACCTCGTAAGTGCCAGTTCCTATGTGAGGACCAAAGGAAAATAACTCCGATGAAGAAGGAGCTCGTTCAGAGTGTGAAACAGATAACCCAAGGTTATAATTTTGCGCAAAGACCCGAAGATAAACTGACAGGGGTAAACTGATGCTCAACCGCATATACCTTTGTTGCTTCTGAATCGTGACCGATGTGGTCATGCATTTCAGTATCGTGCGAGTGGGCATCAATACTCGGTAAAGGCACATTACTTGCGGTGATCTCCACTTGCTCAATACGACCACCTAACTGCACTAAAAAATCACCAAACCGCCTTTCCTCCATTACCCCTATCGCAAGTGTTTGGGTATCAGATGGCGGCGTAAACGCCTCACTACCTTGAGCCTCAACATCACTATGTTTGTAATGTAAGCTTACGCCACCAGTCCAAGCGGACAGAGGCTGATGTAGTAAATCAACTTTTAACTCATTGGTATCATTCTTAAATGTTGTTCCAACCATGCCGTGCTCAACTTCAACATGTTCATACTCTGTAAAACCAGCACGCACATTCACTTTATCAAGCCAACCTTTGTTAAACTTGTACTCGCTTAATAGTTGCACTTTTGTTTGTGCTAAGTCGGCAAAAACCTGCTCTTCAGCCTCATTATGTGCTTCTTCATCACCATGCGTATGCCCCGGAATGCCGTATTTGCGGTTAAATTTCTCAACAGCCACACCGACATAACCTTGATCAAATAAGTAACTTGAGCCAACAGTAAAACCATCAGACTCTTCAGCACTATTTGCTACTTTATAGTGATGTTCATCATTGTCATTCCCTTCACTATGCTCATGAATTTCAGCAGGAACAGGTACTTCGTAATCATTAGATTCTCGCCAGAATGCATCAACATATAAAGCCACAGAGCCAATACCCGATGTCGCATTAAACGAGGCTGTATTTTGGTCATCAACAGAGTTACTTTCCAGATTCCATTCTCCGCGAGTTGTATTATCGGTTGGCACTCTTGTATCGACAACGTTAACCACTCCCCCAATCGCACCACTACCATAAAAAAGAGTTGCAGGTCCCCGCAACACCTCGATTTGTTGAGCCGTTGAGGCTTCGGAGGCGACAGAGTGATCAGGACCAACTCTAGATACATCACTGACATCTAATCCATTTTGCGTCACCAACACTCGCGGGCCACTCAAACCTCGAATAATTGGTGTACTCGCTACTTTGGCGTGGAAGTTTGTGTTGACGCCAGGCAATTTTTCTAAACTATCCCCTAGCGTAGCGGTTTGCTGTCGACGCAATGTTTCACCTGACAAAACACTAACTGGAACCGCAGATTCCATCGCCGACATATGTACAGGAGTAGCAACAATATCTATAACTTCTATTGGAGAACGATTTAACATTAGCATTGCGTTTTTAACGCCACCTTGCTCCAGAGTGAGCGCCTTATGCAGGTGAGCAAAACCAGATGCTCTTACATGGATTTGTTTATTTCCAAGCCCAACGCCCGAAATTTGAAAATGACCATTGTTATCTGTGAGTACGCGAATATCAGTTCCTTCGACCTCAATTGATGCATTTGCAATCCCTTTACCAGCTTTATTGACGACTGTACCTTCTATAGACTTTGCTACAAGGCTTGGTGGTAACAGTGCAGCAACAAGCAAGGATATTGTTGATAGTTTAGACATAACGACTCCAATAAATGTTATATTGTATCAATAGCTGGATGAATTATGTCGTCATTGCCGTGAACAAAACTCAACGAAATTTTATTCTCAAACAGGCTCAAGCAAAATGCCAATCGTTAGGGCTGCGTTTAACTGAAAAACGACAGGGCGTGCTAGAAATATTATTGCAAACAGTCGAGCCGCTATCAGCGTATGAACTTACTGACAAATACAATAAAAGCACCAACTCTCCTATTCTAGCAATGTCCGTGTACCGCATTCTTGAATTCTTAGAATCAGTCAATCTGGCACACCGGATCCATTCTGCAAATAAATATATAGCCTGTAAGAGTCTAGATGGTGCGTGCCATCACCATCTATCCGTGATCTTAGTCTGCAAATCCTGCCATCAAATAGAAGAAATAGATTCTGTTCAAGAGGCTGCCAAGCATCTATTTGAAGCGGTAGAAAGCACTGGATTTTCAGCTGCAAATGCACGCTTAGAGTTGCCTGGCTTATGTAACCTTTGCAAAGCCAAACTTGACAAATAGGCCCCTACAATATGAAAAACACACTGATAAAAAATGCAATTGTGGTCAACGAGAATCAATCACAAGAATGTGATGTACTTATCGTTGATAACAGAATAAACAAAATTGCAAGCTCAATAACTGCGCAGCCAAATGACAATATTGTGGATGCGACAGGTTATTTTCTACTCCCTGGAATGATAGACGACCAAGTACATTTCCGTGAGCCCGGCTTAACACAGAAGGGGAATATAGCCTCAGAATCCAGAGCTGCTGTGGCAGGTGGTATCACCAGCTATATGGAAATGCCAAACGTAAGCCCTGCGACTACAACCATTGAAGCTCTTGAACAGAAATACGCGATTGCGTCTAGAAGCTCGCTGGCAAACTATAGTTTTTACTTAGGGGCAACCGAAGATAATTTAGAACAAATAAAACGTTTAGATGCGAAGAAGTACTGCGGTGTTAAAGTTTTTATGGGGGCATCAACAGGCGATCTACTCGTTGAGCATCCACAAGCACTCGACGCAATTTTCAGAGAAAGTCCAACCCTAATTGTCACCCACTGTGAAGATGGAAGAGTGATTGAAAAGAATTTATCCATGTGCATCGGACGCAGTGGCAGTTTAACAATTCAAGATCACCCCATAATTCGTGACGTCGAAGCGTGTTATTCATCCTCTTCGTACGCTGTATCTTTAGCGAAACAATATCGTAGCGATTTACATGTACTGCATATCACAACAGAAAAAGAATTGAGCTTATTCCCTTCAGGCGATATTCGCGACAAACATATTACGGCAGAAGCATGTATTCATCATTTGTGGTTCAATCAAGAAGATTATGCACTGCAGGGTAACCTAATAAAATGCAACCCAGCGATTAAAGCGAAAAGCGATCGTGATGCTTTGTTAGCAGCGGTACGAAATAATCAAATAGATATTATCGCTACTGATCACGCACCCCATACTTGGCAAGAAAAGCAACTCCCCTACCAGCAAGCACCTGCGGGTTTACCTTTAGTTGAACATGCATTGTTAAGCTTGCTCGACCATGTGCATCATCAGCGTTTATCTATAGAGCAGCTCGTTGAGAAGGTGGCACATAATCCAGCGTTAAGATATCACATTGTAGATAGAGGCTTTATTCGTGAAGGATACTATGCTGACTTGGTACTCGTGAACCCTCATCACGAAACGCTCACTTGCCATCAGAAAACACACTATCACTGTGGCTGGACCCCGTTCGACGGTCACCGTTTTTCAGCAAAAGTTTTAAAAACTTGGGTGAATGGCAGTCTCGTTTATGACGGCCAACAACCGCTTAATACACCCACAGCCGCTATGCCACTAATTTTTAATCGCTAGAAACCTCGTCGGAAATAAATATGACAGTATCTTTACCTGATGTTGCCTCTGGGCAGCTTGCAACAACAGCCTTACCGCTAAAGTGGGTGGGTATGGAAAAAATTGCCATACCTTTAGAGGTGGAAATATCAAGCTCCTCCTGCCAAAGAGTTAACGCTCTTGCAAATATTTTTGTTAGCCTTGATAAACCTGAGGCGAAAGGGATCCATATGTCCCGGTTATACATTCGCTTGAGAGAGATACTAAGTACGACTCCTTTGAATATTAAAACGATTGAAGCGTTATTAAAAGAGTCGGTTCAATCTCAACAAGGATTGAGCAAAGCAGCCAAGCTTGAGTTACAGTTTGAAGTAACCATAGATAAACCAGCATTGTTGAGCGATCAATTCGGCTATCAAAGTTACCCTATCACGCTTAATTGTGAGTATATAAACTCAGAGCTTAGCTACGAGTTATCACTTACTATTGCCTATTCAAGTACCTGCCCTTGTTCAGCGGCACTTTCTAGACAAGCATTAAGTGAAGAGATCGAAGAACAGTTTTCCCAACAGATGATTTCAAAACACGAACTAATGACGTGGATAACCTCTCTACAAGGAAGCATTGCCACACCTCATAGCCAGCGCTCTTTCGCTTACGTAACGGTAAAACTAACTGAACGGACGTTGCCACTCATTCCAAGCCTTATAAAAGCGCTAGAACAAGCCATTGGCACGCCAGTTCAAACTGCGGTAAAACGTGAAGATGAACAAGCATTTGCGAAGCTAAATGCAGAAAATCTAATGTTTTGTGAAGATGCCGCACGACGAGTCAAACAATTTTTAGAGCAAAACACACAGTTTGTTGATTATTGGTTCAAAATTGAACACCAAGAAAGTTTGCATGCTCACAATGCTGTCGCCATTGATAATAAGTTTCCGGCCCAAAAACTGACTTAAGAAACACTTATCTGCCTAAGATGCAAGAATCATGATACCGCCATTATTATGCGATAAAACACAACTAAAATCACACAATAGATACACTATAACGTTACATCAAATACTGAGAAGTTTATGAAAAAAACCATCATCGCCGTTACGATTTACTCCACGCTTTTTGTCTCTGGTTGTTCAAATTATACAACGGAGGTGGCATCTACCGTGCCTAAGAAAAGTGAATCAGTCCGTCACAATCCACTGTTCAAAGCCAGTACTTTAATCTACCAAACCCCAATGTTTGACCAGATCAAAGATGAACATTTTATGCCTGCATTTAAGCTGGGTATGGCAGAGCACCTCAAAGAAATCGAGCGTATTGCAACTAACCCTGCAACGCCTACGTTTGAAAACACCTTAATTGCAATGGAAAAAAGTGGTGCACTGCTAAAGCGAACCAGTAGCGTGTTTTTTAACTTAATAGGCACAGATAGCTCAGTAAAGCGTCGTCAATTACAAAAAGAGCTAGCCCCAATGCTCGCAGAACACCGCGATAACATCAATTTGAACGCCGCATTATTTGACCGTATAAAGTCGCTTTATGATAATCGCAACACACTCGAACTGGACTCTGAATCAAAGCGTTTATTGGATGTTTACTACACCAACTTTGTGCGAGCTGGCGCAAAACTAAGTGCTGAAGATAAGGAGAAAATTCGCAAAATCAATGAAGAGCATTCCTCTCTGACTACCCAGTTTTCACAAAACCTATTAGCAGAAACGTCTGCCATATCAGTGATTGTTGATGATAAAGCCGCATTAGACGGTTTAACAGAAAGACAAATTCTTGCCACTAAACGTGCGGCTGAAGCTGCAGGACATAAAGACAAGTACTTAATCGGTATTACCAACACCACTCGTCAACCTATTTTAGCGTCTTTAACCAACCGAGCACTTAGGCAACAGATTTGGCAAGCTTCTGCTTATCGTGCTCAGTCAGGTGATAATGACAACACTCAAATTATCATCCGGCTGGCACAGCTAAGGGCCGAAAAAGCAGCGCTGTTAGGGTATAAAAGCTGGGCAGACTACGGCCTAGAAAAGCAAATGGCTGGAAACCCTAAAGCAGTTTACAACATGCTTGGCAGCATGGTGCCGGCCGTTGTTTCCAACGTGGAAAAGGAAGCTGCAGATATTAAAACGCTTATTCAAAGCGAAGGGCACTCGTTCGACATCAAACCTTGGGACTGGGCATACTACGCTGAAAAAGTTCGTCAATCTCGTTATGATCTGGACGAAACAGAAGTGAAAAAGTACTTCGAATTTAATAACGTCTTAGAAAATGGTGTTTTTTATACCATGAATAAGCTGTACGGCGTAAGTTTCAAAGCTCGCCCTGACTTACCTGTGTATCATCCAGATGTTAAGGCTTATGAACTGATCGATAACAATGGTGAAAGCCTCGCGATATTCTTTGCCGACTATTTTGCAAGAGAAGGTAAACGTGGTGGAGCTTGGATGAATTCATTTGTAGGGCAATCTAAGTTATTAAACCAAAAGCCTGTGGTTATCAATGTCATGAATATTGCAAAGGCACCTGATGGTGAACCAACCTTTGTGAGCTACAGTGAAGTGACAACTATGTTTCACGAAATGGGACATGGCTTACATGGGATGTTTTCTGACGTAAAATATCCGAGTCTTGCTGGAACCGCTGTTTCTCGTGATTTTGTTGAGTTTCCCTCAACCTTTGAGGAAGACTGGGCTGCACACCCAGAAGTTATCAGTAACTATGCAAAGCATTACCAAACCGGGGAGCCT
Source organism: Pseudoalteromonas sp. OANN1 (assembly GCF_024124685.1). NCBI lineage: Bacteria > Pseudomonadati > Pseudomonadota > Gammaproteobacteria > Alteromonadales > Pseudoalteromonadaceae > Pseudoalteromonas > Pseudoalteromonas sp. OANN1. The sequence continues at coordinate 53,789 of NZ_JAMXSE010000009.1, forward strand.
ATCCCAAAAACACTGCTTGATAAAGTGATCCGCTCACGAACTTTTAATATGGGCTACGATACATTGGAGTACATGGCATCTGCGCTCTTAGATATGGAGTGGCATACAATTTCACCTGAGCATGCACCCACCGATATCAATGAATTTGAACAAGCGGCACTGAAGAAGCATGGAGTCGCCCTCGATTACGTTCCACCGCGTTATAAATCAGCATTTTTTGCGCACTCTATGGGAGGCGGCTATTCTGCTGGTTACTATGCTTATATGTGGAGTGAAATATTAGCAGCCGACGCCTATGCATACGTGCAAAAGCTCGGTGGACTTAAACTTGAAAATGGCGAAAAATATCGTAAACATATTTTATCGGTTGGTAACTCAAGACCTGTAATGGACTCTTACAAAGCATTCCGCGGAAAAGAGCCAACGACTGAAGCACTATTAAAACGCAGAGGACTAACCCCTAAATAACACACTATTTAGTTTACCCAGCCAAAAAGGGAAGCTGCAATGCTTCCCTTTTATCAATCTTATACCAGTTGTATTAAGTAAATGATCTATCTTGAAGCGGGAAAATAGCTTTAGTAGCAAGGCAAAAATTTTGCTATTTAGTTGTTCTAAATGAGAAATTTTTAACGAAGCTAATATGCTATTTCACCCTTCAAATTGATTAGAGAATTAATTCAATTGGTATTAAATACAATACCGAGCAAACAAGCTTGCAACGGTTGCAGCGGTTGGTTTGCCATGCTGCCAGTCGCCACCTTCAACGCCGCTACCCGCAATATCCATATGTACATACGGAATTGGCAATTCTGCATTACAACCATGCTTGTCTAAGCCACCAACAATTGCCAAAAATGCCATAGGGAATTGGTGACCACGAGCGGTAACCGCCGATGGTGCGTTGTTGCTCGAAAGCACATCATCCGCAAGGGTGCGTGGTTTTACAAAGTCATAGTCTTCGCGTCGGCTACGCGATACTTCCGCGCAGTCAGCCCATAGGTCGCCCATATCTGCAATCTTGCGAGATACTTGTGCTGCTCGTGCTGGACCATTCTCAACATAAGCACTGTAAGGACCCATGGCGCGCGCCGCATGACCTGTCAGTGTTGCAACTGTAAAGATCTCAGGGTTTTTCTCACCCAGAGCTAAGTCTTTCGCTTCGCTGAGTAAATCCCCCATCGCCAAGCGACCTTCCGCATCAGTGTTACCAATACGAACGCGAACGCCTTCTCTGCTCTCAATGATTTCATCCGGCACGAAACAGTCAGAACCAATCGAGTTACGAACCACGGCAAGGTAAGCAATTACCTTAATACCTTTTGGTTGGTACTTAGCAACTGCTTCCATAAAGCCAACCACTGACGCCGCACCGCCTTTATCACGGCTCATGCCTGCCATAAAACCGCCCACTTTCAAGTCTGCACCGCCGGTATCGTACACAAGACCTTTACCAACAAAAATAAGGGTACGTTCAACGTCACCTTCTGGCTCGTATGCCATTTTTACAACACGAGGATGGTGACGCTCAACGGCGTAAGAGGCACGCGCTACCGTACTTAAGAGAGGATATTGCTCATCCATAACTTTACGATCCGCGATAACCTCAACGTTTACCGCTGAACCTTGAAATAGCTCAACACAGTAGTCAGCAAAACGAGGTGGTGCCATGCGCTCAGGTTCTGTACCACACAGATCGCGCGCAGCATATTGGCCTGCAGCGATTGCACTCAGTTGATTGCAGCATTGTGCTGACGCCTCAAAAACATAAATCGCTTCGATTGGTTCAATCACTTCGCCACGGTACTCACGTGCTTCTAATGGCTGCCATAAGCCTTGGCAAGCACCTAAAAAGCTGACTGCATGCGCATTTTCGTAACGAGCATCGGCTGGCACATTAACGACAGCGAGTACCGGCTTTACTGCACCAGCCGCTTTCGCTTCTAAAATACCAGCCTTTGCCGCTTCAAAGTAACGGCGAACGTCATCGTAATCTCTGTCGAGTGGTCCGGTTGGCGCAATCACCAAACGCTTGCCTGGTACTTTGTCTGAAACAAGCAGACTTGCCTTTTGCGCAATGCGCGCATCCACAGCTAAAAATGGCGCAGCAACGTCGTCGAGCTCTGCACTGCCAAGGTTTTGAATATCATGAGTAACAACAACGATAGCATCTGCATCGCTTTCAAATAGGGTGTTACAAGGTAATGCGATTGGAAAAGACATAAAAACGGCCCTTTTCTATATTAGAATTAGGGCCGACTATAGGTGATTTGTAGTCAAGTTCCAAGGGAACTACGACATATCACGGGCTTCATCTGGTTTCGCTTTGGTTTTGCTGATCACAGACCAAGCTTCTAACATCACCAAAATACTGACCACCAGCACGATAACGTCAAGCACAACCAACAGCCAATTGCCTTTTTGATAGTATTCACCTAGCTTGATCACTCCGGCAAAAAACGCCATCACCAGCACAAATACCATAGGGATCAAGGTGTACTTTGCCGGACGCCCGAGTTTGATAAGATACACTGAGATAACTAACAAGGTTAAGCTTGCCAAGATTTGGTTGGTTGAACCAAACAGCGGCCAAATCACCATACCACCACTACCCGATGCGCCGCCCGCGCCAAAGGCGAGTAGCAAGCAACATGCAACGGCCAATAAAGTCGCGATGATACCGTTGTTCAGGAACTTGATGTTATAGATCTCGCCCCACTCTTGAATAATATAACGCTGAAGTCTAACGCCAGAATCCATAGTGGTACCTGCAAAAAGTACAACCATAACGGCAAGTAGAGTTGATGCGATTTCGACTGGTAGTCCCCAACCTGTACTGATAAGATTTGAACCACCGTTAATAAAGGCTGATACACTGCCGGCACCAAGATGACTATAAATTTCGTGCCACTCTTCAGGTGATACTGCGAGCATCACACCACTCACGGCGACCAACGTAATAAGTGCAAGTGAGCCTTCACCAACTGCTCCTAAGTAGCCGACAAAACGACCGTCTTTTTCTTTGTCTAGTTGTTTTGAACTCGTTCCCGACGAGACAATACCGTGGAAACCAGATACCGCACCACAAGCAATAGTCACGAATAGCAGGGGTATGATACTTGGGGTATTTTCTACCGTTTGGGTGTTAAACGCAGGCGCGGTGATATCTGGCATCACCACAAATACTGCACCATAAAGCAGGATCAATCCCACTAACAGCTGCATGCCATTAATAAAGTCACGAGGTTGTAATAGCATCCAAACCGGTAACAATGACGCCACGGCAGCATAGATAAACAGAATGATTATCCAATTGGCTTTGTCGCTTAGACCAAACATTTCAGTTGGTAAGGTAATCGGCATACTACTGCCCATATAAATGGTCGCGTAGAGCACAATAACCCCGATAATACAGAGTGGTACTAGCGGCACTTTGCGTTTCAGTAATTGGCCGATGATAAGCGCCACGACGATAGCAGACCAAGCGGGGAATACCGCATTTGGGTTACCCACGAAGGAGTTTGCTATCACCACGCCGAACACGGCATTTACCATGAGCAGTACAAGGAAGACCACAATCATAAACAATGAACGCGTGCGCTTGCCAATCACGCTTTCAGACAACGCGCCCATCGACTTGCCTTTATGGCGAGCACTTGCCCACAGCGCGCCCATATCATGGACACCCGCAAAGAATATGGTACCGAATACAACCCAAAGCACTGCTGGCACCCAACCCCAATAAACAGCGATAGCTGGACCTACGATTGGCGCTGCGCCTGCGACTGAAGTAAAGTGATGTCCCCACAATACCACTTTGTTAGTGGGAACATAGTCCACGCCGTCCTCAAGCTCATGAGCCGGCGTGACAAAGTTGTCATCCATTTTAAATATTTTTTCAGCAATAAATTTGGAATAGACAAACCATCCAAATAACATCCCTATGATGCCGAAGAGTACGATCATTATGGATTGCATAATGCTTACCTCTTGTTGTTGTTTTAATTACACGCAGTTGGCGTGATTAGTTTGTTGCACGACAACTTCGAAGCTAGCACAAATTAAACTAATTGCAGTTATCTTTTAGTCTAGGTAGGTCAGAATTAGCCATCAAAAAGTCCCAATTGAGCTTGTGTGTTAGACTTTTCATTTAGCCCTAAGTGCAAGCCCACGAGGCGCACGGGTTTAAACTTTTGCCGTGACATTGCTTCAATCAATAGCTCTTCGAAAACGGGCAAGTCAATATGCTGGTATTGGCATTCTTTGGTGGTTTGGGTGAAATCGTAAAACTTCACTTTAACACCAAGCTTATTAAAGCCACGTTGCAAATAAGGCTGTGCTCGGCGAGTCAGTTCAGGTAACAACTTTTCTTTTATGACTTGTTTTAAGGTATCAAGGTCAAGCGTATCTTCTGCAAATGTGGTTTCAACGCCTATCGATTTACGCACTCTGTCGGTCTCAACTCGGCGCTCATCAATACCTTGACAACGCCGCCATAATACAGCGCCAAACTTGCCAAATGACTGGCGTAACTGAGTTTCAGACAGTGCTTTAATATCTCGACCATACTCAAGTCCCATGGCTAGCAAACGTTGTTGAGTCACTTTACCTACACCTGGAATTTTTTTAAGGGGTAACGCATCAATAAAAGCGCTCACTTGGTGAGGCGGGATCACACACTGACCATTGGGCTTGTTTTCATCGCTGGCAATTTTGGCTAAAAACTTGATTGGCGCAATTCCCGCCGAAGCCGTAAGGCCCGTTTCTGCAAATATATCCGCTCGGATCTGCTCGGCGATAAGCGTTGCACTGCCATTACATTGCTGACACTCAGTGACATCTAGATAGGCTTCATCCAAAGACAGTGGCTCAATTAGCTCAGTATAGCGGGCAAAAATAGTTCTAATTTGTTGCGATATTGCCTTATATACCTCCATTCTCCCCGGTACAATCACCAGCTGAGGGCAGAGTTTCTTCGCTTGATAATTCGACATGGCCGAGCGCACGCCATATTGCCGAGCAATATAGTTAGCCGTGGATAGCACCCCGCGATGGCTACGACCACCAATCGCCATCGGCACCTTTGCAAGCTCGGGGTTATCGCGCATTTCTACTGATGCATAGAACGCGTCCATATCAATATGAATAAATTTACGCACGTTAAAACACTGTCTAAATAAACAGTGTTTATTATGTGCTAATTTTCCAACTGTTGCAATCTTGAACATAGGCCTTAGTGTTCTGGGCTATACTTGTGTGGATGTCTGTTGCAAGTTGCACTGCAAAACAGAGATAATGCTAACAATATCAATACAGTTCAAAGTACTAAATCCGTCACTTTGGCTATATTTAATCATTCAGCAATCAATCAGGAGCCTGCATGAAGTACTCACGACTTGGTAGTAGCCCATTAGAAGTTTCGCGCATTTGTTTAGGAAGCATGACTTGGGGCGTACAAAACAACCAGCATGATGCCGACGAGCAAATCAATTATGCACTAAGCCGTGGTATTAACTTCATTGATACCGCTGAAATGTACGCGGTCCCTCCCTCACCTGAAACCTATGGTAAAACCGAAGCCATCATTGGCAATTGGCTAAAGCGCCACCAAGAAAAGCGCGAAAAGCTCGTGCTTGCAACCAAGATTGCGGGAAGCGGTTTGCCTTGGATCCGTGAAGGCGGCCCTATTACGGGACAATCAGTGATCCAAGCAGTGGATGATTCTTTAGCGCGCCTGAATACCGACTATATCGACCTCTACCAACTACATTGGCCAAACCGTACTTCACCGCACTTTGGTAAACAATGGCCAGGTATGGTGCCTTTGAGTGCGCTTGACCGAGACGAAGAACGCGCTGGCATGCTAGATATTTTAGAGGGCCTAGCGAGCTGTATTAAAGCAGGTAAAATTCGCCATTGGGGTCTTTCTGATGATACGCCTTGGGGTATTCACACTTACCTTAATTTGGCGATGCAGCACAACCTACCTAAGCCGGTTTCAATTCAAAATGAGTTTAGCTTGCTACATGCCAAAGATTGGCCTTACTTAATTGAGAGCTGTGTAAACGAAGATATTGCCTATTTACCTTGGTCGCCGCTGGCTGGTGGGATGCTGAGCGGTAAATATTTAGGGGGCGCAAGACCTGAAGGCAGCCGCTTTACCTTAGTGCAAAGACAAGGCCTATTTAGAGACACGCAACTAGCGCAAGAAGCCGTTGCAAAGTATCTAGAAATCGCCAAAGAATTTAATATGACTGCAGCGCAACTGGCGCTAGCTTGGTGCAATCAAGTCGATGGCGTGACTTCAACTATTATTGGCGCGACAACCATGGCACAGCTTAAAGAAAATATTCAAGCGTTTGAACAACCGCTATGTGCAGAATCTTTAGCAGAGGTTGATACGGTATTTAAAGCGTACCCAGCTCCGTTTTAATGTCTTCATTCGCGATACGCCGCTTTTATGCAGGCGTATCGCTTTGTAAACCCATTTTTGTTACCTAGATCGAAGTTAAAACCCCCATGCAAAGCTTAAACAACAATCCAGTCATTCCACTTCAAGGTAGCTGCTTTACCAGAAAAACTACTCGCGCCATTGTCCTTAGAGGCAACGACATCCTTATGCTTTACACCAAACGTTATGACGATTACACCTTGCCAGGTGGCGGCGTCGACGAGGGTGAAAGCTTAGAAGCAGCATTGGAGCGCGAGCTAAAAGAAGAAACGGGTGCAGTATCCATCACAGGTTTGACGCCGTTTGGCCGCTACGAAGAGTACCGCCCTTGGTATAAACCCGATCATGACAATGTGCATATTATTTCTTATTGCTACGTTTGTGAGATTTGTGGCGAATTTGATGCGCCAGCTATGGAGGATTATGAACACGCCAATGGTATGAAGCCGGTGTGGATCAATATAAACCAAGCCATCGCGCATAACAAAGCAAAACTCAATGATGCGAATAACAAAGGGATGTCCGTATTACGTGAACTCACTTTGCTAAAACACATTTCCGCGCAATTAGTCACAGATTAATTTGCCTATTGAGGGAACAATTAAGTCTTTATTAAGCTCTAACTCCGCATGACTCAAGGATTTAATAAGAATAATGCGGCTGCTCCAACACAACCTGATTAGTTTCACCATTATCGCCTCTATTGTGCTGCATCTACTGCTCGGCTGGTATCTGCAGCAAAGTATTTATATCCCCTCAAAGCCTGTAGAAATTAAGGCAATGAAAACCTATTTGGTTATTGAGCCTGCCAAGCCCAAGATGGAGCGTATTGAGACACCGACGATAACTGAAGATAAGCCAGTAGAGGAGTTAAAACCGACGCTGCCGGACGATACAGTTGAAGTACTAAAAACTGCGCAAGCAGAACAAAAAAAGCCTACGGTTGAAAGTACAACTAAGCACATAACCAAAGCAGCGGTCGTCACGCAACCTAAAAAATTAGACCATCGCAAAGCAATCTCTCAATTTCGTCAGCAACTTTTAGAGCGCGTTCCGAGTGACGTTGTACTCAGCCAAAGCCAAGAAAAGCCGCAGCGGATCACCGTGCCTAAAACGCATCAAACCACTGCTGCGAGCATGCAAAGAGAGCAACTCGAGTCTACGTCTCAATACACAGTCTACCGGGAAAATGGCCTGTGTTACGCTGAAGTTAGGCCCGACCCAAGCATTCCTACACCGGAAGGATTAAATAAGAATTGGCGTACTGCGCCTCGCCCTTGCGATGGCGGTGCCATTAAAAAAGCCTATGACGCCGCAATGAGTAAATGGCTAAACAAACGCTAATCTTGCTATCATAAAGCAAATCTATTGCGAAGAGTCCATTATGGAAAAAGTCACCATTTTAGTTGACGCCCAAAATGTTTATTACACCACCAAGCAAGCCTACCAAACAGGCTTCGACTATAATTCGTTTTGGCGCAAAGCGACGGCTAATCGCGAGGTATATCAAGCCATTGCCTATTCCAGCGAACGGGGTGACGACAAGCAAAGACAGTTCCAAAATATCTTGCGAGCGATTGGCTTTGAGGTGAAGTTAAAGCCTTATATTCAACGTGCCGATGGCTCCGCAAAATGTGATTGGGATGTTGGCATTACCATTGATGCCATGGAATGCGCGTCAGGATCCGATGTGATAATTCTAGTTACTGGCGATGGTGATTTTGATTTACTCGCGAATAAGCTCAGAGATAAATACCATACCCGAGTCGAAGTTTACGGCGTGCCGCAGCTTACCGCCGCTTCACTGATCCGTGCCGCCAGTGAGTTTATACCAATCGAAAACGAATTGTTGATTGGCAAGAAATAAAAAAGCAAAGCTCCTTGATAGCAGCGGCTTTGCTTGTTGACGAATTCGTCACTTTTGATTGCTTGGTTGTGCAATACACGCGTTTTAATCCGATAAGTAATATTCCACGCTCGTCACAACACGCACGATTTTTATCTGTGGCGTATTACTGTCTCTGTCGCGAATACTAAATTGTCCTTGCCTTGCCGATTTTATTTTGCCAAGCACAGAGTCGGAATCTTTAGCAAATTTGACCGCCACTTCTCGAGCTTTTTGTGTGGCTTCTTGCACCATTTCAGGTTTAATATCATTAAGACCAGTAAACAAATATTCAACCCGATTTTGATAGTCGTCTTTGGTGATAGCAATACCTTGTTTGGCCAGCTCACTTAACTGCCCTAGTGCTTGCGAGACTTTATCTGGATTATTGGAGTACACAGTCACACCGGCTTTTGCCACATAGCGAAACCCTTGATTGTTTTGACCGTACTCTTGGGCGTATTTATCCGTAATGGAAGGCGCTGATATCGAAAGCTCTGAAGCATCAAAGCCATGCAAGGTTAAGAACGCGCGGATCGCCGCATTTTTCTTTTCCGTGCGCTCCACCAAGGCTTCCAGATCGTTATCTGCATCACGATAAAATACGGGCCAAATCACCGTGTCTGCTGTTACTTCCTTTTCCGATAAGCCTTTTACACTTACCGTTCGCTCCATTCCTTTTACTTCTAGAATGGTCGATTTTACCATCCAACCGCTCACTACCACCGCTAGTGATAGCAAAGCTGCAGGAGCCAAATATTTACTCATAGTAGACATATCTCTGTCCTCAACGTTACGCCTCAGTCATAGTTTTCAAACAATTATTAAGGGGATAGATCAAAGTCTACCTTAATTGCACTCGAAAACCGCGAGCAAAATGGTAGAGTGGTGCTTATGAGCTGCGGCTGAACTAGGAAACAGTATGAGCGTAAAGCGTATTAGCCAATTTTTTAACCCCCAATCCATCGCGGTGATTGGCGCCTCTAACAATCCTGATCGCGCCGGCTTTATCGTAATGCGTAACTTGCTACAAGGCGGCTTTAAAGGGCCCATTATGCCCGTCAGTCCAAAGCATACCGCCGTGCATGGGGTGCTCGCCTACAGCGCCATCAAGCAGCTCCCCAAAGTCCCTGATCTCGCTGTTATTTGTACCAACAAACAAACCTTAGTGCAAATCATCAATGAACTTGGTGATATTGGCTGTCAACATGCAATCATCATCGCGGCGGGGCTTGATAATCAGCACAAACAACAATTAAAAGAAGCTGCCAAAATAGCGAAAGTCACTTTACTTGGTCCTAATTGTCTCGGTTTACTCATTCCTCACTTGGGTATTAATGCCAGCTTTTCTCATACCGTTGCAGCGCCCGGTAAGCTTGCTTTTATTTCACAATCGGCGGCGGTATGTTCAACCATACTGGACTGGGCACAACATAAAAAAATCGGCTTTTCTTACTTTGTTTCCGTTGGGGACTGCCTTGATATCGATTTCGACGAACTACTTGATTTCCTTGGACGGGATCCAAAAACCCAAGCTATTTTGCTTTACATTGATAATATCGACGATGTTAGGCGCTTTATTTCTGCAGCTCGAGCCGCTGCATTTAGTAAGCCTGTCATCGCCATAAAAACCGGAAAAACCAAGGCTGGCGCAATCGCTGCGCTGAATCACACCGGCGGCAAAACCTCCGATGACGCGGTTTATGATGCTATGTTCCAGCGTGCTGGTATGCTGAGGGTAAACGATCTTAGGGAACTATTTGCTGCCACTCAAACCCTTGCTTTACACCCCAAATTGCTGCAAGTAGAACAGCTGACCATTTTAACCAATGGCGGCGGCCCAGGCATTATGGCCGTCGATACCTTACTACAGAACTCAGGCAAACTGGCGGTGCTAAGCGAGCAGACCAAGCAAGCGCTCAGCGCCCTGATCCCACAAACGGATCATGCTTGTAACCCTATAGATATTTTTGGTGATTCCTCGCCAAAACGTTACCAACAAGCACTAGAGATTTTATTAAAGGCTGACGAAGTCAAAAACTTATTGATAATTCATACTCCTTCAGCGCTTGCGCCAAGTACCGCTTATGCCGAGATCATTGCACAAACCCTAGCCAAAATTCCAAAAATGGCACGCCCTTATGTGATGACAAACTTTATGGGTGAAGAAGCGGCCTACGCCGCAAGGCTTGTATGCGCAAATGCTAAGATCCCAACTTATCGCACCCCAGAAGGTGCCGTTGGCGCCTTTATGCACTTGGTGAGCTACCGTCGAAACCAAAAACATCTCACGCAAACACCTGAGTCCTACAGTGATGAAGGCCAGCTGCAACACCTGCAAAGCAAACGTTTAATCAATGACTTTTTAAATTCAGGTGCCAATAAACTCGCGACCCATTTGGCTTCTCAGGTGCTGGCTAATTACGATATAGAATGTATAGAGACACAAATCGCACTCACCCCCTCAGAAGCGAAAGAGCAAGCTCAGCAGCTTGGCTTTCCCGTTGCACTCAAACTGATAAGCCATGATATTCCTTCTAAATCGGAAGTGGGTGGGGTTGTACTCAACCTCAACGATGCCGAAGAAGTAGAACAAACCGCATTTTCGATGTTACTACGGATCCGTGAGGCGGCACCCGAAGCTGAAATAGAAGGTTTCTCTTTGCAACGCATGGCAAAACGCGCTGGTGGACAAGAATTACGGATAGCGGTAAAAACCGAACCCGGTGTCGGCCCTGTTATTTTACTGGGTGAGGCGGGCACTGGGCTTAATTTCTCGCAAGCTGCGGTGGCATTGCCGCCACTGAATATGAACCTTGCAAAGTACCTAATTGCAGCCGCCCATGATAAAGGCTTTATCAAAGAGCGGGCACTACCTGAAAAGGTCGATAAATACCGTTTATGCGCCCTACTCACTCGAGTGTCTCAAATGGTAGTCGACCAACCCGATATCATTGATATGGAGCTCAATCCTATTTTGGCCTGCTCGGGTCAGTTCCAGGTGCTCGACGCCAGTATTACGCTAAGACGATACGAGCCGGTATCTGGCCGTAAGCGCTTGGCCATCCGACCTTACCCCAGAGAGCTGGTAAAAACCGTGACGTTAAAAGATGGCCGCCCCGCAACCTTGAGACCTATTCGTCCTGAGGATGAAAGAGCGCACCAAGAATTTGATCAGTCTTTAAGTAAAGAAGATAGATACCGCCGCTTCTTTGGTGAACTGCCGCAATTTAATCATGAACAGCTCGCCAAAATGACGCAAATTGACTACGACCGAGAAATGGCGTTTATCGTCACTGTGCCTAATAAATCTAGCTACCAAACGCTTGGAGTATCACGCGTATTGATGGACCCAGATAACCAAGTGGCTGAATTTGCCGTAGTGGTACGCTCAGATTGCCAAGGCCTTGGGCTTGGACGCATACTCATGGAAGCCGCTATAAAGCACTGTCGTAAACAGGGCGTGCAAAGCATAGAGGGGATCACCCTGCCAGAAAACAGCGGTATGATAGGACTTGCCAAAAAGCTTGGATTTACCGTATCTCGAGATTTTGAGGAAGGCACCATTCAGATGGTGTTACACTTAAACTAAACACAAAAAAGATAAGGGATGCTGGCAACTTGATGCAACTTCACATCAGAGAAAAAACGGCTGCGGTGCTCGAGGCTACAGGGCAGTATCGAAAACTTGGGCGGGCAGTTGATATCTTCCTCATCACCCTGATTTTAACCAATGTCGTCGCTATCGTGTTGGAATCTGAGCGCGACTTAGCAACAGTTTACCATCACTATTTTCTAACCCTAGAGTTAGTAAGTGTGACCATCTTCGCCATCGAATACTTACTGAGATTTTGGTGCTGTGTCGATAAACTTGATTACCGCCATTTGGATATACCTAATTGGAAAAAGCGCCTAAAGTATCTGATATCACCGCTGGCGGTGATTGATCTCATCGCTATTTTACCAACCATATTAATGGCCTTTATCACTTTTGATCTGCGCTTTTTACGTGTTATTCGATTACTCAGGATCTTTAAGCTGACGCGCTACTCTCGAGCCATGCAGTTGCTGCTCGCAGCATTTAAAGAAGAGTCGAGCTCATTACTTGCTGCCTTTTTCATTATGAGTGTGGTGCTTATCATGGCCTCTTGCGGGATTTATCTTATTGAACACGATGTGCAACCGGATAAGTTTGGCTCCATTCCCAAAGCCATGTGGTGGGCGATGGCCACTCTAACCACCGTGGGCTACGGCGATGTTGTACCAATCACCCCGCTCGGGCAATTTTTTGGTGGTCTTATCACTTTACTCAGTATGGGTATGGTCGCGATCCCCACAGGCCTCTTGGCTTCAAGCTTTGCGGACCAAATGCGCAAACGTCGAGATGCGTTCAATGAGGCTGTGCTGCATGCATTAGTCGATGGCGATGTCGACAAAAGTGAAAGAGCCCATTTAGAAGCGCTTCGTATTGAGCTTGGCTTAAGCCAATTGGAAGCGAACCAAGCAATTAAACTAATGAGCAGTCAACGCGTCCATCATATGTACTGTCGCCACTGCGGTAAAAAGCTGTAGCCAAAGAGGCTACAGCGATGTTTCAAAGAGTAATTGCGCTACCTGTTCACCACTAATCGCCGAGCTGAAGCGATAGCCTTGATAATAATCAACTTGCTCAGCTTTAATTCGCTGATACTGTAGGTCGTTTTCCACCCCTTCAGCGACACATTTTAATCCCAGTCCATGCGCTAAATTTACACATGAGCGAATGATTAAATAGCTTTCAGGATCCTCAGCAATTTGTTGTACAAAGCTTTTATCTATCTTGATGACATCAATAGGCAATTGTTGCAGATAGGTCAAAGAGGCGTACCCCGTCCCAAAGTCATCCATATAGATACGACAGCCTAGTGCTTTTATTTCTTTCATCACTTTCACCGCGCTATCAACGTTAGAAAGCAATGCGGTTTCCGTTATCTCAAAAGCCACTGAGTGACCAGACACTTTACTGCGACTTAGCGCCTGTTGAATATTATCGACCAAGCTCGAGGATTCAAAATCAATGGCGGATAGATTAATAGATATATACAAATCGCGCTCAATGGTTTGCCAGTGTCTCAATTCAACCAATGCCCGAGAAAGGGTTTGTAAGGTAAGCTCGGTAACTACGCCTGCATGTTCAGCTGCTAGCGCATACTCCTGAGCGCAAAACTCACTATTTTCAGGCCAACGTAATAGCGCTTCAAAGCCAAGCAAGGTATCGCTTTGTACATCGACAATTGGCTGATAATGATTACTAAATTCACCATTTTTGAGTGCTCGCATAAGCGCTTGTTCGACTTCACGAGAACGTCTAACCTTGCCATTCATCTCTTCGCGGAAAAACTGATAACTAGAAATTTGTTGTACATTGACATGCTCAAGGGCCGCCTTAGCCGCTTGATTGAGCTCAAAAGCGTCGGACGCATCATCCGGGTACATTGCAATTCCTATCGTTGGTTGCATCTGCACAGTATGTCCAGCAGCCTCCAAAGGTGTGCTAAATGAGTGAACTAAACACTCTACATATTGATGCACCTTTTCAGGGTTATCGAGATGCTCCATCAGCACATAAAACGACTTATCATGCCCCGTTGCTAAACTGTCTAATTCTCGGAAGCAACAGCGTAGCTTTGTTGCAAGAAGTGGAAGCAGCTCGGCCACAAAGTCTGCACCATAAATATCGTATAGATTCTGTAAGCGATTGAATTTGATTACCAATAATGCAAAATGTGTCTCTTGAGCCTGCGACTGCTTGATAGCATGCTGCACTCTATCCATCAATAACGCTTTATTCGGCAACTTCGTCTGTAAATCGTAGTTAGCGAGCTGATATAGCTCTTTTTCAGTACGCTTTTGTTGGCTAATATCGGTTAGCACCACGACATAACTGTATAGTTCGCCATCACCATTTGCCACGGCACTAATCTTAATCAATACGTCTCTTTCGTCACCATTAGGCAGACTAACGACTTCCTCTGAACTCAAGTGCTGATGTACTGCCAACGCCAACGTTTGGCGTAAATACATCATCCGCTTTTGTCTCGACATCCCAAGTTTTACCGCAGTACTTGATGACGGGATAGAGTCAAGGTTAAAGGCATTTTGCATCGCACGATTACAAGCCTGGATACGTAGTCTTTTGTCTAAGATCATAACCCAGTCACGGGTCTGCTCAAACGCAGCCCCAAATAATGCGGCACGCTCTTCAAATAAACGTTCACGCGTTAAGTTGGTATAGGTGCCAGCCACTTGTGTGGGATTACCTTCATCCCACTCGAGTACCTTGCCAAAATCCTTATACCAACGCCACTGGCCTTTGCTGTCTTTTAATCGATAAGTACAGTCGATAAACCCTTTGTTCGTTGTGACGAACTCAAGCCACTGTAAACGGAACATGGCTCTATCCGAGGGATGTATCTTTTGCAGGTAATCGTCCAAGCCGACACTCTCAAGCTCGTAGTCGAGCTCCGTAACTAATCGAGGCTGATAGATTAACGTACTACCCGCATGCCACTCCCATACGCCGGAGTTACTTCCCTCTAGCGCCATTTTCAACCTAGCTTCGCGGTCTTGTGTTTCCTTATGAGCGGCAAGAATAAGTTGCTCAACACGATACTTTCGATAGCTCCAAAGAGACAGTAGTAAGAGCGTGAGAAACACATATCCAGCAATCGCAACGGGTGAACGCCACGCGGGATAGTTTACATTAATGGTTAATTTTGCAGGCGGCGTATAATCGCCCGTTAATGGGTCTTTGGCCCACACTTTTAACGCATATTCACCGGGATTAAGTTTAGGAAATACCACACGATTTTGATTGCGGCTCAAGATCTTCTGACCACCAGATATTTGATACTCATAAATGATCCGATCCTGATAGCTAAATGCCATCGCAGAGAATGACACTTCGAGTCCAATATCGTCATGTTCAAGTTCAATGTGATCAAATTGCTTTAATCCAGCTTTTTGATTTGGCCGAGAAATTAAATCCACGCTGGTGATATTAACATGATCAAGTAATGGCTTTTTAGGCCGATTGTCATCAGGAGAAAACACCACAAACCCTTTTAACATACCATACGCAATGCGACCATCTTCCAACATCACGGAAGCACCACCATTAAATTCATTAGAAAGTATGCCATCCTCGGTGGTGAATTGTTGTAAGTGCAAATTATCCGGATCTAGACGCCAAATTCCCTTGTGAGATGACATCCAAATCATTCCTTCTTTGTCTTGGCGCATTTCATACATCAAAGTATCTATTTTATGGGCTTTTAAATCGATGTTATAAATCGGCTCATAACCGTCCAGCGTCAGACCAATCAAACCAAAGGATGATAACGACAACCACAAGATATTATTTTTATCTATGGTATAGGTGGTGATATCAACCGCTAAATGCTTATTTGCCTTTGGCGCTTTATAGATCTCAGTTAGCGTTTCCAACTGCGGATCATATTGCAGCAATACGCCAGCATAGTAGTAAAGGGGTTTAAGCGGTTCGTTTGGAAGTGGTGGGTAGAAGCCATAAGTAAGAAACGGATCGACATTTTCAAATGACTTCGTCAGGTGTGTCAGCTCTGCTGTATCAATATCATAAACGAACATCCCAATGTCACTATTTACGAAATAAAACTTACCATCAGCTAACAACTCCCCTCCTTTCACAAAGGAGGTCAGTATCTCTTTATCTTCTGGGTTATTAGCCTTGGGTCTTGTCACTTCATGAGTAATAGGGTCAAAGACAAACAATCCTTTCACAGTTGTTAGCCAAAGCTTATTGTTATACTCCGCAATCTTCCAGATAATAAACTCTGAGAGAATTTCGTCACCCAAGTAACCCTTTAGAAACTGTTTAGTCTCTCTGGTTTTTGAGTTGTATCGTGTTAGGCCGTCATTTGTTGCCAGCCACAAGAACTGATTAGATTCATGCATTGCCCAGACATTACTGTGAGAAAAACCTTCACCTTCAACGGTAAGATCGCTAACGTTGTCAAACGCCAGCGTGCTGTCTGGTAAGTAAAATGCACCATCTTCTTTAGTCGCAACCCAAAGCCCACCATAGTTGTCTTTAACAATATCGATAACACTGGTATTTGATGGCAAAAATACGCTTGTAGACAAACGCTTATCACGAACCGCATTGCCATCTTGAATCGTGTAATAAACAAGACCTTTGTCGGTACCAAGTAGCAAGGTGTGTTCATCATGTCTGAGCATTTTCCATATGTTTAGCTCAGGAAGCAGCGTTTTAAACGGTACCTCTGCGTCAAAATCTTTTAGTAATTGAGAAATATCTAGCTCGTACATCCCCTGAACCGCTCCCACGAGCAAGGTATCTTGGTCTAAAATAAATAGTGATTTAGTATTTGTTTGATAGGGATGTGCAATGGGAGCAAGGTGGTCAAGGGGTCTTAGTTTTTTCGTTGTTAAATGATATGCAAACAAGCGCTCTGAAGTGGCGATAAACAAGATGTCTTGATGTTGATAAACGGCACGTATAAAACCGCTTTCTTCATCTAGCGGTAAAGTCACTTCACTCTCAAGTTTGCCTGTATGGATATTGAGGATAGCAACATCATTGGTGCGTACAACCCACATATGGTCATCATCTTTGGTTAAAACGATATTAACCAAATTGGAATAAAACTCGTCCTCTGTGGAGGGGGGTTCTATGTACTTTCTATACTCGTCTTTCATCGGGTCGTATCGCAATAAACCCGCGATCCCCGTGGTGATCCAAATGCCACCAAGGTTGTCCTGGTAAATATAATTCACTTGCACTTTATCAAGCACGCCATCTGGTCCATTCACGTCCAGCACTTGATAACCGTCGTAACGGTTAAGTCCTCCTTCGGTAGAAAGCCACAAATAGCCCTGCTCATCTATGAGCAACGTATTTACGTAACTTTGTGATAATCCTTCCGCGGGTGAAAGTCGAGAAATTTGTGCAGCATTTACCAATGCAGTAAATAGGCAAATACAAAATATAAAACACAGGCGAAACATAAAAAGCCGAGGTTGTTAACTAGACGTAATACATTGCCACGAGTTGACGATTTTGTCCAAGATAACTAGATAAGCGAGAAGCAAGTTCGGGTGGTAGCTCTCGTGAATTGCTTTGAAACCCTAGTGCACTGTAAAAGTCATGAAGATGACAGTAAGCAAAAGTATAAATTATCTGCTGTGGCTGCTGACTACGAAACTGTGCAATAACGGTTTCAATTAGTTTCTTCGCAATGCCTTGTTTTCTATGTTGTGAAGCAATATAAACGCCCACCAGCAACCAATATCCGTCTACCGGCTGCAAACGACAAGCTGCGATAATTTCATTGCTATTTTTTGCAACCCAAACTTTGTCGTGTTTTGCAGCTCGTCCCCGCACCTTATGTGCAGCATAAAACTTATTAACAAGCGGCGTCATTACGGCGGGGAGCAATTCAATTGTCAGCATCAAGCAAGCATTAGACTCAGGTAATACTCAAACTTTTGCTTTAGCGTATCCTGTTCAGACAACGGCCTTTGATTGATGGTGTCATAAATCGCTTCTCTACTTTTTTTGCCTCGTTTTATTTGGTAGGCCCAAAACGACGCCTCATACTCTAGTTGAATTTGGTATTTTTCTTGTCTAGGTAGCAAACACAGGTTATAGCTCATTACGCATCATTCAATTTTAAGCAAAGGAAAGCTCAAGTGTATCACAAGGCAGTCTGTCTATTGCAGCAAAATCTAGTTTTGATTAAAGCGCGATAGCGTGCCCTTTATTGTAAAAATTATGTATACTTAAATGCATAAAAATCGCTGAGTGACCCACCGAAGGAGTTGGATTGAAAGCCGTATTACTGTGTTTACTAATGATTATTTCAACTGTTGCACACGCCGCGAATGAACTGCCAAAAGTTATGCGCTTCAATAAACCGCCGCAAACTCCACAAGCGCTCTATGTGATAGAGCTGATGGAAATGGTTTATCAATCTCTCGGAATAGAGTTACGCCTTGAGGAGTTTAATCATAAAGGCTCTTTAATTGCAGCCAACGCAGGAAACTTAGACGGACAGCTAGCTCGAGTTGCCAGTGTGGAGAATGAGTATCCAAACCTGCGCCGTATTGACTATCCTTTATTTCAGTTTAATTTACAGTTATTCACCCTATGTGCTCACTGCAAGCTTAACGAAATCAAATCTTTAACGGTCCGCAGCGGCTACCCTGTCGCAACTACTTATTTGGCTGAACACCATACCACAGCCTATGTTATTGGCGTTAAAAGCGCGGTGGCGCAGCTTAACTTAGTCATGCAGAAACAGGTTGAAGGTGCATTAATACTCGACTTTCACTTAAAGCCACATCTAAAGAACATAAATGAAGAAACATTACAGATAAAAAATTTAGCCGTCGTTGAAAGTTTCCACTTTGTACATAAGCGTAACGAACAACTAGTTCCACTTATCAAAGCAAAGTTAGAGGAGTTTGAGCGACAAGGAATAATAAAAATGCTTAAAGCTAAATATCAAATTTAAAGTTTTCCCCTTTTTGATCATCATCCATATGCTCTGATTTTGACTTTCGTTGCAGATACCTTTTATAACGTTGCTGACACAACGAGATAACTTTACGCTTTTGCTCGTTATTCAAATTATTCCACTCAAAGCGCTCCTCGCGACTGCGATAGCAACCTTTACAATAACCGCGATTATTTACCTGACAGATCCCCTTACACGGACTTGGGATCTCGAATATCTCAATTTGTTCCATGTATGCGCTACACCATTAACCCTAACCTAAGCATACTGGCTAGGGTAAACTCTGCCAAGGTGTAATTCTGATAAGCTTGCTTGCATTCAACAACACTCAAATAATGTTCATGATCAAAATCAATCAAGGTTTGAAGGCGATTTTTGCAGCTTAATTAAGAATAAAGTTTGCGTGGGAATAGGCGAAATTGAAGCGGGAATTGACTTGTCTTGAAAAAGAGCGATAACCGCTCTTTTTATATCTCAAATTACAAAGGCTAGTCACTCGCTAGCCTAGCCTTTTTAAGATGAAGTGTAGGCAAACTAATTTAGTTTACCGTTACTTTCGCAAACTTACGCTTACCTACTTGGTAGATTTCACAAGAACCTTTAGTAACTTCTAATTTAGTATCTGTTACTTTGTCTTCGCCGTTAAGTTTTACTGCGCCTTGCTTGATCATGCGCATCGCCTCTGAAGTACTTGCCACTAAACCTGCTTCTTTTAGCAAGTTAGTGATAAACGTGCTTTCACCTTCGATAGTTACCGTGACTTCAGGGATCTCATCAGGTAAGGCATTTTTTTGGAAACGCTTGATAAAGTCTTGATGTGCCGCTTCAGCGTCAGCTTCACTGTGGAATCGAGCAATCATTTCTTTTGCAAATTCAATCTTAATGTCACGAGGGTTACGGCCGCCCGCAACTTCTTCTTTAAGTGCAGCGATATCATCCAGTGTTTTTGCACTTAGTAATTCGTAGTAACGCCACATTAAATCATCAGAAATCGACATCACTTTACCGAACATATCGTTTGGCGCGTCAGTAATACCGATGTAGTTACCTAATGACTTAGACATTTTCTGTACACCGTCGGTGCCTTCAAGTAACGGCATCATCAGTACTGTTTGCGGCTTTTGCCCTTCGTCTTTTTGTAGCTCACGACCCATTAATAGGTTGAAGCGCTGATCGGTACCACCGAGCTCAACATCCGCCTCTAATGCAACCGAGTCCCAACCTTGAACCAGTGGATATAAGAATTCGTGGATTGCGATTGCTTGGCCATTTGCATAACGCTTTTTAAAGTCGTCGCGCTCAAGCATACGTGCCACAGTTTGACGTGCAGCAAGCTTGATCATACCGGCAGTGCCTAGCTTTTCCATCCACTCAGAATTGAATGCAACTGTGGTTTTAGCAGGATCAAGGATTTTGAAAACCTGTTCTTTGTATGTTTCTGCATTTGCCAGTACATCTTCACGAGTGAGTGGCTTACGAGTTACATTCTTGCCCGTTGGGTCGCCAATCATACCGGTGAAATCACCAATCAAGAAAATCACCTCGTGGCCTAAGTCTTGAAAGGTTTTCATTTTATTGATTAGCACTGTGTGTCCTAAATGCAAATCAGGCGCTGTTGGATCGAAACCCGCTTTAATACGTAGTTTTTTACCTGACTTCAGCTTTTCTTTTAATTCATCTTGCAACAGAATTTCTTCTGCACCACGGCTAATCTCTGCAAATGCAGTTTCTAAATCCACAATTCTCACTCCAACAGCTATAACTTGTAATCGCTCGATTCTAGCCTATATTTATCCGAGTTTAAATGCACAAAACGCTGGTATTACGGGTTTATTACGTATATCCTGCAATATTATCTACAATAATTCTTGACAGCAGAAAAGGCGCATTATGGTTCATGTGGTTCATAAGCTCCCCAAAAAGCACAAAGTGCTCATCATCGGCTTCCTATCTGCGATGGTCGGAATTGCCCTGATCCCCTCTGAAAAAGCAACGGCTTCAAAAGACAATGACGGAAAAGCTTTAGAAGTTGGGAAACGTTATGAGTTGCCAGTAAAAATATCAGAAAAAACAGAGCAACTTACTGAATTAGATGCAGCGCCAGCCATCACGCCTGAGTCTGCCCCTAAACAACCTGTATTTGAATTTAAAGACCACAAAGTTAAGTCTGGTGACAGTCTAGCCGTGATTTTTAAACGCGCAGGTTATTCTGCCAAAACGTTACACAATCTGGTCAATACCAACGCAGAAACCCGTAAGCTGACTAAAATCCACCCGGGAGAAGTGCTTAGCTTTGCTAGCAATGATGAGGGTGAATTAGCTCAATTAAAATACATCTTGTCAAAAACGGACACCTTATTGGTCACTCTAAACGACGAGGGTAGCTACGAAACTAAAATCGAAAGCAAAGAAATCGAAACTCGCGAAAAATCAGCAGGTGGCGAGATCAGCTCCAGCTTCTGGAGCGCAGGTATTTCAGCCGGTCTTAGCGAACGTCAAATAATGAACTTCGCCGATATTTTTGGTTGGGATGTCGACTTTGCAAACGATATTCGCAAGGGTGACTCTTTCGCATTAGTGTTTGAAAAGCACTACGTAGACGGTGAAGAAATCGGCAATGGCAAAATTATTGCAGCCGAATTTATCAATCAGGGCGAGCGCTACAGTGCGGTTCGTCATACTGATGATGAGTTCTATACCCCTGAAGGCCGCAGCATGAAAAAAGCCTTCTTAAGAGCACCGGTTAACTTCAAATATATCAGCTCCAGCTTTAATCCGCGTCGCCTTCACCCCGTGACTGGTCGGGTGTCGTCTCACAATGGTATAGACTATGCGGCACGCGTAGGCACACCGGTGGTTTCCTCAGGTAACGGTAAAGTACTTAAGTCTGGCTACAATAGGCTCAATGGTAACTATGTATTTATTCAGCACGGTAGCAAATATGTGACCAAGTACTTACACCTGAATAAACGTGCCGTGAAAACAGGTCAAAAAGTGAAGCAAGGACAAAAAATTGGTACCGTCGGTGCAACCGGCCGTGTGACGGGTCCTCATCTTCATTATGAGTTTTTAGTAAACGGTGTACACCGTAACCCTAAAACGGTAAAACTGCCGAAGTCTGAACCATTACCTCAGTCTGAGCTAGCTAAGTTCAAACCCATTGCGGATGCAATGCTGGTAAAACTAGAGCGCAATAGAGAGTTAATGCTTGCAGCAGCAAACAAAGACTAAAAACTAAAAAAGGTAGCCGCGGCTACCTTTTTACTATGCTAGCTAAAGTTTATTTTTGATTAAATAAAGCAAGTGCACTATTGGTCATTGCTCTTACTCCTGTCGCGATGGCGATAGGATAATCCGGCGCAAATTTACTAGAGTGTAATGAAGGTAAAGGCTCACCGCTTTTTTGTGCCGCATCGAATACTGCTTGATTAACACCACCTAGCCAAAAAATGGTAATTGGCACATTGTCATCAGTACGACCATATAAGCCGAAATCTTCACCAGCCATCACCGGCTGAGATTGTTCAACATTTTCTGCACCAATTTCCTGCTTAATGGCGCTAGTTACAAACTCAGCCAACTCGGGGTTATTATACGTAGATGGAATGCTTTCGCTTTCATGAACGATAACCTCAGGCACAAGACTGTCCTCCAATCCTGCACTTTGTGCTATGCCTGCAGTCAGGCGTTTGATTGCCGTAATTTGTTGCTCACGTACATCCGGATTATAAGAACGTAGCGTCAATTGTAGCTTCACTTCGTTTGAAATGATGTTGTGCTTAGAACCACCGTGAATAGAGCCTACTGTGATCACCGACGGTTCTAACGGAGAGATCTCTCGTGATGTAATGGTCTGTAGTCCCATAACAATTCGCGATGCCAGTACCACAGGGTCGATGGTAGTATGTGGATAGGCCCCATGGCCCCCTTTCCCCTTAACTATGATGTCAACTGAATCAACATTAGCCAGAGCATAACCCGGTGCGATCGCCACTTTACCGGCAGGAACCGCAGCACTTACATGTAAACCAATAACATGATCGGGTTTAGCAAACTGAGTATACAACCCTTCCTTTAACATGGCTTTTGCGCCGCCCCCCACTTCTTCAGCGGGTTGAGCTACTAACATCAATGTACCTTGCCATTTTTCCTTGTTAGCCATTAGCTGTTTTGCTGTGCCGATTAAACTGGTCATATGGATGTCGTGACCACAACCGTGCATCACACCAACCAAATTCCCCGCATCATCTTTCACCTTTACTTTTGACGCGTATGGCTTCCCTGTTTCTTCAATAATTGGCAAACCATCGGTATCGGCTCGGATCATCACCGTTGGACCATCACCGTTTTTCAGCATGCCGACAACACCAAAACCACCCACATTTTCAGTCACGTCATAACCTAGTCTGCGCATTTCATCCGCCAAACGCCCTGCTGTTTTTTCTTCTTTATAAGAGAGCTCAGGGTTTTGATGTAAATGTAGGTATAAAGATTCAAGTTCAGGCATAGACTCTGCAACTTGTTGTTTCAAATTGGCATTCGCATGCCAAGACAAAGTGGCAATGAGGCCTAATGCCAAGGGAGATAAGCGCATAAGATAGACTCCTTTTTGTTTTTTTCAGGATGCGGGTTTATTGGGGGAAAATCAATCATATTTATATTTTAATCCTTTCTATTTTACCAAGCTTTGCTACGCTTAAAGACACAACTAAAGGAATCCTCATGCCAGAGATTAATATTAATATCAGTGATTTAGAGCCAGGTATGTTTGTTGTCGGTGTGACAAAGCAGACAGGCTCAGTTGCGATTAAAACCAAGGGCTGGGTGAGAACGAAAACAAGCATTACAAAGCTACAAAAGAGTGGTGTTTTAGAGGTAACGGTCGATCCCAGTAAGCGCCTTTCAGAACACGACCCTCACGATGAACCTCCTCATGATGAAAATATAGAAGAGCCGCATAAACCAGAGCATGATCCTTGGCAAACTAAGTGTAGTGTTGACGCAGAAATGCAACACGCAGTGACACTTTACGACGAAGCAAAAGCAATTCAAAGCAAAGCGTTTGCGGATATTAAAGCGGGTAAAGCGATAGAAATAGAGGCGTTTAAAGCAACAGCGAGTGGCTTTATTGACTCCGTTTTTCGTAATCAAGATGCGCTTTCCTGCATTGCTCGGATCAGAGAAAAAGACGCCTATTTATTGGAGCACTCTATTAATGTTTCTATCTTAATGGCTATTTTCTGTAAGCACCTTGGCTATTCGAGAGAGTTAACCGAGGAAATGACTACAGGAGCACTACTCCATGACATTGGTAAGATAGAAATTCCCGACGATATTTTACATAAGCCTGGAAAGTTGAGCTTAGATGAATACGGCATTATGAAATCACACGCAAAATATAGCTTTGATATTTTGCTCAATGCGGGTCTTGGACGAGTTGCTTGCGAAATTGCGGGTTATCACCACGAGCGCCTAGATGGCACAGGGTACCCTTATGGCAAAACCGCGGACGAACTACCACAGCATGTGAGAATGGCCGCTATTGTAGATGTGTATGACGCATTGACCGCCGAGCGCGTCTACAAAGAAGGTATGACACCAATTAAAGCCTTTAAGTTAATGCGTGAAGGCTGCCCTCACCATTTTGACGAACAACTACTAAGCCGGTTTATTGCTTGCATTGGCGTATACCCCGTGGGCACCTTAGTAAAGCTCACTAGTGGTAAGGTCGGTGTTATTGCCCAAAGCAATCCCAAAACGCCGCTAAAACCCGTAGTAAAAGTGTTTTATCACTCTAAGCACATGCATTACATTGAAGTTCAGGATATAGATTTAAGCGCGAAAAAAGCAAACGATGAGCTAGAGTCAGCGATCAAGCCTGAAGAATTCAAGCTTGATCTTATTCGGTTTTTTAAACACTCAATGCTGCCTTGATATTAAGGCAGCCAGTCCTCCATTGCCTCGAGGCTGAATTCAATACCGTCGAAATCAAAACGTGTTTGCTCTGGTGTAATTTCTACAACGGTCAAAGCACCTAGACTATCACCCTCATATAAAGGTCTATTGTTTATTTTTATCCACCGCTCATGCGAGTCGGTAGCATAAATATGCGCTTGATAACGTAAGCTTGGAATACTATTTTGCAATTGAGCAGGCAGCAGCGCGATGGGCGTAGCTGAAGCAGAGTCCTTAGTCGTAGAAAGCACCTCCGGCTCTTCATGCGGTGCCGTTTCTTTTACCGCCTCGGCAAAGGCTTTTTTAAGTTCTTCTGATACCCCGGCAAGTTCATCATTTTGTGGTTTTGGCTTAGCGCCAAATACGCGATAACCCGCATATTCACCAGCCATTTGGATCTCTCCAGGAGATGAATCTTGAGTAACCTGATTAGGTTGAATGGCATCAGATGTAGGGGCAGGAACAACAGGTACAGCTTTAACAGAATCTACCGGGACCAATTGTTGTTGATATAAAGGCTTGCCTTGGTTATCAACGCCAATTTGCACAGATACCCACTGGAAGTGCTGCTCAGGCTCAGCAGTTTGCGTCGCTAGATTAGGATTAACAGTGTTGTTTGTCGCTGAAGTAGTCGCTGGTGTACTCACTTCTTGACTAGCAACATTGGCTTTTTGCGCCTGCTGATTATTCTCCAGCGCAAGATCTGTAGAAAGCTCAGCTTGCTCTTCTTTTTTCGGCTCCACTTTAGACGTTACTGCTGGTTGCACTTCTGCTGGGGTCGTTATCTTACCAATATAATACCCCGCCCCAAGTGAAGACAAAGACAAGAGACCCGCACCGGCATAGGTAACAAGCTTTTTATAAAAAATGAGCTGGGCGTCTTGGCGTTGACTCAAATAATCCTGTTCGGCATCTGCGCCTTGTTGCGACTGTTTCATTGCACTTGTTAAATACGACATGTTTCCCTCTACACCAATTTTGCCAAGCCAAAGCCTGCAACAAATAACACCCCAAGCCAAGCCGTAAACAATAAAGGCACGCGACTCTTTTCCTGGTTTGCGACTGGCACTAAATTAGTGGGTAGCGCCTCTTTTGCAGCTTGAACAGCGATTGCTTTCGTTACCTGAGTTTGCGATGCCGAGTAAGCACCTAATAAACATCTGTCGGCCAACAAGTTTATTAATCTTGGGATCCCAGCTGTCACTTGATGTACATAGGCTACCGCATCGTGGTGGAACAACGCTTGCTGACAACCAGCTTTTTGCAGTCGGTGCTGTATATAAGCAAATACTTGCGATTCGCTAAGTGGTAGCAAGTGATAACGTGCTGTGATCCTTTGTGCCAATTGACGTAACTCGTTGCGCTGTAACAAATGCTGTAGCTCGGGCTGACCTACCAATACAATTTGTAGCAATTTTTTATGATCTGTTTCTAGATTTGTTAGCAGCCTAAGCTGTTCAAGTACCTCTGGTGCTAAATGCTGAGCTTCATCAATGATCAACATAGTATGACCACCACTATGATGGTTCTCTAACAATCTATGCTTAATCACATCGGTAAGCGATTTTAACGTGGCGTTGTTGCTGTCATAAGTAATCCCCAACTCGTCACAAATCGTCGCAAGTAGTTCAAGCTCTGATAGTGATGGATTAAGTATAAAAGCAACTTTCGTTGATTCAGGTAATTGAGCCAACATGCTGCGTGTTACTGTGGTTTTTCCCGTTCCCACTTCACCTGTCAGTAGCACAAAGCCACCCGCGTCACCCAACCCATAGGTTAAGTGTGCAAGTGCTTCCTTGTGACGTTCGCTAAGGAATAAAAATTCAGGATTTGGAGCAATCGAGAAGGGTTTTTCAGTTAACCCAAAATAGCGTAAATACACGACTTGTCTCTTTATTGTTATGATGCGCTCTATAATGGCAAAATCCGGTTCAAGATAAAACCTCGAATCGCAGAAAATGGAACATAGAAAATGAAAACCTACCTCGTCGGCGGTGCAGTTAGAGACGAACTGCTAGGGCGCCCAGTAAAAGAAAGAGACTATGTCGTCGTTGGCAGCACACTCGAGCAAATGAGCAAACTTGGTTATCAGCAGGTTGGTAATGATTTTCCCGTGTTTTTACATCCAACGACCAAAGATGAGCACGCACTTGCGCGCACTGAGCGTAAGAGTGGTCAAGGATATACCGGATTTATTTGCGACTTCGGCCCTGAAATCACACTGGAAGAAGATTTACTTCGCCGAGATCTTACCGTTAATGCAATTGCTAAAGATGATGATGGTTCACTTATCGACCCTTATGGCGGTCAAAAAGATTTAGAAAGCAGAATTTTACGCCATGTCAGCAGTGCTTTTAGTGAAGATCCACTTAGAGTGTTACGAGTGGCCCGATTTGCAGCTCGTTATAAAGAATACAACTTCACCATTGCCGCTGAAACTTGGCAGCTTATGCAAACCATGGTTGCTCACGGTGAATTAAAAACCTTAACCAAAGAGCGTATTTGGCTAGAAATAGAAAAGACAATCCAAGATAGAGGTTTGGGGCACTTTCTACATACCGTTTGGAGGCTCAGTGCGCTTGATGCTGTCACTCCATATATCCCAACATGGGATAAAGTAACCTATGAAAAGTTCCAACATGCACTCTCTAAACTTGAAAAAAATGATGAGTTAGATGGGTTAGCACAATTCAGCCTTGCCTGTTACTTTTCGGGTACTAGCTTGATTCAGTTAGCGCAAGCAAAACAATTCAAAGTACTTAATAGTTACATAGAAAGCAGCAAAGAGCTCATCACAAATCTCGATTTATTGAGCAAGGAAAGTAAAACACCGGAGGATTGGCTTATTATATTACAAAATATTGACGCATGGCGCAGACCTGAGAAATTAGCGCGTTTTTGTTATATTTGTAGCAAGGTAAGTGATAATTTACGCGTGCTTTGTGACAAACTTACACAGAACTTTTTAGCAACTCGCAACATAGACGTACAAGAGATCATTGCAAAAGGCTATCAGGGAAAGGCTATTCAAGAGCAGCTCAAACTCAGACGCCTAAAAGCTATACAGAACTAGCCATCTATCGTGAAAAGATAGGTTGATTTTCAGCCTATCTTTAAAAGTTCCCACAAAAATGATCTCCAAAATATCAAACGCTCATTTTTAACACAGCAAATACTACATAAAAATTACAAATACAGCTACAAATACGCTCAAAATTACCGCTAAAACTTATACCATTCCTATCAAATATAAATTTATTGTTCTCAAAACAATAACAGAATTTGTAAACACTCACTAACCGTAAACAAAAGATGACACAACAAACAAATATAACCCCATGATTAATAAAAACAAAATCAAAACAGGAACAACAAAATCACACATTACACCTTTTATAAACATCATACACATTTAGACAAAAGCCATATTTAACAATTGTTTATGGTAAAAACGCTGCACCTATATTGCGATATCTCCTCTTTCATATGTATGGAAAGAGTTGACCGTCGTTATAAACAAAGTAAATAAGGGTCAAAATGTTGAAGAAGTTAAATCTAGTTACCGCGGGTATCCAAGTTGCTTTAGTGGCCGGTGCCGTAAGTAGTTCAGTAGCTGTTGCAAACGAGCAGACAGAAGCAAAATCAGTAGAGCGTATTCAAGTTACAGGTTCTCGAATTAAACGTGTCAACCTAACTTCGCCGACTCCAGTTACCGTTATCGGTGGTGTGGAGCTTGAAAACCAAGGCATCACAAACGTAAATGACCTTTTAGCTGAAATGCCTCAAGCAACAGTTGGCCTATCTCCAGAGAATACTACTAGCTATATCTATGCATCAGGCTTAAATACAACTGACCTACGTGGTTTAGGTTCAGAGCGTACATTAGTACTAGTTAATGGTCGTCGTTTTGTGCCTGGTTCTGTTGGTGACACTGCAGTAGATTTAAACAACATCCCTACCTCTATTATTGAGCGCGTAGAAATCGCAACAGGTGGCGCAGCAGCAGTATACGGTGCTGACGCTGTAGCTGGTGTTGTAAACATCATCACTAAAAAGTCATTCGATGGTGTAGAAGTTGATGTGTCTACAGTAAAGCCTGAACAAAGCGGTGGTGAGGAATATTTCTTCTCTATTACAGGTGGTCAAGAACTAGAAAAGCTATCTTTCATTACCTCTTTAAACTACACCAAAAATGAAAGCTACGCGAAACTAGACCGTGACTTCTTCAAGCGCGGCATGAGATCTATCTCTAACCCTGCAAATACAGGTGGTAGTGACGGTATTCCTGCTGATATCGAGTTTAATCACCCAACAGCGCTTGGCTATTACTCAGAGCGTGGTGACTTCTTTGCTTGGACTGGTACAAAGACACGTGAAGCGTTTGAGAACCACCACTTCACTTTCGATGAAGACGGTACAATGCGTCCATTCGATTACGGTCTTGGTCTAATCGATGATCCTAACCCAGCTATTTCAAAGCGTGCTGCTGGCCGTTACACGTATGACGAAGCAAACCCTGGTGATGCTATCTTCAGACACGGTTATAAAGATTATTTCCGCACACCACTTGAGCGAATGATCGGTACTCTTTACGGTACATATGAGCTGAATGATGAACATGCACTTACATTTGATGCGACTTATTCTAAGACAGAAGCAACGACTGAAAGTAGCCCTGCATTCTTCTCACACACAATCCGTCGCGATAGCGCATTTGTAAACGATGCCATGGGTAAAGTGATGGATGACGCAGGTCTAGACTCTGTAACACTTTATCAAGCAAACGAAAACTTATGGGGTGACCGTAAGTATAACCAAGAGCGTGAAGTGTTCCGTTCATCAATTGGTGCTGAAGGCATCATTAACGATGACTGGAGCTACAGCACATACTTCCAATTCGGTCGCATCGAACAAGACACGCTGTGGACTGGTGAAGTTTACAAAAACAACCTAGCTAATGCGATTGACTCTGTATTAATCGATGGTCAAGTTGTGTGTGCTACCCGTGATGCTGAAGGTAACGTGACTGGTGCACGTGAAGGTTGTGTACCATTCAACCCAATGGGTGCAACAAGCGCAACTCAGGAACAACTAGGTTATATTTCAACGACTGCAACTCGTTTTGCAAGACACGACCAAGCAGTATTTGGTGCAACGGTTGATGGTGTATTATTCGAATTACCGGCAGGTTACGTAAGTGCAGCGTTTACAGCTGAGCACCGCCGTGAAGTTGCTAAGATCCGTCCATCTGAAAACATGGAGCAGGGCCTTATTAAAGGTAACTCAAGCCTACCTATGGATGGCGAAATCGAAGTTAAAGAATTCTCAGCAGAGGTTTCTGTACCGCTACTGATGGATGAATTCCTAGCTACTGACCTTACTTTTGAAGGTGCATACCGCTACATGGATTACTCTGTAACAGGTGGTGACGATGCTTGGAAACTAGCACTAAACTGGGGCGTGACTGACGAACTACGTGTACGTGTAAACCGTTCTAAATCGGTACGTGCGCCAAACCTAGGTGACCTGTTTACTCCAAACTCTAAAACTTATAGCTCAGGCCGTGCAGACATTTGTCGCGCAGATTCAATTGCAGAATTAAGCAGTGACTACAAGTACAGAGATAACATCATCAACAACTGTCAAGCTGCTGGTCTAGCTGCTGGTTGGATGCCTTCTGATGAATGGTTATCTGGTGGTAGCTTACCTGGTTACATTCAAGGTAATACTGAGCTGAAAAACGAAGTATCTAATGACTACACTATCGGTGTAATTTACACGCCAGAGTTTGTTGAAGGCTTGGATCTTACTGTTGATTACTGGTCATTTGAAATCGACGGTGCAATTGAGTACTTTGGTCGCGACAGTGTTAAGCTATGCTACGAAGCATCTTCTCTAGATAATCCGTTCTGTAGTAACTTTGTTCGTAACAAAGATACTGGTGAAATTGAGAACTACTATGCGCGTCCAATTAACGCAGCACAAATCACCAAAAAAGGCATGGACTTTGAATCTGCATACAAATTTGACGCATTAAACGGTGAGTTTGCACTTAAACTAACTGCGACTTATTTGATTGAAGATAACCAAAACTCAACAGGCCGTGCGGAAGACTTCCGTAACTACATGGGTGAAACGGATGACGCACCACGCTGGAAAGGCCGTTTCAGCGCGCTATACACGCATGATGATTCTGCATACGTAGTAACAGTAAACTATCGCCACAGCACTGTTGAAGATAACGAGTGGACACCTGAAGATAACAACTTCAACGAGGTTTCTTCTTATACTACTGTAGATTTCATGTATAAAACTTACTTGGTTGAAGATCTACAACTACGTGTTGGTGTAAATAACGTGTTTGATAGAGAGCCGCCTCGTACACCTTATACATACGATGACGGTGAATTCTTCGATGTTAAAGGTCGTCGTCTATCACTAGGTATGAAGTATAACTTCTAATCTGCTGTAAAATTTCGATCCGAAAGCCTCCTTTTTGGAGGCTTTTTATTTAGCCCCCCCACCTTTTATCGTATTTTCGACGCAATTGGACAAACTTGAGTATTCACCTCTCCCCGCTTATGATTTAATACTCATGTTAATTTTTTTGTCATTAAGATTTCGTGTAGCAAGGCAGCTAGTTATCCATGAAAACAAGCAAGTTAAGTATTCGACTCCTTTGGTATATCACCCCGCTTGTGATATTACCCTTGCTGTTTCTTGGCGGATTTACGCTCACGAATGTAACTAGCTCAACGCAAAAACAAGCCAAGCTCATTGTTAGTCGTTTCGTTGAACAACAACAGCAGAAGATGTTCAATTATATTGAGATTTACCAGTCAACAACAAAACTGCTCTCAACCTCTCCAGTACTTAGTGACTTTCTTAATTCGGCCAACCTTGAAAGGATGGAAAAAACCAAACGTTTAGGTGCACTGATGGATGTATTTGCCAGTTATAGTGAAGCCTACCCAGATATTATCAGCATCAATCTTTTATCTCCCAATGGCAGAAGCTCCGCATTTTATTCCAGTAACTTAGGCGAAGCGCCAAACCTCTACCCTTTCGCCAAACAAATCATGCAAAGTAACTTGCGCCAACATCAATTTATGGTTGCCTCAAGTGCAGGTACACAGCTGTATTTTGTCCAGCAAATATACAGCGTAGATTACGAGCTCAAGCAACCTAGACAACAAGGTTATATCGTCGTACAAGTCTCTCCTTCTCTTTTAAGTACCAGTATTCTCGAAGCACCTTACGACAATACGCTAAACCTATTAGTGAGCATTGATGGTGAAGTGTTATTCAGCTCAGATACGAACCTCATTGGCCACTACTTAAGCGCCAGTGAAATAGAAGAAATTGGCTATATTGCTGACCTTGGGCAATTAGACTCTACCGTTATTCATAGTATTGATAATGTAGAAAGGATGACCTACAGCGCGCAACTAAGCGGAGGCTACTTTTATATTTCTACGATCCCTAAGTCGCTACTTTACCGCTCAGGTAAAACTATTAGTCTGATCACTGCATTGATCGTTATTCTATCTGTAGTTACTTTGCCCATTTTGATTTTTATCGTGGTCCGCAACCTGTTGCTCAACCCCATAGAATTACTGGGGGAAGCGAGCCATAGAGTCGGAGATGGTGACCTAATGGTGGCGCTACCTGAGCATAACAGTGACGAAGTTGGCATCCTTTTCCGAGATTTCAACCATATGATCGGCCAAATTCGTACCTTTCAGCGAGAGCTTGAGGATTACAAAGAGCACTTGGAAGAAAAAGTTGAAGATAGAACCAAAGAATTAGAAGAAACCAATAGCAAGCTAGAAGTTGCTATTGTAGAAGCCGAGCAGGCAAACCAGCTTAAAAGCCGCTTTTTAGCTAACATGAGTCATGAGATACGCACCCCGCTGACCGCTATCATGGGGTTTACTGAGCAGCTTATACAGCATCCTAATTCTCCAACCTCAAAACAGCACCTAGACACAATTTTAAGAAACTCTAAACACCTTTTAGAACTTATCAATAATATCTTAGACCTTTCGAAAATTGAGGCTGAAAAGCTGGATGTGGAAGAATCAGAGGTCTTGGTAATGCCACTCATCAATGATATTGAATCCATCATTGAGCCGATGACGAATGAAAAACTACTGAACTTTTCCACAGAATTTATTCTACCCTTGCCTGACAAGCTTTACACCGACATTACTCGCTTAAAACAAATCTTGCTTAACATCGCAACAAATGCGGTGAAATTTACTGAGTACGGTGGCGTTCATTTAAAAGTGGAGTTTAGACCTGAATCTGAAAAGTTTATCTTTAGCATCAAAGACACCGGAATTGGCATGTCTCAAAACGAACTAGAGCGCGCATTTAAGCCTTTTGAGCAAGCCGACACAACAACAACTCGACGCTTCGGTGGCACAGGGCTTGGCCTTTGTATTTCAAAGAATTTAGCTCAATTGCTTGGTGGTGACGTGCATGTTCAAAGCCAACAAGGCACAGGAAGCTTATTCTCTGTTGAGGTGTCTGGTAATTTCAAAGAGCGCTCTTACTCTTGGCTAAACGCACTTGAGCGACCAAAACAACCAGATAACAGTAAAACCCATATTGCGGCGGTAAAAGAGCTTGATGCCAAAGTGCTTGTTGCGGAAGACAACCCCGATAACCAAGAGCTTATTACACTGCTACTGTCTAACTGGGGCATAGTTCCTGATATTGCTAATAACGGTGCTGAAGCGGTTGAGATGGCGCTGGTTGAAGACTATCAACTGATATTAATGGATATGCAAATGCCAGTCATGGGTGGTGAAGAAGCAACACAAATGCTCAGACATGCTGCGTATGATGGACCAATCATCGCACTTACCGCAAACGTGATGAAACATGATATAGACAACCATATTAAAGCAGGGTGTGATGCCACTCTAGGCAAGCCGATAGATAAAGAATTGCTAGGTAAACTGCTACTAGAGTACCTTGAACTTCAAAATGATAAGTCTTCTTCATGGGATGCCTTGTTACAAACCGAAAAGTTCTTACAAATAAGTCGTAATTATGTCGAAAAGCTACCGTCACAGCTAGTTGAGCTGCAAAAGCTTTATGATACACAAGAATGGGAGTCTTTAAGGGCACTGGCACATAGTATCAAAGGCAGCGCGGGTTGCTTTGGCTTTATGAATATTCATGAAGCCGCAGGGGAATTAGAAACAAGTTTGCAAAAAACGCAAAATAGTAACCGCCATTACTATTTGCTTAAGCTCACTGAGGCTATGCGCTATACCCTATCAATAGACCAGCCAACGGATAATAGTCACTTAGGCTAATGGTAAAGCCATGAGCATTGCATCTTCACGACCATGAGTGCTCGGGTAGTAGTTTTTTCTCAAGCCCATTTCGACAAAGCCATAGCGATGATATAACGCGATTGCCGTAGTGTTTGACGCTCTTACCTCAAGAAAGATATTTTCTGCCTGCAAGCTCTCCGCTTGCGCTAACAAATCTTCCATGAGTGGCTTCGCGTAGCCCTTACCTTGATAATTAGGACGAATACAAATATCCATCAAGGTTAAGTCTGGGCCCGCACGCTCTGCAACGTAGAAGCCTACCAGCGTATTACCATCGACAATAGCCGTATTAAAGTAACGACCGTGAAGGCAAGACTGCATGGTTTTCTCACTCCAAGGAAAAGCATGACAGGCTTGTTCTACTTGCATAATCTCATTAAGTGGAAATTGTAGTAAACCACCTTGCTTAACTTGCATCTTGTTGACTCCAGATTATTTGCCACAACTCACGCTTTTGAGCCGTACTTAGTTGTGCACTTGGCAAACTCAATTGGTTATCCTGAAGTGCAATCGTGTTGCCCATGACAACCTCAATTTTTCTACCCGTCACCAATTCAAAGTCCTGCAACAAAACAGCCGGTAAAGCTATTTGCTGAAGCTCATTTGCAGCAGTAGTAACAACAGCGTTAGGGTCAAGATGTGCAAATGTAGAATTTAGCTTTAGCGGTACAATATCAAGAATATCTGCGTAAATCGGATTCATGGCTAAGCAGCTTAATTTTTTAAGGGAGTTTACTTTGAAAAAATGCGAAGTGCAAAATAAGAAGTGGCAGGGGCGGCAGGACTCGAACCCGCAACCATCGGTTTTGGAGACCGCTGTTCTACCAATTGGAACTACGCCCCTGCAATGTCGACGCATTATAAAGCGCTTTTTTGAAAGGTAAAGTGAAAAATCACTTTTTTGATTCAACTGCTTCTAAAACAAGCAAAATGGCGAATATTTATCATATTCGCCCTTTTCTTAAGCGGGTGCTAACTCATTTTAGAGTCATTATTCCCACTAGAAGATCAACAAGAAGAAAATATATCTACATAGCAGCTAGTTAGAAAGCTAGCTGTTCTCGATACCATCATCTATACCATGCGCAGAATTTTTGATTTTTTATTGCTCATCGGCGTTTTAGTTCAGCTTTGGCCTAGGCCGAAGATTCTTGTATATCACGACGAAGCTCTTGTATCTCTTCAACACTCAGCCGTCGCGGACCCGAGGTAATTCTATCCATCTTATGCCTCCAACTGATCACCATACATTTTAAGTGGTTCGTCAAACCGAGAGTTACCAGCAGAGAACTTAGAGGATATTTTTTGATCATTTTTCATACAAACCTTGAAAACCATCAATGCTGCTCAAAAATCACACAGCGAGGAATAACCTCGTTAAATAAAAAGATCAAATCATGGGTTTGAAACCAGGACCAAAACCAATTGCCAGATCAACAGGCAAGCCAGATCAACGTCGACGTGACAACAAAAGAACTCCTGGAAACACTCCAGGCCTAAAGCCGAGTAAATCCTCGAGCAAGTAACTCTACCTCAATATCGGGTCAGTGTAAGCGGTACTGACTCTTGTTGTTAAAACCCGCTTCTGCCCCAAAACAAGCTAGAAAACTTTGTTCAACGGGGTATCATCGGTTCTAACCGAATATTGCTTAGTCAGCATAAATTTGACGATATGGTTTAAAAATGGCGAACGAGCTCTCATTGAGTTAGCTCTAAAAGTTGACTGTATTTATATACAGTTTCGCCGTACTTCTCCTATAGTCAAGAAAACGACCCCGAGGGTCGTTTTTATCCTTTTCATAATGATGAAAAATATCAGTATAGCAACAAGTTAGTTATTATGATAAAACTGGTACAATGAGATTAATGACCCATGACTCGGTAGAGAGACGACCCATTGGGTCGATATGAAATTGTTAGATTTTTTCGTAGAACTGTTCCAATTTTAGGAGAATATAGTAAAGTGCTTCTGGGCGATGGTGTAAGGGAAAACATACTCCGCAAGGAGAGTATTTGTGAGGTTCGAATCCTCACCGCCAAAGTTTATTCCATGAGTAAACTTTGGCGGTGGTAATTCAACATGTCTAGAAACCCTTCTAAAATTTACATGCAACATGTAGCTAATCTACGAGAACTCGAATTAGCAATAAGTCACACTGGCCGAATGGCTCGTTCAGAAATCGCATCCAAGGACCCTCAGCAAAGCTTAAGATCGTTACTACGTCTATACTCCTTTTTGATTGGGGCGTGGGCAGAGACTAGATTAAGAAAGTTATTGCACGAAGAATTTGGTTTT
This sequence comes from Pseudoalteromonas sp. OANN1, assembly GCF_024124685.1. Taxonomy (NCBI): domain Bacteria; kingdom Pseudomonadati; phylum Pseudomonadota; class Gammaproteobacteria; order Alteromonadales; family Pseudoalteromonadaceae; genus Pseudoalteromonas; species Pseudoalteromonas sp. OANN1. The sequence continues at coordinate 90,285 of NZ_JAMXSE010000009.1, forward strand.
AACGAAATAGAAAGAGCCAAGATCACAGATAAATCGTCCCAGCTTGAACAGTGGCAAGAAACTATCGATTTGGCTTTTAGAAAGCATCACAGAATAACAAAAGCACCTCTTGATGAACGCTCTCTTGGTGTAGCACACGCTGCGAGGAGAGGAGCCTTACATGATGTGCTATCTAATGAGCTACGTATCATAATTGAAATAAGAAATAAGCTGGCCCATGGGCAATGGATTTACCCATTTAACAGCGACGAAACAGCCGTGGAGCCAGATAAATACAAGCTAATCAACAAAGAAAACTTTCAATCTCTACAATTCAAGTTTTCACTGATTGGGCATCTTGCAGACGCTGTCCATGATTTGGTAGTGAGTCCTGCAACATTCGAGCGTGATTTTGAAGATCACTTTAAAGAGTTATTTCAAGTACGCACTAATTTAACAACCAAAAGCTACGAGAAATACGAGAGTGGTCTAATTAAGAGCAGAGAAAAAGCTCGTGCCACAAGAAAATCTAACAAGTAGCTGCACAGGAAAAATTACTCGCTGCGCTCCCAATTTTCCTGTGAGCTAGGCGTTAAGGCTCGGTATAAGATACGAGATAAGAAATTATGAAGATTGATAAATTGGAGTATCATTTTCATACTCTAAGTGGAGGATTTGAACTTAGAGTTGAAGCAAACAATGAGAAGAGTATGGGAGCTCTTTATGAACTGCACTCTATTTTCTTTGAAGTTAAGAATAAACGTTTTGTTTACGATAGTGAAATTCATTATGTAACAATGAAAATGAAGGAGGAAGTGAGGCTATATACTAAGAAGTTTGAAAGATATATTCCACAAATTAACCAGTTGAATAGTGCTATTTCTAAAATGGAGTGTGGTGAAGGCTTTGCTTTATTGAGCAAAAAAATTGATTCTACAATAGATGAAATAAGGGTTATCAACGCAGTATTATCGAGCAACTCATTTTCAATTCCCGATCTTGGGAAACTTAGTAGTGATGATCTTTGCGCATTTAAAAAACAAGCTTATAACTATAGATTTTTTAGCCCACGAGTTGATCTAAGAATTCTAATAGGACCAGCAAGAAAGAAGGATCGTAAATGTAGATTTTGTGGAGAGACCACTTATACAGGTGTTACCTTTAAAAAAGTAGCTCATGCGATACCCGAGAGTCTTGGTAATAAAAATATTATTTGCGCTGACGAATGTGACACATGTAATCATTTTTTTGGTAAGACGTATGAGAAGTCTTTAGTTGAATATTTTAACTTTTTTAGAGTAATAGATGGTGTTAAGTCTAAAGAAGGTTTTCCTTTTATTAAATATCAAAATGGATATGCATTTCATCGTGACGGATTGTCTCAGGTTTATTCTGAAAACATGTTCATGAATGAGGATGGAAGTGGTTCGATAAAGTTAAAGTCAAATGAATATTATAGTGATAATTATTTTTATAAGGCTTTGTGTAAAATAGCACTATCAGTAATAGATACAGAAGAATTAGAGTCATTAGAATTGACATTAGATTGGTTAAAAAACGAAAATAATGCAGGTCATCGCTTGCCTCTTGTAGGTTTAAGAATGACACCAGAGTTCTATGTAAGTAAACCAAGAATTATTGTTATGACAAGGACCAACGATAGTTTAAGCACTCCCCATGCTATGGCTGAGCTTAAGGTAGGATTCTATAGTTTCTTTTTCATTTTACCATATTCCGATAAGGACGAAATTAGCTATTGTACAGAAAGTGAGCTTGAGGTGTTATTTAAAGTTTTCCCGCAATATTCTCCAAACGTTGGTTGGAAGTATAAGTCACACATTAACAATGAAATGAAGAAAATTGAAGTTTCAATCAATTTTAGCTCTTAAACGGTTTGAGCCTTAACAAACTGTTTAAGAGTGATTCGCAACGCGTGGCATTTTTACTATGCGTTGCGTTTAGTGTTTAAGGTGGTATGCGGAAGCTTCGGTATTGCGTTGCTCACACCTTAACAGGGCGCTAAGCCCATGGAAATTTGTATGCGAAATTCATCTAATACAGCCGACGACCTAGGTCATTTTTGTCCTTTGGCGAGTTATCCAGTGACTCGCCTTTGCCCCAAAACGTGTTTAGACGAATTACTAAAAAGAGCGAACTTCGGCCATTCAAAATTGCTTTTCTATTTCGTCAAAGTATATTGCTTGCATATTCAGGAAAGCGACCCAATCGCTCGTTTTTGTCTTGAGACAAAAGCTAGAACAACTGCATTTTAGTAGTAATGGCAATTAATTAAGAAGTTTGCTACAAATGAGTGATTCAGAAAAACGAGCGACGCTGTGGTAGAAAAACGCGCGATTCGCTCGCTATAAACAAGTTAGATGCAAAAACTTAAAAAAGGAGATTACCGTGAAAAAGATGTTGGTTATATTAATGGCGCTTGTATTGTCAGCATGTACAAGCGTACCTGCTAATTCACCACAACTTAATCAGCGAGTCAGTGATGGAGTTGAGAAGCTTAAACAGCAGCACTTTGTAACCTTGGATAAGGTGTACCGCCTTTCGATAGCGAAGGTTAATGCGGATTATGACAAGATATATGCTAAAGCACTAAATATATTCAAAAGCAAGAATGGAAAAGATCCTGCTAGCGAGTCAGACTACAAAGTAGTTTCTATAATTGCTGCGGGCATTCGAGAAAATATTATCGAAAGGCTTCGAAAGGATAATTTAGAAATAAAAAAATCCATAGAGGATAATTATGACTTGGTGTCGGGCGTAAACAATGAGGTAACTTCATACCTATATTCCGCAACAAAATTATCAGAGGATAGAAAGGAAACAACAGAGCTTATTAGTAAGTTGACCAATATAGATCTAGATTTAGAGAAGAAATTCTTAGAGCTAGACAATAAAACCCAAAAGGCAATAGAAGAGGAGATAAAGAAATGAGTGCATGGGATGAGGTAATGAGCACATATGGCGAAGATATCGAAAATGCTTCATCGGAATATATTAAAGCATCGAATATTTTGCCATATTCAATATCTGAGATTAAAGCAGTATTTTCAGAAGATGAACTTTCTGAAATCGCATCATTCTTAAAAGAAATGAAGGCTGCAACAGCTGACAATGAACGTAAATTACAACTTATCACACAATACAAACAAGTAGCCTTCGGCCTGCTAAAGCTAGCAAAGATAGTGGTGTAAAGCATCTAACACATATGAACCTTATCCGGTCAAGTAAGCATAACGATTCTTTTTAGCTGCTTTTAAGCAGCTAATTTGCATTGGCAACGCTTAAACCTGTTCAACTTCGTTATGTCGGTTAGCCGTTAAATCGTTTACGGCAAACACATATAGAGGGTCTCTTATTGCGATCTCATCGCTGCCTAAATCAGTCGATACAACTTATCGTTTAGGGCCACTAGACATTCATCGGTTAACCTTAATCTTGCACTACTCAAGGGGATGGCTCATTCGTCCAGTTAGTTAAAGGCTCAGCTAAGGTGTAAACGATTCAATTCATTGCTTAAATAAATGCGCACCAATGGGGTGTCTAATCAAGGCCAAATAGCTTATTACTTCGACAACACTTACCTGTAAAATTCAGCTATTACTGACAAAAACACAAATAATGCATGGTTGTTCGTGCTTATCTAGTTAGGTGTAGAGCTCACCCCATTGTGCGACTTAGCTTTTTAAAAAGCGTTCATCGTCGAATACCGTTTTGTTCTTAAGCATAAAATAAACACAACGACCGAGCTTATGGGCGAGCACTGAAAGTGCTTTGGCTTTGCTCATGCGTTTTTGTAATTTGTTTAAGTAGCACCGAGCTTTGTCATTTCCACGTAAATAAAGTACAGCGGCTTCACTGAACGCCCATTTCAAGTGTCCATTTCCAATTTTATTGCCGCTGGTGCCATAGGTTTTGCCAGCAGATTCTGCTTTGCACTTAACTAGTCGACAATAAGATGCAAATTTTTGAACAGACTCGAAGCGGTTAATATCACCAATTTCATACAAAATAGTCATGGCTAGAATAAGACCAATACCTGGTATGGTTCGCAGTTGTGCGTAATAGTTTGGTTGATGCTTTTTAGCTTTGCTCTCTAAATAATATTCAAGTTTTTTAAGCTCTTCTGCGTAGGCATCGAGGATGGCTAAATCAAAGTTAACATTGCGTTGTACGGCTTGGTCGTCAAAACGCGTTTGGAATTCTTGTCGAACACATTTGTTTTTCATGTGTAATTCGAGTGGCGGGTAGTTGTACTGGCTATTTGTGTTAACTATATGCGCTTTCAGTTGTGCGCCATGCTGAACCAGTCGCGTTCGTCTGCGAAGTAAATCGCGTGTTGAACGCATATTAGCAGGATAATTGTAAGCCAGCGGGAAGTTGCCACCACGCAATAGACTAGCGATTTTATAAGAGTCAATCTTATCGTTTTTGGCTTTACCACCGTGAATAGCTTTCATGTAAAGCGCGTGACCAAGCACAAAATCAATATCATGTTCAGCACATAAATCACTCACCCAATACCAACAATGCATGCATTCAACACCGATAACGATATCTTCGAGATAGGGCGAAATCAGTCTAAGTAATTCATGTTTATCAGCTTTTATTTTCTGATGAACAACTTTATTACCACGCTCATCAATAATGCAAACGTATAAAATGCGTGCATGAAGGTCAATTCCGCAATAATATTTATGAAAAGTAGTATAGAATTTCATTGAGCTTTCTCCTTTGGGTTTCGTCGCCTTGAAGTTTAGCTGTTCGCTAAACTTCGGGGAGAAGGTTCAATAAGTATCAAGTCAAAGCACTCGGACGCAGCAAAGCTGCGCCGGTGTTTGAGGCGTTAGCCCTAGCATGCGACTAAGGAATCATAATTAAGAATGATTAAAGATATACCTACTAGCTCTGAATTTAATTCTGCGGCAAAGGCTCAGTTTGATTTTGCGTGGGATATTGTAATCTCGTTTTTGTTAACCCTAGATGATGCTGGACGCTATTCTGATATAGATGAAGGAGATGAAATTGCCTTCTGGGAGACGGCGCGACAGAGAATATTGACTGCGCTAATTATAGTTCAGCAAGGTGTAGAGCTATCGTTAAAAGGAAAGCTTGTTTCAATTAGCCCTTATCTTCTTATTGCAGGTAACCCGAGTGACTGGCCAAAAGATCCAGACGGTTCTGGTGTTAGCTTCTCTGATTTCAGAGCATTAGATGCCCAAGATTTGATAAAGGTGCACAATACTGCCTCAACTTCTCAGCTTGATGATGATTTCGTAAACCTATTTGAAAAGGTTAGAAAACTTAGAAATAAAGCAATGCATACTGTCGATAGAGAGTTAAATGTATCCGCGCTGGATGTTGTTACCATATTACTTGAAGTGCATGAGCATCTATATCCTAGTGATAATTGGGTTTCAACACGAAGGGACTTTCTCTTTGAATCACCTGCTACTCATGTGCATTTCGATACCGATCATGTGAACGGGCTTATCGCTAAAGAGTTTCTGACGGTTTTCAATTTCTTGACACGATCTCAGATAAAAAGGTTTTTCAAAATAGATAAACGACAGCGATTGTATTTATGTCCAGAATGTCATTATGAAAGCGAAAAGTACGAAATGATCGAACCGAAATATGCTGTATTGCAGCCTAATGAGCCAGATTCAGAGCACTTATATTGCTTCGTATGTGATAGCTTGCACCCTGTTACAAGAACCGACTGTACAGCAGACGACTGTCCGGGAAATGTGATTAGCTATGAGACTGGTTGCTGCTGCACTTGTAGTTCAGAGCAGGGCTAACAAAGTAAATTTAAGTACGGACAAAAAACAGTTGGCTTTGTTCGTACCTCACATATTTTAGCCAACTATTATTAGCCGTTTATTTGCGGCGTTACCGAGCGTCTGCTTCCAAAAAGTCAGGAGAATTGCACTCTACTAGCCGAACGGCGGTTGTTGGCACACAACTGTCCTTCTTCCATAACACGCTTCTGTCCAGAAACAAGTTACAGCTTCACCATAATCGGTTTGATATATATGAAAATGTGGTCAGGTACTATTGTAGCCACAGCCCAAAAAATAGCAGGCCAGCATCACGATGAACATCACTGCGAAGAAACCAAATACCTCCGCAAGGCTTTTTAAGAAAGTAAAAATTCATAAAAAAGGCCAGTCAGAAATACTGGCTGGCCTTTTATTAATCTAACGAAAGCTAGGTTAGGTTTTTACAACCAAGCCTATTCCCACTCGATTGTCGCTGGCGGCTTACCTGATACATCGTAAACCACGCGAGAAATACCATCAATTTCGTTGATGATACGGTTTGAAACGTGGCCTAGTAGCTCGTATGGTAAATGCGACCAACGTGCTGTCATAAAGTCGATAGTTTCAACACAACGTAGTGAGATCACCCAATCGTATTTACGTGCATCGCCCATCACGCCAACAGAGCGTACTGGTAGGAACACGGCGAATGCCTGAGACACTTTGTGGTATAGATCCGCTTTATGTAGCTCTTCAATGAAGATAGCGTCAGCACGGCGCAGTAAGTCACAGTATTCTTTCTTGATTTCACCAAGTACACGAACACCAAGACCTGGACCTGGGAACGGGTGACGATAAAGCATGTCATATGGTAGGCCAAGCTCTAGACCAATCTTGCGAACTTCGTCTTTAAATAGTTCACGCAGTGGCTCAACCAGACCAAGCTCCATATCTTCAGGTAATCCACCCACGTTGTGGTGAGATTTGATCACATGCGCTTTACCGGTTTTTGATGCTGCCGATTCGATAACATCAGGGTAAATTGTACCTTGTGCTAGCCATTTCGCGTTTAGGCGCTGGCTGGCTTGCTCATCGAACACTTCAATAAAGGTGTGACCGATTGCTTTACGTTTGTCTTCTGGGTCGTTTAAGCCGTTAAGCGCGTTAAGGAAACGCTCTTCAGCTTCTACCTTAATGATGTTCAGACCAAACTTATCACCGAACATATCCATTACTTGCTGGCCTTCGTTCAAGCGCAGCAGGCCATTATCAACAAATACACAGGTTAGCTTATCGCCAATCGCACGGTGAATAAGCATTGCAACCACTGATGAATCAACACCACCAGATAAGCCAAGGATAACTTCGTCATCCCCTACTTTCTCTTTGATACGCTCAATTGCATCTTCAATGATTTGCTCAGGCGTCCATAGTTTTTCACAACCACAGATATCAATTGCAAAGCGCTCTAGTAAACGCAAACCTTGCTGAGTGTGCGTTACTTCTGGATGGAACTGTACACCATAGAAACGCTTTTCTTCCCAAGACATTGCCGCATGAGGGCAAGTATCCGTTTTCGCTGAAGTTTTGAACGTATCTGGAATTTTAGCAACTTTATCGCCATGGCTCATCCACACGTCTAGGAAACCTGCACCATCTTCGATGTGATCTTCAATCGCTTCGAATAGCTTACAGTCACCTACTTTCTCTACTTTTGCGTAGCCGAATTCTTTTTTATCTGAGCTATGTACCTGACCACCAAGCTGCATTGCCATCGTCTGCATACCGTAACAGATACCCAGTACAGGCACACCGGCTTCGAATACGTAATCTGGTGCTTTTGGGCTACCTTCAAGCGTTGTTGACTCTGGGCCACCTGATAGAATGATACCTTGAGGATTGAACTCACGGATTTGCTCTTCTGTCACATCCCAAGCCCAAAGTTCACAGTAAACACCAATTTCACGTACACGACGTGCAATTAGCTGAGTGTATTGCGAACCAAAGTCTAAGATCAAAATTCGGGAATCGTGGATATCTTTGCTCATTGATAATCTCGTTAGTTAGGAACTAAACAGGATAAAGCCGCATTGCGTCTCTATCAAAAGTAATAAGGGCTAGCAACTTGCTAGCCCAGAAACACGCCTTGAGGCTTAACCCATACGGTAGTTAGGCGCCTCTTTGGTGATCTGCACGTCATGTACGTGAGACTCACCCATACCCGCAGAAGTCACACGAACAAACTGCGGCTTAGTATTTAATTCAGTGATAGTTGCACAACCTGTTAGACCCATTGCACTGCGAATACCACCGATTTGCTGATGGATAATCGTTGCGATTGGTCCTTTGTATGCTACGCGACCTTCGATACCTTCAGGTACTAGTTTGTCAGCAGCATCGCTCTTCTGGAAGTAACGGTCAGACGAACCTTCTTTTTGGTTCATCGCACCAAGAGAACCCATACCACGGTAAGACTTGTAGTAACGGCCTTGGTATAGTTCAACTTCACCAGGAGACTCTTCAGTACCCGCCAGCATTGAACCTACCATTACGCATGAAGCACCCGCAACTAGCGCTTTTACGATATCACCAGAGAAACGGATACCACCGTCAGCAATCACTGGAATATCACGACCTTTAAGGCCTTCTACTGCATCAGAGATAGCAGTAATTTGTGGTACACCACAACCAGTAACGATACGAGTAGTACAGATAGAACCTGGGCCGATCCCCACTTTAACGGCATCTGCACCAGCATCAGCCAATGCAATTGCACCTTCAGCTGTTGCTACGTTACCTGCAACGATTTGTAGTTCTGGATATACTTCACGTGTCGCTTTAACACGGTCAATAACACCTTGAGAATGGCCGTGAGAAGTATCGATTAGAAGTACATCAACACCCGCATCAACTAAAGCAGCAATACGCTCATCAGTACCAGCACCAACACCAACAGCAGCACCAACACGAAGACGGCCTTGCTCATCTTTACATGCGTTTGGTTTATCTTGCGCTTTTTGGTAATCCTTAACAGTGATCATGCCTTTTAGTGCAAATGCATCATCAACCACTAAGATTTTTTCGATACGGTGTTCGTGCATTAGGCCAAGGATCTCTTCACGAGATGCGCCTTCTTTTACTGTCACTAAGTCATCTTTCTTAGTCATGACCGTTGAAACTGCTTTTTCTAGCTTAGTTTCGAAACGCATATCACGGCTAGTTACAATGCCTTCAAGTTGGTTGTTTGCACCAACAACCGGGAAACCTGAGAACCCTTTGTCCTGTGCAAGCTCCATTGCTTCTGCAATCGTAAGATCAGAAGTAACCGTCACAGGGAAAGAGATAATACCCGCTTCATACGTCTTAACTTTACGTACGTTGCGAGCTTGCTCTTCGATAGTCATGTTTTTGTGGATAAAACCAATACCACCTTCTTGTGCCAGAGCGATCGCTAAGCGCGCTTCTGTCACTGTATCCATTGAAGCGGAAACAAGCGGTAAGTTTAATTCAATCCCACGAGTCAAACGCGTTTTCAGGTTTGCTGTGTGAGGAAGAACAGTTGAATGAGCTGGTACTAAAAGTACGTCGTCAAAGGTAAGGGCTTCTTTTGCAATTCTTAGCATGTTCGCGGCTTCTCTCAAGTGAACTGAGTATAAGGAATTGCGTGCGAATTTTATCAGCGTTCCTTATGGGAGTAAATAAAATTTAGCAAAAAATGTGATAAAGTGACTGTGAATTTTTTATGGAGGCCAACATGGGATACCCCAATAATAATAAAACCTATTCTGTATCAAGACTTAACAGAGAAATACGCTCGCTCTTAGAACAAGGTTTTGCCTCTGTACAACTTACTGGAGAAATTTCAAACTTTGTTGCTCCGGCCTCAGGGCATTGGTATTTTTCTCTAAAAGATGACAAAGCACAGATAAAAGCGGCCATGTGGCGAGGTAATAATCGTTACTGTAACCACCGCCCTGCCAATGGTCAGCAAGTAATGGTACAAGCTAGAGTGTCAGTGTATGAGCCACGAGGCGACTATCAACTGATAGTCGAGCAAATGGCCCCTGCCGGTGAAGGTTTGCTCAAGCAGCAATTTGATGCCCTCAAAATGCAGCTAGCCGCAGAAGGCCTGTTTTCAGCTAGTCACAAAAAGCCTTTGCCAAGTGTCATTAATCGCGTGGGGGTCGTCACCTCAGCGACAGGCGCTGCCATCAAGGATATTTTGACCGTACTCAAACGCCGTGCCCCGCAGTTACAGGTCGTTATTTATCCGGCCCTAGTGCAAGGCGATGACGCCAAACAGCAGATTTGCAAACAAATCGCTCAAGCGAATGCTAGACGCGAGGTAGACGTATTGATCGTTGGCAGAGGTGGCGGCTCATTAGAAGACTTATGGAGCTTTAACGAGGAATCAGTCGCAAGGGCTATTTTTGCCAGCTCAATTCCGGTGATAAGCGCAGTGGGCCATGAAATAGATACTACCATTTCCGACTATGTTGCAGATGTCAGAGCGCCAACTCCATCGGCGGCCGCCGAATTAGTGAGCCCAGACTCAGAAGCGTTAAAACAACGTACTTCGCAGTTACTACAATATCTCAATCAAGCTTTTAAACGTCGCCTTGAAGGTGCATCACAGCGATTAGCAAACTTTGAAGCCCGACTGCAGTTACAACACCCTAAAAATCAACTAATGCAGCAAACACAGCGAGTTGATGAATTAGAGCAGCGATTAATTCGTGCTCAAGCCCATCACTTACGTCAAAAGCAATCGCAATTTCATTTGCTGCAACATCGATTTGATCGATTACATCCAGAGCAAAGAATCGCTCAGTTCAAACAATTGGTCGCACAACTCGGTGATAAGTTACAGTATGCAATGGAGCAAAAGCTTAACACACATAGACATCAACTCGCGGTATCAAGCGCAAAACTAGACAGCGTCAGTCCACTGGCGGTATTAGCTCGGGGCTATAGTATTGCCAAGCAAGAAGATAAAGTGATTAAGTCAGTGGCGGATATCGACCCAGAAAAGCCGATAATCACACAACTGGCTGATGGTGAGGTGGTGTCTATGGTAAAAGCAACCCAATAAGCGGATATAAAAATGGGGAAGCGATTTCCCCATTTTTAATCTAATAACCTTACAACATCGCTGAGGTGATTGACTCATTTTCGAGCTTATCATCATCTTCTAGGAAGTTTTGGTTCATACTCTCTGCAGGACATGGGCACGATGGCTTACCGACGACCTTAGCTGGGATCCCCACTACCGTAGTGTGCGGTGCAACAGGGCTGAGTACAACGGAACCTGCTCCAATTCGAGCGCCCTCTCCTACTTCAATGTTGCCAAGTACTTTGGCACCAGCACCAATCAATACACCGGCGCGGATTTTCGGGTGACGATCACCCTGCTCGTTACCCGTACCACCAAGTGTGACTGATTGCAGAATAGAAACATTATCTTCAATAACCGCGGTTTCACCAATGACTATACCAGTCGCATGGTCAAACATAATACCATGACCGACTTTACAAGCAGGATGGATGTCAACACCGAATACTTCAGAGGTTCTGCTCTGTATAAAGCGAGCCAGCTCTTTTCTGTCTTGACGCCATAAGCAGTATGCCAATCGATGTGCTTGGATTGCATGAAAACCTTTCAGATTTAAAATTACGTTGAGATAACTATCGGCAGCTGGGTCGCGATCTTTAACGGCTTTTATATCATGTGCAACATGAGTCAGCATGGTATCGCAGTGCACAAAGGCCTGATCAAACAGCTCGCGAATTGTAAATGCTGACACCACGGCATCCGCTAGCTTATTCGCAACGATAAAGCTTAATGCAGAACCAAGACACTCGTGATTTAAAATACTCGAGTAAACGTGACTAGCAAGCAATGGTTCGCGAGCAACCAATTCATTGGCTTCTTCGCGTAACTTATTCCAAATCTCATGTCTCATGTGACGAACTTCCGATAATACTGATACTTCTCATAGTGTAACGCTTAGAGTCATTAAGTGTCATGTATTATAAAAAATCAGGCTTCAAACACTTGGTTATATCTAATAACCAACCAACATATTTTAGTCCGGTTTTAAACGCCTTCAGTTGGACCAAAGATTCTTACAATTTTGCACTGTCGAACTGAACAGATCTTCGTATAATAACGCTCCATTGAATACTACCAACGCGGGATCGCTAATATGTCGATAAAGATCAAGACAACGGATACCAACAAACCAAATGGCACAGGGCTTGCGCGGATAGTCAAAGCAACGCATTGCTCAGCGAAAGGAATGAAAGCGGCCTATAAAGAAGAGTCGGCATTTAGACAAGAAACGTGGTTACTGGTGGCAAGTCTTCCTTTATCAATCATATTGGCGCAAAGTATTGCTCAGTGGGCCTTATTGGTCGGTAGTGTACTGTTGATATTGGTCATAGAACTTATCAACTCGGCAATCGAAGCACTGACAGATCGAGTGAGTACAGAGCATCACTTACTATCTGGTCGTGCAAAAGATATGGCATCAGCGGCCGTTACGCTGACATTATTAATTAGCTCATTAATTTGGATAGCTGCCGCAGTGGAGTGGTTCAACACCATAACCTAAAATTACGCGTGGTTTTGACACAAAAAAATGGCAGCTAAATTTTTAGCCGCCATTTTTATTAAGCTGAATAATCGTTATTCAAACACTTTTTCTACATCTAACGTTTTAATATTCTTACTTGGAATATTTAGCGGGTATGTAGCAATTTCAGCATCTTCTGCCAGCAATACATCAGGCTTTTTCGTGTTATAAGTCATAGGAGATGACTGCTCAGCACTTAGGCGCTTCGCCATATCTTTTGCATCACCAGTGATAAACACATAGTGAATATCTTCGGTCTGCAAATTCTCTTTGATAACTCGATTGATATCTTCAACAGACAGCGACGCTAGCTGCTTTGTCACATAAGCAACAAACTCATCGGTGTTGTAGAACTGGCTATCAAGTGCATAACCTAGCTGTCTATCTTGGCTCGCCACCATTTGCGGCACAAAGTTGATTAAGAAGTTACGTGTTGCTTCAAAGTCTGCTTTGCTCATCCCTTCTTTGATCAGCTTATCGAGTTCAAACAATGCAGTGCGCGTTGCAAAATGGGCATCGTTATTAGAACGAAGTGGGCGTAACCACACCTGGAAAATTTGCTCACTACGACCTAAGTTTGCATCCGGCTTCGTTTGGAACATACCACGAGGGAAGTATTCGATATATGCATAATCACCATAGTTCATGCCACGAACCTGACGGATACGCTGGTACAAGTGGCTGTTTGAACTGCGGTGCTCACCAAAGTATGAACGCACTAACCAAAGCGCGGCCCAGTCTTTACTGCTACGAACCGTGTCGATTGGGAAACCAAAAGAGACCGCTGTTGATTTTGCATTCTTTTCTACGATGGTTGCGTGATGGCCAGATAGTTTAGGGGCATCAGGCACTTGTAAACGCGCTTCTTCGCCTTTAGGTAAAGCCGCAAGGTCGTTAAACATCGCTTCTTTTAGCTGTTTATCGAGTGCACCTGTGATACCCACGTTTAGTTTAGCTTGAGTAAATTGCTGAGCGTAAAAAGCCTTAACGTCATCAAGAGTGATTGCTTCTAAGTCTGATAAATCACCAAAGTTATAGCTTTCGTATGGGTGGCCTTTGTACAGCTCGTGATAAAGCACTTCTTTACCTAGCTCTTCATCATTTGACGCTTTCAAACCAGCCTTAATGCCGTCGATTAGCTCTTTTTTCAGACGTTTAAAATCATCTTCTCTGAACCCCGGGGTCAAAAGCTGCTGACTCACAATGCCATACCATTGATCAGCATTGTCTTTATGAATACGACCACGTAAAGAAATCATTTCTTTATCGATTTGATAGCCAAAGCTACCAGCAATCGGGTACAGCGCCTTTTGAATTTCTTTGTATGATTGCGACTCACTTCCACCATTGGCAATCATAGCCGCAGTAAGCGCAGCAAGACCTTTTTTACCTGCAGGATCGGCAGCAGCACCTGTGTAAAAAAGAAAATTCACATCCACCAGCGGTGAGTTATTAGTCTTGTCTAATACGTTGAAATGACGTGTTACTGGCTTGTCCATTTTTGCCACTAACTTATCTAAGTTAACTTCCTTATCAAAACCAGAGACAGACTCAAGTGCAGACATCGTCACCGTTGTGCGGCTGCTGTCCACAAAGTATTTATTGGCAATATCACGAATATCTTTTGCAGTGACTTTATCTGCACTTGCATACAGTTCATTCACCACTTCAGGATCACGCTCAAAATGCATGTAGCTTGCAAGTGTCGAAGCAATAGATTGTGATGAATCAAGGCCGTTAATAAAGCTGTACTTTAGGTTTGATTTAAGTGCAGCAAGTTTATTTTCATCTACCAGCTCTGTGCGTGCTTTTGCGTAAGTGTTATTGATTGCATCACGCACTGTCGCCAAATCTTTTTCATCTTCTACTTTAACGAAAACATGTAGAAGACCAGGGTCTTTGGTTTCAGGGTTATAGGTAAACATTTGGCTTGCAAGCTGTTTGTCTACCACTAACTCTTGATACAATGCTGAGTTTTCAGAGAAATAAAGCTGTGAGATCAGATCAAGTGCCGCTCGGTCTTTTTTCTTCGGCTCCCATGCAGCGCCTTTATACGAAACTAGCAACCAGTGACCCGGTAAGCCATCATATTTTTCGTGAACGTAACGCGCTTTATCTTGCTTTGGCTCAACAGGAATATCGGCTTGGTAGTCACCCTTTTTCCAATTACCCCAATGCTTCTTCACCATAGCCATAGTTGCTTTAGGATCTACATCACCTACGATCACAAGTGATACATACTCAGGCTTATAAAAACGCTCAAAGAAGGTTTTACCATAGGCCATTTGATCTGGCATTGCTTCGATGTCTTCAAAAAAGCCCATCGTTGTGTGTTTATAGGTATGTTTATCAAATGCTTCTTTTCTTACCGCAGAAAGCAGTTTTCGAACCGGACTGGCATTATTTTTAAGGTATTCACCTTTCACAGTTAGTGCTTCGGTGCGGAACTGTTCTTCACTGTATGTCAGGTTTTGAAAGATATCCGCTTCGATTTCTAATACTTTATCTAAATGCTGCTTTGAGAAATTTAAGTGGTAGTTAGTGTAGTCGTTGGTCGTGTAGGCACGATTATCAACACCTGAGTTTTTCAAAATGTCCGAATAAACGTCTTGTGGATACTTTTCTGAGCCTTTGAACATCATATGCTCAAAGAAGTGAGCAAAGCCGGTTTTACCCGCTTCTACTTCATTACGCGAACCAACAGAAACCGGAATTTGTAGCGATACCACATCAGGATAGTTAGTTTTAACTACCATGACGCGAAGGCCATTTTCTAGCTCTTCCAAAACATAATCTTGGGCGAATACTTTATTGGATTGGGCAGCTTGAGTACTTACAGCTGACTGTTGAGCTTGATCTGAATTCGTCGCTGCGCAGCCACTAAGCGCTAAGCTTACGGCAAAGCTGGTTGCTAGTAATTTGAATTTCATGAATTTGGTCCTAATCATATTTTTTATTCTAAGTAAGTCGTGTTCACTTACGTTAGCAAACCTCCTGATTATGCCCCAAAGTCATACTAATTCGCTAATTTCCAAGGTGATTTACCACCCTAATGTGTAAACAAATATGAAATTTTGATTTGAGCACTTGAGATTAATTCATAATTATTGAAATTCTTTCATTAAAAAAATCTATCTAGACGTCTAAATGGCTGCTATATTAGTAAAGAGATACAGAAATGCTTTTGTGGAATGAGGATTATGGCTTTAACGCTTCAAGAGAAAATCATTGACCCTAACCAAGGGGTATATTTAATTGGTACCACACCACCTAAGATTGGCACCGACCCAGAACAGCTAAAATCAATTGCCGCTAAACTTTTGGGCCGTTTACATGAGATCGAATACGACGGCGTGATCATCTATGACATTCAAGATGAAAGCAGCCGTACTCAAGTACCACGCCCATTTCCTTTTAAGCACACCGTTGATCCGTGTGAATATAGCCAGTTGATCCGCGAATTGTCACACCTTGATGTAATTACGTATAAAAGTGTGGCACAGCGCGATAGTGAAGCTTTTGGCGATTGGTTAAGCAGCACCAAACAGCAATATGGGTTAAACAATCTAGTTTTAGTGGGCAGCCCGTCTTCACAAGGCGATATTAAGTTACCGCTTTCTGAAGCCTATGATGTACTGAAGCATCATCAAGATGACTTTTTCTTAGGTGGTGTAACCATCGCAGAGCGCCATGCCAGTAAGCGTAATGAACACGAAAGGCTGATAGATAAAACAGAGCAAGGCTGCCAATTCTTTGTTTCCCAAGCAGTGTATGACGCTCAAGCAACCATAGATCTGATCACGAGTTATGCTCGCACCTGTAAACAACAAGGGCAAACACCAAAACGCATTATTCTTACCTTTACTCCATGTGGTGGAGAAAAGACCTTGCAGTTTATGGAGTGGCTGGGGATCTCAGTACCAGAAGCAACCAAATGGCGCATGTTAGATGCAGACAATACACTAAGTGAGTCAATTCGTATTTGTAGAGAAAATCTGGATCAAATCTTAAAAAGCTGCTCACATCTAGATATTTCTCTTGGCTTAAATATTGAGAGCTTAACAAACCGCAAAGAAGAAATTGATGCGTCGATAAACCTTTACAGGCTGTTGAAGGCGACCATGGAATTATGCCTTGCGGAAAAGCAAATTGCTTAATGCAGTCTAGGGCCTGTTGATCTTCCAAGTTTGTTTTTGCAGCAGTTTGATTGGTATTTATACAAGGCAGAGCCTGCGTAGCATAGTCATTCTATGTAAGTCTGGCGATAACATAGTAGAAATGCCAATCAAGCGCTGCCCTTTGGGTTCACCTGAGTGCGCTTTGTTCATTGTTGCTCAACTTTTGCCTAGATTACTAGGCGGCAAGTCGAGCGTCGCGACCAAAACACACTCAGAAGAACAAAAATCAAACAGCGAAGGCCAACAGGCCCTATAGCCAGCTTCATCAAGCTGGCTTTTCTGTTAACCTTGCTGAATTATCCAAAGCTCAGATTAACTTAGGCTCAAGAAAGCGATTAATCCCACCCCAAGTAACAAGCGGTAAATGACAAATGGCATCATGCCCATGCGCTCTATGATTTTCAGGAAAAAGAAGATACAGGCATAAGCTGAGATAAACGACAGTACCGCACCACTTAATAACGCATTCCAATCAACCACTTCATCGCCGGTAGCAAGCTCTAAACTGTAATACAGTCCCATCATCGAAATAACTGGAATAGACATTAAAAACGAAAAGCGCGCCGCACTTTTCTTATCAAGCCCGAGTAATAAACCTGCGGTGATGGTAATGCCTGAACGCGATGTGCCGGGAATGACAGCTGTAATTTGCGCAAGCCCCAGTATCAATGCGCTTTTCCAGTTTAAGGCAAATTCGTCCTTGATTTGTTTCGCTTTCACGTCGGCATACCAAAGCAGTAAACCAAATACTATCGTCGATGTTGCAATCACCCAAGCGCTACGTAAATAAACTTCTACGATATCTTTAAGTAGTGGAGCTAAAATCACGAATGGTATAGTGGCAACCACAATACACCAAGTCAGCCGGCTTTCTTTTGAGTGCGTACCTGAGAATGACTTGAACCATCCTGCCAGTAGGCTGACAATGTCTTGTCGAAAATAAATAACGACAGCCAGCAAAGTACCAACATGAACAGCAACATCAAAGGCAAGACCCTGATCTTGCCAACCTAGTACCTGAGAAGGTAGCAGTAAGTGGGCAGAACTCGAAATAGGTAAAAATTCAGTGAGACCTTGAATAATTGCAAGGACGGCAATCTCAATAAAGCTCATTGCTTGGGAAACTCCACTTTCCATAATTTTTGAGTTGGGTTGTGATACTCCTGCCATAACTGAGCAATGGTTTTACCCTCAACAGGATGGATAAAATCAGGAGCTAGTTCAGCTAATGGCTGAAGCACGAAGGCATTTTTGGTTATTTCATCCCGAGGCAACTGAGCGGGTGATGAACAAATAAGGTGGTCATAAAAGAGAATATCGAGATCTAATGTACGTGGACTAAACTTCTTTTCACTACAGCGACGACCATGATCGTATTCTATCGATTTGAGCAGTTTATACACTTCGTCTAAAGACAGCTGTGTTTGTGCTGCAAAGACCGAGTTATAGAAGTTATTTCCTGCAAACCCGACGGCTTCACTCTCAAAAACACTCGAATGTTGAAAATCCGGAAAGTGTTCTATCAATACCCTCAAGCCACTCAGCAAGTTTTTTTCTTTTTCTATGTTTGAGCCGAGACTGATAAAAATTTGTGCCATGATAATTCTACTTCTTACGCACAATTTCTACACCAACCGTTTGTGCTTGTGGCACGGCAGCAGGTTTACTCACTTTTATAAGCACTTGTTGTACATTAAATTCATTTAGGATCATTGTAGCAAGCTGTTCAACTAAGGTTTCTAATAGCTCAACTGGTTTTGCTTGGGTATGCGCAATAATACACTCACTCACTTTGGCATAATCAACCGCCAAATTAATATCGTCATGACGAGCGGCAGCGCTAATATCGGTCAACATCTCAACATCAAAGTAAAGGCTTTGTTTACTTTCTTTTTCAAAGTCGTACACTCCTATTATGGCTTCGACGTGTAGCTGTGAGATATAGACTTTATCCATGTAAACTCCAAACATGTTTATCGCTGTAATTCACCCGCATTTTCTAATCGCAATTCGCGATCTGTGCAGGACTTAAGACCGCCGATCATAGCCCAAAACAACGCAATAAAAAATAAGGAAGACAGTGTTAATCAGTTTAATGTGCGTATGTGCTTATTTATTGGGATCGATTTCCTCAGCGATTCTGGTGTGTCGGTTATTCAACCTGCCAGATCCACGCTTTAATGGTTCTAATAATCCAGGCGCAACCAATGTATTAAGATTGGGAGGAAAGATCCCAGCTGCGCTGGTGCTCGTCTTCGATATTTTAAAGGGAACCATCCCGGTGTGGGGAGCTTACTTTCTGAAAATAGAGCCTGTATGGTTAGGTGCAATAGCCGTAAGCGCATGCCTTGGTCACATTTATCCTATTTTCTTCCACTTTAACGGTGGTAAAGCGGTAGCAACGGCATTTGGTGCGCTATTACCCATCGGCTTGTCATTGGGCGGGCTATTGATTAGTACGTGGCTCGTGGTGCTAGCGCTCACACGCTACTCTTCACTCGCAGCGATTGTCGCAGTCGCAGCAGCTCCACTTTACACATGGTGGATAAAGCCGCTGTATACGGTGCCGGTCAGCTTTTTAACTGTGGTGATTATTATTCGTCATAGGGCAAATATTAAAAGGCTCTTGAGTGGTAAAGAGCCCAAGGTGGGGAAAAAGTCTAAAGACTAGGGTCTAGACTTTTTCTAGACTATCCAGCGGCCAACGCGGTTTAGTCTTCATATCAAGTGGCGCATGCTGACCTGCTTTTAGGCGCTGCATTCCTGCATAAGCTATCATCGCCCCATTGTCTGTACAAAACTCAGTGCGCGGGTAATAAACCCGCCCTTTCATGCCAAGCATCATGCGCTCAAGCTTTTGCCTAAGTTCAGTATTGGCGCTGACGCCACCTGCAATCACAAGGCTTTTAATGCCAGTTTCTTTCAGTGCTCGCTTACACTTAATCGCTAGCGTTTCTACGACTGCTGTTTGAAAGGCATGAGCAATATCTGCTTTCGTTTGCTCATCATCGCCTTCATTACGGATCGTGTTTGCCGCTGCGGTTTTCAATCCACTGAAACTAAAATCCAGACCAGGTCTGTCTGTCATCGGTTTTGGAAAAGTAAATCGCCCTGCTTGACCCTGTGTCGCCATTTTCGCAAGCATTGGGCCGCCAGGATAATCAAGACCGAGTAGCTTGGCAGTTTTATCAAATGCTTCACCAGCGGCATCATCCACTGACTCACCAAGTACTTCATATTCACCGATACCTGAGACTTTGACCATCATAGTATGGCCACCAGATACTAACAGCGCGACGAATGGGAAACCTGGTTTATCGTCTTCAAGCATAGGGGCAAGCAAATGGCCTTCCATATGATGTACGGCAACAGCTGGGATCCCCCAACCAAACGCTAACGAGCGACCTATTGAGGTGCCAACCAACAAAGCACCGACCAAACCCGGCCCTGCGGTATAAGCAATGCCATCAAGGTCTTCAGGACCGCAACCCGCTTGGGCGAAAGCAGCTTCTATCAGAGGAATTGTTTTGCGTACATGATCACGAGAAGCAAGTTCAGGCACTACCCCACCATAATCGGCGTGTACTTTTACCTGAGAATATAATTGATGTGCCAACAGCCCTTGCTCATCATCATAAATAGCAATACCCGTCTCATCACATGAGGATTCTATACCCAAAATACGCAAGTTACTTTCTCCAAACTCTTTACTGCAGCCGCTGATTATACGAAATCAGCTACTCAAGTTCCAAACCAATATTTGTTTGGCCGTCAGCCAGTGCCAAGGCCTTCAGCGACTTCACTGATTCGCTGCTAATACGCCCCATATTTTCCACATGTTCGATAAGCTCAGCGAGGATTTCAATTTCATACTGCATCTGCGGGTGCTCACGCACTAGCTCATTCGTTGGAGATATATCTTCCGCCATCAACATAAACTCGATGTATTTAGCTACCGTTGCCTGAGAAATTTTGGCAACGCTTACAAACTCATGTTCATCTTTTGTCATCAGACCTTGCAACATGCCTAACAACGCTGTCGCTACGTCGATTGCGGGATAGGTACCAAACATATCAAACTCACTGAGCTCAGGTACATTTGGTTCTACCTTTTCAACCAGCTTTTCTAAGCTAATTTTGCTCTTTGGCAGTAATATTTTCTCCCAGATTAAATTCAGCGCATTTCTGAGCACTTGCTCGTCGCCAAAACCCGTTGCCTCACTAAATAGTGAATAATTTGGCAACATACGCTCAATAATAGCAGCGCCTAATACTGCCTTTTGAAGATAATTTAACTCTCTAATTCTTTGAAAGTTATTTGCTTTGCTCATGCTTATTTCCACATTGCCAGCAATATTCAAACGCTGGTCCATTTAATTCTGCACAGTGGTTACATAGCCAATCCGACAGCTCGGCGGCACTGCGATGACGTGATTTATTATAGTTTACCAATATTTCCTGAGCCTCGGGTAACTTTATTGCATAAACAAAGAGCTTGATGGCAGCTTGCTCTGCTGGAATTTCACCAATAGCCCCTGACAAATGCTCACCTTGTAAGCGAACCTGAATATTCGCTTGTTCTAGTTGACCTTTGAGTAAATGTGCTTCAACAAAGCCACTGATAGCGCACAATTGCACCCAATGAAAAGGCTGTTCACTCATTGCATTATCTTCACTATTGAATTAGCACTCATTGTGCTCATTTGTTTCTTGATAAAATCATTCATTATCATCACACTTAAACATCAAGCTATTCCATTAAAATACGACTATGACTCTAACAACACCGGGCCTATTATTCCCAGCAATTTCTTTATTGCTACTCGCTTACACCAATCGCTTTTTGGTACTCGCACAATTGATCCGTGAATTAAACGCTCGAGAAGGCGACACCATAAGATCTTTGGTTAAAGCACAAATCGAGAACTTAAGAAAACGAATTAGATTGATCAGACGAATGCAAGTATGGGGCGTCATCGCGTTTTTACTCTGCACATCTTCAATGTTTGCCTTGTTTCTTGAAATATCCTTACTTGGCGTCACATTGTTTGGTGCGAGTCTTTGTAGCCTAACCTTGTCATTGCTACTTTCTCTTTATGAAATCCACATTTCTTGCGATGCAATCGAACTAGAATTGCAAAATATCGAGAAAAAACCTCAACAAGATTAGCGGCCTTGTTACTGCCGACTATACTAATGTTGAGTCAGCATAAAAAGAGGAGCAATCTGTGAGCGGATTTTTGTTCTCAGATGAAGTGCTAGAAAGCCCTACAAATAAAATGGCCGAAACCTACTGGGATATTCTGGTTGTAGATGATGAAGAAGACATTCACCAAGTGACTAAACTGGTGTTATCTGGCTTTAAATTTGAGAATAAATCACTGAGATTTCATCACGCCTACTCTGCACAAGAAGCAAAAGCCATCTTGGACACGGAGCAGAATATCTCTGTAGGCCTCATTGATGTCGTAATGGAAAGTAATCATGCAGGGCTTGATTTAGTGCGATATATCCGCGATGACTTAGCAAACTTTGATATTCGCCTTGTATTGCGAACAGGTCAACCAGGAGAAGCCCCGGAAGAATCGGTCATTCGCGATTACGATATTAATGACTATAAGAACAAAACCGAGCTCACTGCCGTCAAGCTAAAAACACTACTCTATTCTGCTTTACGGGCTCACCGGGATATTCAAACCATCGAAAAGCACAAAATGGGACTTGAACGCATTATTGATGCATCCTCTAACTTTTTGAAGTGTAGCAATATTCAGGATTTTGCATCAACCATATTATCCCATGTATCCGCAGTAATGGGATTATCTGATTCGGAAATATATTGTGCAGCTGCGGTAAACCACCAAGCCAACGAACCGACAAAATTTAAACTACTTGCAGCCTCAGGGGCAGGCGTAGAACCTAGTATTGTTACCCTGCCCGAGAATGTACAAAATCTGTTTATAGAAACACATAATAAAAAAGCATCGATAAAGACCCGTAACGAATATATTGGCTACTTCCCTTCGCGAGAAGGGAGTGAAACGATGATTTATGTGAGTAAGGACAGCGAACTTCATAGCATGGACTTCCAGCTACTTGAATTTTTTGCAAACAATATTGCACTAGCCTACGACAACTTGAAGTTGCGTGAAACCGTCAAAGATTCTCAAAAAGAGCTTTCTTATATTTTGGGTGAAGCCGTCGAAAAACGCTCGAAAGAAACCGGCTCACACGTAAAACGCGTGGCACATTATAGTATGCTTTTAGCTCAGCTTTACGGACTCTCTCACTACCAAGCAGAAATCATCAAACTCGCCTCTCCGCTCCATGACATTGGCAAAATCAGTATTCCAGATCAAATCCTAAATAAACCCGGAAAACTCACTGATGAAGAATGGATAATTATGCAGACGCATGCGCAGCAAGGGTTTGAAATCTTAAAAAATTCAACAAATGAGATTTTGCAGTGTGGCGCATTAATCGCACATCAACATCACGAAAAGTGGGATGGTTCAGGCTATCCTAGGGGTTTAAAGGGAGAGCAAATTAACATTGTCGGCAGGATCACTGCTCTGGCAGATGTCTTTGATGCACTAGGAAGTGAGCGATGTTATAAGCCCGCTTGGCCACTAGATAAAGTAATAGATTTGCTAAATACTCAAAGTGGTAAACAATTTGAACCCAAATTGGTTGACCTTTTTCTAAAAAATCTGGAACAATTTATTGAGATACGTGACAGGTATCCTGACTAACTTTGTAATCAGAATGTAAAAACTTCACTTTCTTTTTCCCGATTGGTGTATTATTATTGGGAAAAGACGTAATAAATGTGTTTTAGTTGAAATTAAAAGGAATTTCACATGAGATTTGAACAACTCGAGCAGTTCGTAGCATTAGGTAATCTAAGACATTTTAGACAAGCCGCAGAACAAACCCAGATCAGTACTTCAGCGCTTACTCGAAGCATCCAAACCCTTGAAGATGAAATAGGTTGTGAACTCGTTAAACGCTCAACACGTTCAGTAAAACTGACTGAACAAGGTGAGCTGTTCTTAAAGTATTGCAAAACAACCTTATCAGAACTCGATCTAACCAAGAAAACCATTAAGCAAAGTTTGTTTGGCCGTGATAACCAAAAGTTAATTATTGGTTATACGACTCAAGCTAGCAGCATAGTGCCAGTTTCTTGCGGTCAGTTTTTAGCTCAGTACCCTAATGTGAAGATCGAAATGCAGTTGCAAGATGAGTTGGAGCTTACTCGTAAGCTACAACTTGGTGAGATTGATATCAGCGTGTATTTACAAAGTGCAAATAGCATAGTGAGTGATATTCACCTGCCTGATCAGTTAGTTTTATTTGTTTCGAGAAATCATCCTCTAGCAAATCAAGACAGCATCAGAAAAGCCGAATTAACGCAATACCCTATGTATGGCTGTTTCTCACAGTCGAAGCAAGTACAAAGTATGCTTAATGAAGCCGTTGATTCGTTAAACAAATCAACGAGCGTTAAAATTGGCAATATTGAACAAGTAATTGATGGTTTGAAGAATAGTAATAGCTTTGCAATTGCGAGTATCGAACATTCAAAAACTATCGCACAAGATCCTAACTTAGTTTTCTTAAAAACCAATAAGGCTTTGGATAGAGAACAATTGATTGTACAAACCAATCACCAAGTTGGCTCAAATGCACATATAAATCACCTGCTTGAGCTAATTGAGGATGCAGCATCTTCGTCTAGCAAGCATACAGTAACTTATTAGTTGCTAAACAGACGGGCAAATAATCTGTATTACTTGCCCGTTTTTAATTACTCGCTTTAGAGCGGTAAAAAGCCCAGCACGACCCCGACAAAAATCGCCAAGCCCACATAGTTATTGTTTAAAAAAGCCCAAAAACATCTGTCTCTATCTCTGTAGCGTATGGCATATTGTTGCCTAATCAGCAGCACAGAGGCTGCTAGTAAGCCGCACCAAAAAGCGAGATTCAAGTCAAACGTTACACCAACTGCCGCCATCATCGCGATAAATGTGATGTTGAGCAGTGCAATAATATGGAGGTCCCATTTGCCGAATAAAATCGCAGTAGACTTTACCCCTATCTTCAAATCATCATCCCTATCTACCATGGCGTACATAGTGTCATAAGCAACCGTCCATATTAAATTCGCAACAAACAATACCCAAGCAAGCACTGGCACATTTTGATTTACTGCCATAAAAGCCATCGGTATTGCCCAGCTAAAGGCAGCCCCAAGTACGAGTTGAGGTAAGTTTGTATAACGTTTCATGAAAGGATAAACAGAGGCTAACGCTAGTGCTCCAAAGGATAATACAATGGTTTGCCAGTTTAAAAAAAGTACCAAAATAAAAGCCACCGCGACCAAAATAGCAAATAGGCCTAGTGCCTCTTTACTCGTTACAGCGCCTCTTGCAAGCGGTCTTGTCGCGGTACGCTTTACAGCTCCATCAACCTTGCGATCAGCAAAATCATTGATAACACAGCCGGCACTGCGCATTATAAATACACCCAGAGCAAAGATAACAATAAGCCAAATACTTGGAACACCTTCAGCTGCAATCCACAGTGACCAAAGCGTTGGCCACAATAATAGTAAAGTCCCGATTGGCTTATCTAATCGCATAAGTTGGCTGTAAGCCTGCCATTTCTGGTGGTCAATCATAAAAGCTTTCCGATATAAAGACTTCACAAACTAAAATCTTTGCTTTGCCGTTTTTAAACCAGCTTCTTCTAGCAAATAAACGCTCTGGGGCGACGCCAGTTGTGGGTGCAATAAGTTCAATCAGCGCCGGATAGTCGGCAGTAGATAAACGAAGAAACTCAAGGGTTCCGCGCTGCCAATTTGAATCAGTAAACAGTAACTCACCCAAAGGTGTCTCACCAATTGCATCCATTCCGACAGTACATGCGTCCTCATTGAGCCAACTTTGTCCAAATACAGCTGCTTTACCGTTACAATTTAACGTTACTTCTCGGCACCAAACCTGTTCAGAAAGATCCGTACGTAACGCTTCAGGAGCGCTCCTGAACTCATTAGCAAGCACAGTCACAGAAAACCTTTCACAAGTTTCTTTCAATTTTGCGGTTAGAGATTGAGCCTCTAGTAAATAAGGAGAAAGTGCTGGCTCAACATCCACCAACTGTGTGTTCTTCAGCCAAGGGAGCTCTAAGGGTAATTGCAAAGGCAACGTTCTATTTCCGTTTTAAAAATCCGCGGTCATAATAGCAGAGCAGCGGCTTTCTAAAAAGTTTATGTTTGTATTGAAGCTACCTGTAAAATCAACGCAATTATGTATAAACTAAGTAAAAAGTAATTTGTATTAGGATACCTAATTAAACATGAGACTGTTGGCTGTTGTACTCACATTATGCATTGCATTAACCACGGCTTTCCCTGTAAAAGCGGACTCAACTATTGGGTATTTCGGGTTTGAGCCAGATATCATCACAAACTACATAGGCCAGTCCAACAAAAAGCTCGGTTATGTCCGTGTTACCGTTGACCTAATGTTAAATGACGTTGCGAATATTGCCGTGGTTGAACACCATACTCCTTTACTAAGAGATGCTATCGTACAGATCCTGAGTAAAGAAAACGAAGAAACCATTAAATCATTAACTGGCAGAGAAGAAATCAGAAAACGCTGTGCTGAAAAGCTAAAGACACTGCTAAAAGAAGAAACTGGGCAGGAAATTGTTCGTGATGTGCTTTTTACCAAATATTTATATCACTAACCGAATCAACTCATACACGAACTCGGAAGCACTAGATCCCGAGTTCGACGTAACTAGCTACTCTCTTTGAGTTGCCTGTTGATAGGCCAAAATACCGCAACCAACATACCTGATAGCAATCCAAACAAATGCGCCCAGTTAGCCATGTTAATAAAAAACATATCCGTAAATCCAAACAGCATCCAAAGCAGCATAAAGCCAATAACAGGTTTAGAGACCAAAGCGGCTCCGGCGGGATTTCGATGACCAATAACCCAGCAGAAACCTAGTAGTCCGTAGACCACGCCACTTAGTCCACCAAAATTAGCGTCAACGAATAGGAACTGCATAAAGTTACTAGTTAAGCCGGTTACAAAGTAGATGCAAACTAATGCCCAGAGCCCGAGTTTCTCTGAAATTTGTGCGCCAAGGTGTAACCACCAGCTTAAATTAAAAATCAAATGTATGGCGCTAAAATGTATGAGTGTAGGTGCTATCCAAGTCCAAGGTTTATCTAGGGAAAAACGTAGTGCAGAAAAGATGCCATTAGCGTCACCAAACAGCATGGCGACAAAAATAATAATACTGACACCAAAAACGCCCTGCAATAACCAGTTTAATCCCGCAAAGCGCCGCACCAAGTTTAAGTTTTGGCCTTGATAGCTAAATAACCCCTGTGTACTTCCGGTTTGCCAAGAAGCCGCTTGATATAAGTCGGCCTCAGGTTGCTCCAAAAACGTTTGCCAAAGACGCATAGCAAGCGCTTCATCACCACGCTCTAGCCAAACTTCAACTTGTTGCCCATCGTGACTTTGCAAAACACAATAAATCCCTTGCGTCTTAAAATAATCGACCGCACCTTGAGCTAGTCGTGCATTGTGATAATGGGCTATTAACTTCACTTTTCAATCTCGTTTGGCAATTCACTTGCCCACTGCGTAAAACCGCCATCCATACTGTAAACATCTTCAAAGCCTTGCTCAACTAGGTAGTTAGCTGCGCCTTGTGAGGAGATCCCGTGATAACACACAACCACGATTGGTTGGTCAAACTCTTTCTCCTGCATGAAATGAGCAAGATTAGCATTAGATAAATGTTCAGCGCCTGGAATATGCCCTTGTGCAAAAGTATTTTCATCGCGAATATCTGCTACCACAACATCATCATTGCCTAAAAGCGCTTGTGTGTCTGCTACTGAAATATGTTTAAAAGACATGTGTTACCCATTTAAAACTAAAAAATAAAAGACGGCTTAAGCCTTATCGACCTAGCCGTCTTTCTATTATAACTACTCATTCATGCACTAAGCAAAGTTGAGCATTAATCCCAATTCAGAATAACTTTACCTGATTGCCCTGAAATCATCGTATCAAAGCCAGTCTGGAAGTCATCAACATGGAACTGATGTGTAATGATTGGATCAAGGTTTAAGCCTGACTGGATCAAACTTGCCATTTTGTACCAAGTTTCAAACATTTCACGGCCGTAAATACCCTTGATCACTAAACCTTTGAAGATCACTTGGTTCCAATCCACCGCCATGTCAGAAGGAGGAATGCCCAGCATTGCAATCTTACCACCATGGTTCATGCTGTTTAACATGCCTTTAAATGCAGAAGGAACACCTGACATTTCAAGTCCAACATCGAAGCCTTCTGTCATACCAAGATCTTTCATAACCGTTTCTAGGCTTTCACTGGCAACATTTACTGCTCGCGTAGCACCCATTTTAGTGGCAAGTTCAAGGCGATATTCATTTACGTCTGTGATCACCACATGACGCGCACCAACGTGTTTCGCCACTGCCGCAGCCATAATACCGATTGGGCCCGCACCAGTAATGAGTACGTCTTCACCAACTAAGTCGAACGACAATGCGGTGTGCACTGCATTACCGAATGGGTCGAAGATAGAAGCGAGTTCGTCAGAAATGTTGTCAGGGATCTTAAACGCATTATAAGCAGGAATAACTAGGTATTCTGCAAATGAACCTTCGCGATTAACGCCTACCCCAATAGTGTTGCGGCATAGGTGAACACGACCAGCACGACAATTACGACAGTGACCACAGGTGATATGACCTTCACCAGATACTCGGTCACCAATGCTAAAACCACGCACCTCTTGGCCCATATCGACCACTTCACCTACGTATTCGTGTCCCACAACCATTGGAGTTGGGATCGTGTTTTGTGCCCACTCATCCCATTTGTAGATGTGTACGTCGGTACCACAAATTGCTGTTTTACGGATTTTGATCAATAGATCGTTGTGCCCTACTTCCGGTTTTGGCACATCCGCCATCCAAATTCCTTCTTCAGCTTTCAACTTGGATAATGCTTTCATAGTATTCGCTCGTTAGCTGCACCGGCTTAATGCCGGTGGCAAAATTAAATGACGCCTAGGTCTTTACCAATACGGGTAAAGGCTTCGATTGCTTTGTCTAGCTGCTCAGTCGTATGCGCAGCTGAAATTTGTGTTCTGATCCTAGCTTGACCTTTTGGCACAACAGGATAAGAGAAACCGATCACATAGATACCTTCAGCCAGCAGTCTGTCAGCCATTTCTGAGGCCACTTTGGCATCGCCTAACATAACCGGAATAATCGCGTGATCTTTACCCGCACAAGTAAAGCCAACAGCTTCCATCTTAGTACGGAAGTAGGCTGCGTTATCCCATAGTTTAGCACGTAAGGCATCGCCTTCTTTCATCATGTCTAGTACTTTGATTGAAGCAGTAACAATTGACGGCGCTAGCGAGTTTGAGAATAAATAAGGACGTGAACGCTGACGTAACCACTCTACGATTTCTTTCTTGCCAGAGGTATAACCGCCCGACGCACCGCCAAGTGCTTTACCAAGTGTTCCTGTAATGATATCCACTCGGTCTAATACACCACAGTATTCCGGTGTACCGCGGCCATTTTCACCAACAAAACCTACTGCGTGTGAATCATCAACCATCACTAATGCGTCGTACTTATCCGCTAAATCACAAACCGCTTTTAAGTTACAAATAACGCCATCCATTGAGAATACGCCATCGGTCGCGATAAGCTTGGTTTTCACACCAGCTTCATCAGCGGCTATTAACTGCTGCTCAAGATCAGCCATATCGTTGTTTGCGTAGCGGAAACGCTTAGCTTTACATAAACGCACACCATCAATGATAGAAGCGTGATTTAATGAGTCCGAGATAATTGCATCTTCAGGGCCTAAGATAGTTTCGAATAAACCTGCATTAGCATCAAAGCATGAAGAGTAAAGGATAGTATCTTCTGTTTCTAGAAATTCACTGATCTTTGCTTCAAGCGTTTTGTGAATATCTTGCGTACCACAGATAAAGCGCACCGACGCGACACCAAAACCATGGTCATCAAGGCCGCCTTGCGCCGCTTTAATTAGCTCTGGGTGATTCGCCAAACCTAGATAGTTGTTTGCACAGAAGTTAATTACACTTTCGCCAGTCGATACTGCAATTTCAGCTTGCTGCTGAGAAGTGATAATACGCTCTTTTTTATATAATCCTTCAGCTTTTACTTCTTCAATTTGTTGCTGAAGCTGGCTGTAGAAGGCCGATGCTCTCATCTGGGAGTCTCCATTTTTTGCACGGTGATAGTAAGCTACGTATCGCCATAGGCGGTTGTCATTCTCACTATCAGAAGTTAACGCTTGCGCTTATTCTATATTAATTAGCTCAAGTTAATTGGAACGTACCAATTCAATCATACCTGGTACATTAAAAGATATCTTTATTTTAAAAGGTTCACACAATAAATGCACGATTTGCGACAACTGGCAGCAAACTTTATTTTACTCAGACAAAGATAGTGCGGCTGGTACCTCCGCCAACGACGCACATACTTTATCCGCGAGCTGTTGTTGCTCTTGACTAAAACTCTGCCCAGACTCAACTAAAATGGCTGTTTTTACGCCAGCAGCGCGGGCAGCCTTGATGTCTGAGACTTTGTCACCAATCATAATACTTTGCGCAGGATCCAAGTCATGCTCGGCTATCGCTTGCAGCAGCATCCCAGGTTCAGGCTTACGACAGTTACACTCTACTTTATATGGGCCTTGTGCCTTTTCAGGGTGGTGAGGACAAAAATAAACACCAGCGATGTCAACACCATGCGCCATAAACTGCGCGCACATCCACTCACTTAACGCGTGAAATTGTGCTTCATCATAGTAACCTCGGCCAATGCCCGACTGATTCGTCACGACCACAATTTTATAACCGGCTTTGCTAAATGCTTGGCAGGCACTGAATACCCCGTCGATAAACTCAAAATCCGCGATTTGATGAACATAGGCGTGATCTTTATTAACAACGCCGTCTCTGTCTAAAAATACTGCCTTATGCATTGGTCACAATCTCCTGCTCTTTTATTACCCGATCAAACATCGTAATTACTGCATCAACGGAAATTTGAGACATGAGTTCACTACCCTTTACGCGTGTTCCCCACGGTAATTGTTCTGCAGTTTTACCCTTTTGCGCAATGAGGTTTTGATGATAAACCTCAACTACATAGTCTTGATACAGGTATGGCCCTGTACGAGTTGGGTTGGAGTGCGCATACAAACCAATCACCGGCGTTCCAACAGTCACAGCCATATGAGCAGGCCCGGTATCAGGTGCTAACACCAATTCGGCTTGCTCCAACACACAAAGTAGGGTTTTCAAGTCAGTTTTTCCCACTAAGTTTAATAACTCAGCTTGACTGTGTTTTTGAATTTCGGCTGCTAAGTTTTGCTCAAGCTCCGTTGGACCACCCGTTATCACCACCTGAAACCCCAATGCAGCAGCATGATCTGCAACCCTAGCATAACGCTCAGGAAGCCAATTGCGCTCGGCTTTACTTGCCGCAGGCGATATCACAAACACTTTCCCTTCGGGCAATAGCGATTTTGCCGCAGCTTGATGAGCTGCCGTCACTGGCATCTGCCATGTTGGCTCACCGCACTCAGCACCAATTGCACGGGCAAAGTTTTGGAAACCTTCGAGCACATGTGGCGACTTTTGAGGTGCGATCCGCTTATTAATAAACAAACTGTGTAACTCTTTTGAGCGCCCTTTATCAAAGCCTAATTTTTGCTTTGCAGGAATAACTCGCGCAACAAGGTTGGCTCTTAACGCAACCTGCATATGTAGTAATACGTCAAACTTTTGCCCTTTGAACTTTGCCTTTAAAGCCTTGAGCGCGGCTTTGCCCTGTTTTTTGTCAAATACGACGAGCTCAACACCGGGTAAGTCAGCCAGCAACATGGCTTCCACTTTACCTATCACCCAGGTTATTTTCGCTTGCGGATGTGCGCGTTGGATCGCCTGTACAGCACTTACTGCATGGCACACGTCGCCAATCGCTGAAAGTCGCAAAATACAAATAGAGGTCAAGGATTTGCTCAAAACAATAGTTCTCATGGAAAGTAACAAGCGCTTGATCTTAAATTAATCAAACAAGTTTGCAAGTTTCACTGAGGATGAAAAATCGTTAGAATGTCACAATTGACTCTTAAGAATCCTATATTGTGCAAATCACCAAACAACCGCATAGCTATTTACTAACGCCTTCAACCCTAGATTATGATGTTTCAGAAGAAATGTTTGACCCTGAATATTGGCATAAAAATAATGCGATTGTCGGCTCGAAAGAAGGTCGAGCAACGGCGTGGTTCGTGCGATTTAACCAAAGCATCGCGGTACTTAAGCACTACTATCGTGGAGGCTTAATCGGCAAGCTGTTGAGTGATCAGTATATTTTCACCAAACTAGAAAATACGCGCGTATATCAAGAGTTTGCTTTGCTAGAGCAACTACAACTACAAGGTTTACCAGTCCCAACACCACTTGGCGCAAGAATATCGCTTCATTTTGGTATTTATCGTGCAGATATTTTGACCGAAGCGGTGTCTGATGCCACCAGTGTTTGCGAAATTTTGCAAGCAAGAACGCTTAGTACAAATGAACTGGAAAGTATCGGCCACACCATTGCACAGTTTCATCAAGCCGGTGCGTATCATGATGACTTGAACATCAACAATATTTTGTTTGATGCCGACGGCAAAGTATTTCTAATTGATTTTGATAAGGGCAAAATCATGCAGCCAAACTCAAGTTGGCAGCACGCAAACCTGGAGCGTTTGCAACGTTCATTTAAAAAAGAGGCCGGCAAATGGCCGACCTTTTATTTTGATGAAAATCAGTGGCAAGTGTTAATGCAAGCCTATCTCAGCGCACGTTAACTTTTTTGTAGCTGTGCCTTTTTAATCACATTGGAAGTCGAGCAGCCATCCAAAAACGCTAACACCTCGACTTTTCCACCTTGATTAAGCACATGCTCTGCACCTGCGATCTCTTCTACTTTATAGTCACCACCTTTGACCAAAATGTCAGGGCTGACCATTTCTATCAACTTAGCTGGTGTATCACTTTCTTCAACACTGCCAAACGGAATAACCCAATCCACAGAAGCAAGTGCAGATAACACCATCGCCCGCTCTTTTAGTGGATTGATTGGACGTTCAGGTCCTTTGAGACGCGAGATCGATTCATCATTATTTAATCCAACGACGAGTCTGTCGCCCATCGCTTTAGCTTGCGCTAAATAACGCACATGGCCTGCATGGAGAATATCAAAGCAGCCGTTGGTAAACACAATGGTTTCGCCGTTTTGCTTGGCAAAAGTAATGTGCTTAAGCACTTCTTCAAACGGCGTTTGGTAGTGCTCGCCCGTTTCTCTAAGATATTGACCCAGTTTGCGACTCAACTCTTCCGGTGACACCGTTGCAGCACCTAACTTACTCACGGCAATGCCTGCGGCAATATTTGCAACTTCAACTGCATCTTTGGCAGACATTCCCGCACCTAACATAGTCGTCAGTGTGGCGATCACGGTATCACCAGCTCCCGTAACATCACTTACTTCCTGTACTTGAGCTGGGAAATCAAACTTTTCAGTACTGGTTATTAAAGACATGCCTTGCTCGGAGCGCGTCAGCAACATAGCGCCGATCCCTGACGTTTTCAGAAGCTCACGCGCACTAGAGGTGAGTGCCTCTTCGCTACTTGTGTCTCCACCAGCGAGTTTAAATTCGTTTAAGTTAGGCGTAATAAAATCAGCACCTTGATAGAGGCTCAAGTCACTATTTTTAGGGTCAATTAGTACCGTTTTACCAGCTGCTTTAGCCACCGCAATCATTTCTGAAATGGCGCACAAAGCGCCTTTGTTGTAGTCGCTAAACAACACAAAGTCATACTTATCAACTTCTTGCTTTAGACGCTCAAGCAGTAGTTGACTGTGAGATAACTGAAAAGGCTCTTCTAAATCGAGTCGGACTACTTGCTGATGACGGCTGATCACTCGCATTTTTGCGATAGTCGGCAACTCAACGACGTTAACTAAGCTAGATTCAATGTTTTCCTTGGTAAGGATAGCCTCAAGCGTTTTACCATTGTCATCTTCGCCGATAAGCCCAAGCAAACCCACTTTACCATCTAGGTGAGCGATGTTTTTGGCAACGTTCGCCGCACCACCAGCTTTGTCTTCCAACGCGCTGACTTTCACCACAGGTACTGGAGCCTCAGGAGAAATACGCCCGGTATCTCCATGCCAGTATCTATCCAACATCACATCGCCAACCACCAATACCTTGGCTTGATTTAGCTGTTGAAGTGCCGCTAGCTTCATGCCTCTTGCTCCGCCGCAACAAGCATATCGACCGCTTCGCATAGCCAGTGACCAATAAACATATGCGCTTCTTGAATACGCGCTGTCTCGTCGTTTGCGATAATAATCGGTAATTTAGCAATGTCCTTCACTTTGCCACCAGTTCTACCAGTCAATGCCACGGTAAAGGCACCAATTTCATTTGCGGCTTGAAGTGCCAAATTGATATTAGGGCTCGTACCTGATGTGGTTAAACCAATCACCATATCTTCCGGTTTACACAGAGCCTGAACCTGACGCTCAAATACGGAGTCAAAGTGATAGTCATTGCTGTGTGCGGTCAAAATTGAGGTGTCGGTAGTTAATGCAATCGAAGCCAAAGGACCACGCTCTAATTTGTAACGCACCACAAATTCTGCAGCGAGGTGCTGCGCATCTGCCGCGCTGCCACCATTACCAAACCAAATGACCTTACCACCAGCTGCTAACGTGCTTTGGCATGCTTCAAGTAGCTCAACACATTCTTGGTGATAGTTTGCCATTGTTTCAAAAACATCAACATGGCGCTGTAAGCTTGCGAAGTAGCTTTGTGCTACTTGTTCATTCAATGACATATTTGTTCCTAAACTATTCTATGCTTGTCCCGCGTGATACCTACCAGTATACATGGACTGATAACCAAGTGTAATTCTCACCGAAGACATCTTTACCCAAGGTTAATTTAGTTTCGACTTGCTTGCTATAGGCTTCACCAATATGTGCCAGCTCAAACTCGTAGCCACGTTCGTACTCAGCGCCAAGCTCTCCAAGTTCATTCAAATAATTACTCTCATTATCGATAACTGAAAGCTTAGCTCGCCATAAAGAACGGTAATCTGATTGGTAAGTACCTTCTAAAACGTGAATTTGCGTCGGTGCACCATCATCGAACTGGCGATGGTTTGCAGCAAAATGCCCAATGCCAAATCCGTCGATTGTATTGCCATAAGTATCGTAAATTTCGTTTACATACCATAAGCTTTCCATATCAGTAAACTCATAGCGTAATGAAGTCGTTGAAGTCAATTGAGGGAGAAAAACACCAACATTAACAACCGTATTACCGAACAAATAGTTTTTATGGTTATCGCTATCCTCACCACCGTATTCTAAATACCATTGTGCTTGAGTGCCGTAATTTGTGGTAAAGCTGGTCGTGATAGTTGCCCATTGATCGCCCAGTTCATCATCTTGAGTGAGATCACCTATCTTATTATCGTTTCCAACAGGGTCAAAATATGCCTTAATAAAGTCCTTAAAATCTACTTTCCTAGGTCCGCCTCCGAATTGCATGACTCTGTTTAGACCGATTTTCCATCCTGCTAATGGCTCTATACTAAAGTGACTACCCGCTATTTTAGGTGTTCCATCGTGAAGCGTGCCTTGAAAACGAATTCCGTCATGGACTTTCTCAAGTTCAGAATAAAACAGTTCAAAATCGAAGTTCCACCAATTTCGAATAGGCACAACTAAACCCAAAGAAGCTGATAATGAAGGTCTCGCGTTATTAGAATATACTTGAGCCGAATGCTTAAATGGTGAAAACCAATGTTCTTTATATCCTAAATTAAGCTGCAAGTTGCCGTAGGACATGCCATAAAAAGTATTGTATGGAACAAGTTTGTTTGCATCTACTCGATACTCAGCACCGATTTGTAAAATGCTTGATTCGCTTCCACGCCAAACACCACCGAGCCCCAATTCAGCATATTCACCACTGTAATTACCTCTGTCGTTGGCTATTTGCTTTTCTTCACCGCTATCAACACGAAGTGTTATTGATCTTTGCGTCAACACATCGTCCTGCAGATAAGGTGCAATCCCCTGACTAATACTCTGCTGTAATGTGGCGTCAATATGCCTAAGTTTCATCAAATGCATCTTGATTTCACTGATACGGTAAGGCTTTGCCATAGGCGTACCAACGGTCAAAGCAAACATTTTATCGATTTGATATTCCAACAGCGGATCTTGTCCAATGGGTAAATAAGCTGTGGGGCTCGCAAAAGCGAGATTCGAAGCCAATAAACTACAGCAAGCGAGTACTCGAGCTAAATTCATTTTGTTATTCCATTACTTTTTAATGCGCTAAATACTACCAAACCAAAAGCCCATAGGCATCTGTTGAACTGTGTAAAATTGTGTTGTTCATTCAATTTCGCCTTGGAACAAGGTAAAATACTGATTTTTGAGCTTAAGCGACTCCTATGGCGCGCCGACTATATTCCTTATTATTGCTAGTATTAGCACCTATTTTATTGAGTTATCTGTATTTTATTCGAGGTAGGAAAAATCCTGACTATCGAACTCATTTTACAGAGCGCCTCGGCTTTAGCCTAAACAAGCTTCCACCACATGCTGTTGTGATCCATTGCGCCTCCGTAGGGGAAGTGCTTGCAGCCACACCTCTCATCAAATCAGTACTTAAAGAACAAGCTGCAACTCCAATCATTGTTACTTGTAACACCCCGACAGGTAGAGAAGAGATAACAAAAGCTTTTCACAGCAATGTCCAAGTACATGTCTGTTATTTACCTATCGATTTTGCTTTTGCGGTCAGAAAATTTTTCAATACCTTGAAGCCCAAGCTCCTTATTGTGATGGAAACTGAGCTGTGGCCTAATCTCTTTCATTATGCCAAGCAAAACCAATGTAAAACCTTGGTAGTCAATGCCAGACTCTCTGAAAAGTCATACCAAGGTTATAAAAAGCATGCTTGGTTAACCAAAGGCTTAATGAGCAACATAGATCTGCTTGCAGCCCATAATGAAGAAGACGGTGAGCGTTTCATCAAGCTCGGGCTTGTTCAATCTAAGCTTCACATTACCGGCTCAATCAAGTTTGATATTTCAGTCACTGAAGAAGAAATTGCAAAGGCAAGACAATTCCGAATAGGTTATCCCGAGCGGGTAATTTGGCTTGCAGGATCTACGCATCCTAAGGAGCATGAGCAAGTCATTGCCGCACATCAGCGAGTATTAAAGCAGGTAAGTAATGCGTTACTTATTATCGCGCCTCGCCATCCCGAGCAGTTTGAAGCGGTTGCTGACTACCTCAATGAGCAAGAGATCGCTTTTACCAAAAAGAGTAGTAACAGCATAAACACAGAAGCCTCGGTCTTGTTAGCTGATACTTTAGGGGAATTAAAGTGGCTATTTGGCGGTGCCGATATCGCCTATATTGGTGGTAGCTTGATTGAACGCGGCGGTCATAATCCACTAGAAGCGGCAGCTCATGGTGTACCAATTTTAACCGGTCCACATACCTATAATTTTGCGCATATATACCCTCAACTTATCGCGCAACAAGGTGCCATCGTAGTCGATGATGAGGACAAGCTTGCCGCTGAAATTATTACGCTATCTGAAGATAAATCGCTTCGAACGCAAATCGGTGCTAACGCTCAATCGGTACTAGTTGAAAATACCGGAGCTATTGCTAAAACCATGAAACTAATCAATAAGAGCTTGGAATAATTCATGAATACAGTCATCTCTACAATGCAAAACTGGGTTAGCCAAGTCATTGTGAAATACAACTTTTGCCCGTTTGCTCGACAGGAAGTTGAAAGTAACAGCATTCATTATTTCGTGTCTCAAGCGATAAGACACGACGATGCCGTGATGGATATGTTAGAGCAGTGCTCAGAGTTAAACCATGAGCCAGAGCGAGAAACAACGCTAGTTATATTTGATAAAGGTTTTAGCAATTTTGACGACTTTTTGGATCTCGTCGACCTAGCAAACGCTTTATTAGTAGCGCAAGGGTTTGAAGGCACTTATCAAATTGCCACTTTTCACCCAGATTATGTTTTCGCTGATAGTGATGAGCATGACGCAGCAAACTACACTAACCGCGCGCCCTACCCAACACTCCACTTGATCCGCGAAGAAAGTATGGCTCAAGCATTAGCAGAGTATGACGATCCCGAGCAGATCCCAGAAAATAATATTCGCCTCGCAAGGCGTAAAGGGGAAGCGTTTTGGCAGCATTTGCTTCAGCAATGCCACAAAGCTAAATGACCTAAGCTTCGGATAAATAGTCAAAAGGCTGGTTTAGCCAGCCTTTTCTAGTAAGATTTTGGAAGTATTACTTTTTCACCCAGCTGCCATTTACTTGAATATAATGGCCTGAATGCGTTTTGTTATACGCTTTTTTAGCAGCTAAAGCTTCCACTTGCTCAAGTGTAATACCGTTCTTTTTCGCTAATTGCTGGTATTTTTCTTTGCGCTTTTCATTCACTTCATCAACTAGCTGCTGCACACCTTGGCCATTTTTAACTACGCCAAGATAGCCCGATGTAGTTTCGCCAACTAAACCCTGTGATTTAGCATCGTCAATGGAAATTGCGAATGCGGCGAAACTCATACTGAGCCCAATAATTAGGGTAGAGATTGCTTTTAGCTTCATAAATCCTCCTTAGAATAGCTCGCTGTCTTCGCTGAATAAATTGTCGAGTTCTTTATCCACTTTCACGCGGATCTCATGATCTACTTTTACATTTAAGTTGATCGTAATAGGCTCTTTGGTTTCTACTTGCACCTTATGAGTACAAGCGCTCAATACCAATAAAGCTGATATCACTAGCATCCATTTCATTCACTAACGCTCCTCTTTATTTAACGCATTTTCCACTTCGCGCGTAATCTCGTCGCTTAAGCGTAGGGCTCGTAATAAGGTAAACACATTTTCTGAGTGTGTATAGTTAAAGTTTACTGGTTGTTGTTGGAGTTTGTTAATTCCTGTAATTTTAACATCTAAGTCCAACCAGCCGTCTTCACTTAAATTTACGCCACTACTCAATTGCTCAATGGTCAACTCGTCAAGTACACCGATCACCGTTTGTAAGCTAGGTTGCTGCTCTTTTAGCGCATTAATTGATGCATTGTTTTCAACCTTTAATAGCCCTTCACCAACACTGTGTATTTTACCAGAGTCAATTCGCACACCCGATGAAGAGAGTTGCACTGGTAATGTCCCTGAGATTAGCCCTTTCAGCTCAACGCCCGCATCATGTCCAGAAGCGGCAATAAGCTCCAAACTCAGTTTATCTAGCGATACCTGAACGACCTGCGGCGTTGGGACCAAACTAACTTCATCAATCTCCACGTTACCGGCAAAAACCTGTGCGTTAATATCTTTCAATTTAGCCACGCCTGCTTCGCTGAGTAGTTGGCCTGTTATTGCTTGAACGATAACACCAGCTCTCAACTCTTCAACACTCAGTGTGGTTGGCTTGAGTTGAATATTAGCTGAACTTAATAGACCAAAGACATCAATCGTTGCATTTTGAATAAGCCGTTCATTAAATAACGCAGAGCCGTTTTGAACGCCCCCATCTAAGGTAAATATACGCGTGGATAAATCCCCTTCGACTACTGCAGAGAAGTTACCATTGCTAATTTTTAAGTTCGGTAAAAGCGCGTCAATATATGGCTGAAGTTGAGTAAGCTGCTGTGTGGGCACATGTAATTGTGCTGGATGTTTTAAGCTTGAATATTGATGCTCAAGCAACGCCTTTACACCATCAATATTAATCACATGTGACGCCATCAATCCGCGGCTTTGCTGCCCTTTGCTGTCAATGCTCACGTTTTTCAAACTGAGATCAGCTAAGTTAACTTCTGCTACCTTAGTATTGCCCGACAAGGTTGAAAAGATTTCTCCGGTCGCGACTGAGCCTTGCCAGTGCAGTGTCTGCGCAAACTCATTCAGTTTATAACTCTGCTGTTGTATCTGTGCACTGGTTAAGTTGAGATTGATATCAAAATCATGTGTAGGCTCAAGCACAACTCGCCCGCTCAACGCACTCTGTTTTGCTGTTACATTCTCAACACTCAGGTTTTGCAGTTTTGAATCAAGCGTTATCGCAAAACTCATCCCTTCAGGTAAGACTCTGTGTAGTAGATGCCCACTTTTGAGTTTTGGCACATCTAGCTGCGCATGTAAATCAAGCGTCAGAGATGGATTATCGATCACCAAACCTGATGTCGATAACTGGGTTGAGAATATGCTCGGCTGAGCCTCAATTGTAATTAGCTCGGTTGGGTTACCCGATATTTTGAAGCGGCTATTGAGCTCGAGATTCTCAGCAATAACATCTTGTAGTGTAAGCTTTTGAAGGTCAGTTGTGATTTCCCCGCTCATATTAACAAAATTTGGTCGCGCACTCAGCGCTCCAGAGAGTGTATGCGCGCCCCACTTATCATCGAAAAATTCAAGGCGAATATCACCATTGACGAAAGGCTCAGTTAAGTCGACTGCCAGCTCGTTAACTTCAAGTTGTAACGGTTTATCTTTACCCGTCACTTCAAGTAAATCTGTCGCAATTGAATCCGCAGAAATAGTAATTTCTCTCGTTAAATGGACCTGCCAAGTGGTCGGTAACAGTTTACTATATTCAGAAGTAAGACAATCAAGCGCTGATTTCGCTGAAATCGGCTCGGCAAGTGCTACCTTCCCCTGCTGCGTTGCTAAATCATAGCGCCCGGACAAAGCGCCTATATACGCAACGGTACCTTTACATTCAGCCTGTTCAAGCGCCACTAAAGTTTCAAGTTCTAGCTCTGCGTCCATAGCCAGACCATCGAATTCAAGTTGGCTAGTTCCTGAAAGGGCTTGGATCTGAGGAGGTAATAAAGCGCTGAGGTACTCGCCACTAAGGTCAATATTTGCAGCAATACGCTCTGGCTGCAACGTAACTTCTGCATCGATGTCACCTGCTATTACAAATTGATTCAGCTCGGACTCCGAAATCGACACAACTAATGGCTTTGGTAATGGCTCGCCAGATACAGACAGCTTGGCAATATGCGTTTTGGGTCTGGTGATGTCGAGTGGCAATGCAAGGCGCTGTGGCTGAGTTGCATTTGACTTTTTGGGCGGAAGAAGTTGAATATCTGCTTTTTCAATATTGACTTGGCGCATGCTTAGTTGCGCATCAAAAAGCTGGGCATTAAACGCATCTGTCTGCACACATGCTTTTGTAATATGGATACGATTGAAGCCCGACAAACGCCAGTCAAGACAACTGACCTGAAGTTCATTAAGGGGTATAAAATGTTTAATGGCCCAGAGCGACAAAGGAACTCTGGCAAGGTAAACACCCACGAAAACACTGAGTATCAACACTAAGCTCCAAAGCCATTTTTTCATTCGTATCCCTAAAATATGATTGGTATTTCCTTTTCAGTGTACCCGATAGATAATTATCGAGCCATGAATAAAAAAGGTCACCGAAGTGACCTTTTTTAATTTCGTTAGCCTACTAGCTTACGCGCATTGCGAAACATACGCATCCAAGGGCTATCTTCTTGCCACTCATCTGGGTGCCAAGAGTTTGCTACTGCTCTGAATACACGCTCAGGGTGCGGCATCATCACAGTTGCACGACCGTCTGTTGACGTCATGCCCGTAATACCAGCAGGAGAGCCATTCGGGTTAGCTGGATACTGAGTGGTTGGATCACCGTAGTTATTAACAAACTTCACAGCAACTGAACCTGAATTCAGTGCAGTTTGTACCGCCGCTTCGCTTGCAAACTCAGCGTGACCTTCACCATGTGATACCGCGATTGGCATACGAGAGCCAGCCATACCATCAAAGAAGATTGACGGGCTTTGCTGTACTTCAACTAAGCTGAAACGCGCTTCAAAACGCTCTGACTTGTTGGTGACAAAACGTGGCCAGTTTTCCGTGCCTGGGATCAGCTCTTTTAATGTAGAAAGCATCTGACAACCATTACACACACCTAAGCTGAAAGTATCTTGGCGTTGGAAGAAGCCTTGGAATTGCTCACGTGCTGAGTCATGGAATAGGATTGATTTAGCCCAGCCTTCACCAGCACCTAAAACGTCACCGTATGAGAAGCCACCACATGCCACTAGGCCTTTGAATTGCTCTAGCGTTAAGCGACCTTCAAGGATATCGCTCATGTGTACGTCGATTGCCGCAAAACCAGCACGGTTAAATGCTGCCGCCATTTCGATATGTGAGTTAACGCCTTGCTCACGCAAGATGGCAACTTGAGGCTTCACCCCTTTTGCAATATAAGGCGCTGCGATATCTTCGTTTAGATCAAAGCTTAGTTTAACGTTAAGACCCGGATCTTTGTCATCGAACTTAGCGTCAAACTCTTGCTTCGCGCAATCTGGGTTATCACGTAGTGCTTGCATCTGGTAAGTTGTCTCAGCCCAGATAGTGCGAAGCTCAGTGCGAGTATTTTCAAGTACCGCCTGACCGCCACGAGTAAAGATAACCTTGTCTTCACCGTTTAGCGTACCGATGCGATGTGCAATATCAGCAATACCGTACTCAGCAAATATCGCTTCAACCGCAGCGATATCGTCATTGCGAACTTGTAATACTGCGCCAAGCTCTTCATTAAATAGCACTTCTAAGTCAGTACCTTGCAGCGCATCTAATTCAATGCTCACACCTGTGTGGCCTGCAAACGCCATTTCGGCGGCAGTGGTGAATAGACCACCGTCAGAGCGGTCGTGGTAAGCGATAAGCTTGCCAGACTCAACTAATGCTTGTACCGCATTGTAGAAGCCTTTTAACAGCTCTGGGCTGTCAACATCAGGTGTCTTGTCGCCAAGTTGCTTGTACACTTGGGCTAGGCTTGAGGCACCAAGACGGTTTTGACCAGCACCTAAGTCAAGTAGGAATAGGCTGGTTTCACCCTTATCAGTACGAAGCTCAGGCGTGACTGTTTTGCGAATATCCTCAACACGACCAAATGCGGTGATGATAAGTGATAATGGCGCAGTCACTGACTTTTCTTCGCCATTCTCATCCCACTGAGTCTTCATCGACATTGAATCTTTACCAACAGGGATTGTAAGGCCTAATGCAGGACATAATTCTTCACCAACCGCTTTAACCGCTTCGTAAAGACCCGCATCTTCGCCTGGGTGACCCGCAGCCGCCATCCAGTTTGCCGAAAGCTTAATGTTGTTTAGGCTACCGATATTAGCACCAGCGATATTGGTTAACGCTTCTGCTACCGCTAGACGAGCCGAGGCTCCATAGTTAAGTAGTGCCGCAGGGGTGCGCTCACCCATCGACATCGCTTCACCGTGGTAAGTATCGTAAGTTGCCGCCGTTACCGCGCAGTTAGCGACTGGTACCTGCCAAGGGCCAACCATTTGGTCACGTGCAACCAAACCTGTTACGGTTCTGTCACCAATCGTGATAAGGAATGTTTTCTCAGCAATCGTTGGTAGGCGAAGTAAACGCTTAGCTGCATCTTCAAGCTCAATACCCGAAGTATCTAATGCTGTACCCACTACACGCTTTGACTCAACGTCACGATGCATTTTAGGTGGCTTGCCAAGTAATACGTCTAGTGGCAGGTCCACAGGATTATTATCAAAGTGGCTATCAGCTACTGTTAGGTGACGCTCTTCTGTCGCTTCACCAATTACCGCATATTGTGCGCGCTCACGCTTACAAATTGCTTCAAAGCGAGCAAAGTCTTCCGCGGCAACTGCCAGTACATAACGCTCTTGCGACTCGTTACACCAGATTTCGTGTGGTGCCATGCCAGGTTCATCGTTCGGGATGTTACGCAACTGGAATTTACCACCACGGCCGCCGTCGTCGACAAGCTCAGGGAATGCATTTGATAAACCACCAGCGCCCACATCGTGAATAAACGCTATTGGGTTATCATCACCAAGCTGCCAACATTTGTCGATCACTTCCTGACAACGACGTTCCATCTCAGGGTTTTCACGCTGAACAGAAGCAAAGTCTAAATCTTCGTTTGATTGGCCAGATGCCATTGATGAAGCTGCACCGCCGCCAAGACCGATGTTCATTGCCGGACCACCAAGTGCGATTAGCTTAGCACCTACAGGGATTGAGCCTTTTTGCACATGATCTTCACGGATATTGCCTAAACCACCAGCGATCATAATTGGCTTGTGATAACCACGTACTTCAGCGCCATTATGGCTTTCTACTTTTTCTTCGTAAGTACGGAAGTAACCCAATAGGTTTGGACGACCAA
Organism: Pseudoalteromonas sp. OANN1; assembly: GCF_024124685.1. NCBI lineage: Bacteria > Pseudomonadati > Pseudomonadota > Gammaproteobacteria > Alteromonadales > Pseudoalteromonadaceae > Pseudoalteromonas > Pseudoalteromonas sp. OANN1. The sequence continues at coordinate 134,318 of NZ_JAMXSE010000009.1, forward strand.
ATTCGTTGTTAAATGCAGCGCCACCAAGTGGGCCATCAAGCATGATGTCTAATGCATTAACAATGCGTCCTGGTTTACCAAAGTTTGTTTCCCAAGGTTGCTCGAAACCAGGAATACGAAGGTTAGAAACCGTGAAGCCAACTAAACCAGCTTTTGGCTTAGAACCACGACCGGTTGCACCTTCATCGCGGATCTCACCACCAGAACCTGTTGATGCGCCAGAAAATGGGGCAATCGCCGTTGGGTGGTTGTGCGTTTCCACTTTCATCAGAATGTGGATATCTTCCTCGTGGTAAGCATATTCGCCGTCTGTATTTGGAAAGAAACGACCAGCTTTAGAGCCAACCATTACCGCAGCGTTATCTTTATACGCCGACAGCACGTTGTCGCTATTGGTTTCGTAGGTGTTTTTAATCATTTTAAACAGCGACTTAGGCTGCTCTACACCATCGATAGTCCAATCAGCGTTGAAAATTTTGTGACGACAGTGTTCAGAGTTTGCTTGAGCGAACATGAACAGTTCGATGTCATTAGGGTTACGGCCAAGCTTTTCAAAGCTTTCTACTAAGTAGTCAATTTCGTCATCGGCAAGTGCAAAGCCTTGCTCAACATTCGCAACCGCGAGTGCTTCACGGCCGCCGCCAAGAATATCTACTGAAGACATTGGGCGAGGCGTTTCCGTGCGGAATAATTTAGCTGCATCATCAAGCTCTGCATGAACAGATTCGGTCATGCGATCATGAAGTAACTGTGCAACTTCTTCAAACTGAGCTTGTGTTAGTTCACCCTCAACATAATAAGCAATACCACGCTCAACACGGTGTACTTGCGTAAGACCACAGTTGTTTGCAATATCTGTCGCTTTAGAAGCCCAAGGAGAGATAGTTCCGATCCTTGGTGTTACCAAGATCAGTTTGCCCTCAGGCTTATGCTCCGTAATAGTCGGTCCATACTTTAACAGGCTGTTTAGCTTGGTTAACTCAGCCTCTGAAAGCTCAGCCGTTAGATCAGCAAAATGCATGAACTCGGCATAAACATTGGTAACTGGTAATTGAGCTGCAGCGCAGGTTTTAAGGATCTTTTGGACTTTGAAATCTGAAAGTGCAGGTGCACCACGTAGGATTAACATAGGTATTTTCATCCGGGGTTAAGGATTGAACGATATCTTTGGGCGCTCATTATAGTGGAAATAGCGCGCGGAATTAACACTAATTTGTCAAAACTAGAAAATATCATGCAAATCTATCATTACCTTAAGTTAATTCGGCTTTTGCAATTATGATTTTGCTGCGGTAAGTTGGGATTTCGAGCGCAAAAGAGAACCTAGGTCATGTTTAAATACGTCTTTATGTGCTTTGTTGTCATCTGTTTAGTTGGGTGCGACAAAGCCCCTCTTAATCAGTTGCAACATGTAAAACAAAATAAGGTATTACGTGTTGGCACGCTCGCGGGTCCGGGAAACTACTACCAAGGCACCACTGGAGAACAAGGGTTCGAATATGAACTGGCGAGTGAATTTGCCAATGAGCTTGGTGTTGAATTACACATCGTTCCTTACTTTAACTTAGATGAGTTATTTGCAAGGCTAGATGCCGGAGACTTAGATATCGTCGCCTCCGCGGTGAGCTTCCACCCATCAAGAACAGCGCAATATCGTTTTGGCCCAACGTATAGAATGATCAGTCAAAAGCTCGTGTACAAACAAGGGAGAGAGTGGCCAAGAGACTTTGATGATATTAAAGCGCCAATTACCGTACTTGCACACAGCAACCATGTTATCGCGCTTGAAGAGGCTAAAACAAGCCATCCTCATTTGAGTTGGGAGGTTGTCTCAGATAAAGGTGAGGAAGAACTGCTTCAGGCCATCATTGATGGAGAGATTGACTACACCATTACAAACTCACATTCACTGGCCCTATTTAGACGCTACCACCCGACCGTCAGTATTGCGTTTTCAGTTACAAAAGATGAACATGTGGCGTGGATGATGCGTAACGAAAAAGACGACTCGTTATATGCGTTGCTGCCTGCATTTTTCGCTCGAGTACAACAAAACAACTTTTTGGCCACGCTCGAAGAGAAGTATTTTGGTCATATCGAAGAGTTTAACTATGTAAACACCTTAGCCTTTGTCGAAGCCGTACATAGTACCTTACCAACCTATCTCAAGTGGTTTAAAAGTTATTCGAAACAGCACAATATCGATTGGCGTTTGCTGGCTGCAGTCAGCTATCAAGAATCGATGTGGGATCCCAGAGCTAAATCTCCAACTGGGGTTCGTGGCATTATGATGCTAACGCAACCCACAGCTAAAAAAGTTGGCGTGACAAACCGCCTCAATGCCCAACAAAATATTGAAGGTGGTGCCAAATATCTACGTATTTTATTTGACCGTATGCCTGAAGAAATACAGCAACCCGATAGTACTTGGCTTGCCCTTGCTTCTTACAATGTAGGCTGGGGCCATGTACGAGATGCACGCAACATTACTTCGGATCAAGGTGGCGATCCGAATAACTGGGCAGATGTTAAAAAACGACTACCGCTACTTACTAAAAAGCGCTACTATCGAAATACAAGATATGGATATGCTCGTGGTGATGTTGCGGTAACGTATGTAGATAATATTCGCCGCTATTATGATGCACTTGTGTGGTTGGAAGACAACGGTGCACTCCTACCTGATAGCAGTAAAGCCTCTTCGCAAACGACTCCGGTTGATAATTCGGACAAAGCCAGTGAAGTCGAGAAGCAACAGTAATTTATATTTACTAAACTGGCTTGATAAATGCTTCAAAAGGTCATAAATCTGTCATAGGCATAGCGTATTTATACTAAATTAATATTTGGGGGCATTACCCCCACCTAATCTCTCACATTCGGAGGTTCTATGTTGAGAAGACGTCGGAATCATCAATTTAAACGTAACACCAAATACACGTCGCCAAATCGCCGTCGTGTAATGATGAAAAATGCACACCGTAAAATGCTCTTGCGCCATCGTATTTTTGCGCTAATTCAAATGGAAGAGCAAAGGGACGCAAAAACAGCCACAGCGGTAGTACAGCCTTAAGTACTACCGTTTTTCAACTTTTTTGCTGCTTTAATCTCTTGGCGTCTGCGCTTAAAAAATGCAGACAGCTTTTCGCCACATACTTCACCCAATACGCCCGATGTAACTTCTAGTTGGTGGTTCAGCTTTTCGTGCTGTAACAAGTTCATTATCGAACCAGCCGCACCCGTTTTTGCATCAGAGGCACCAAACACCACTCGGCTCAAGCGGCTATGAACCAGTAAACCGGCACACATAGGACATGGCTCAAGCGTCACATATAAAGTGCAATCAATCAGCCGATAATTTTCAACGATTTTGCCAGCTTCTCGAATAGCCATCATTTCAGCGTGAGCCGAAGGGTCATGACAGGTAATTGAACGGTTCCAACCCGCAGCTATCATTTCACCATCTTTCACTACAACAGCACCGACTGGAATTTCGTTTTCGGCTTCAGCTTTGTCAGCAAATGCTAACGCCATTCTCATCCAATATTGATCATCTTTTACTTCTGACATGATAATTTTATTGTCGTCCTCACCTAAAATGGAGTATATCACCTCCAGCAGAGCTCTGGTTAAGCTGCTATTCTTAAATAATCATAGTCACCATTACAGCTGCTTTTATAAGCAAACTCAGGATGTTACCAACATCTTTTTAATATTTTGCGGAGATTATTGATAATTTTCGCAATTTTGCCGTGGCTCACAGGGTTGGATTTACGCTATAATTCGCCGCTTTTTTTATTTCGTAAGCTCAAAAACACACGGGTAGAATATGAAATTTCCGGGACGCCGTAGGCATAAACACTATTTTCCGGTGGAAGATAAAGATCCGCTTATTAACCAGTTACACGCTGATGATCGGCTAAAAAGGAGCTATATCTGTGGTATAGATCAAATCGTCGTTGATATCGAAGCGAAAGTGGATCAAGCTTTTCTGGATGAATTCCACTTACAGCGTGGTATGTCACAAGTGATAGACAATGATGTCACCAACGCCCTTTATGATAGGCTAAAACGTGATGACATGATCGACTATGAATTTGCCGGCGGTACCATAGGTAACACCATGCACAACTATTCAGTGCTAGCAGATGACCGCTCAGTACTGCTTGGGGTGATGAGTGAAAACATAAAGATTGGCAGCTACGCCTACAAATTTTTATGTAACACCTCAAGCCGAGTTGATCTAGACTACTTGCAGCCAGTTGATGGTCCCATCGGTCGTTGTTTTACACTTATCGATGACAGTGGTGAGCGAACTTTTGCTATCAGCGCAGGATTAATGAATCACCTACGTCCTGAGTCTATTTGCCAAACGCTTATCGAAGAATCATCGGCGTTAGTGATCAGCGCTTATTTGATGCGCACGAGTGGCGACGAAACCATGACACAAGCAACGATGCAGGCGGTTGAGTATGCCAATAATGCTGGCATACCCGTAGTATTGACGCTTGGCACTAAGTTCTTAATTGAACAAGACCCCAAATGGTGGGCTGACTTCGTTGCTAAACATGTTGATATCCTTGCGATGAACGAAGAAGAAGGTGAGGCGATCACAGGCTTTAGCGATCCACTTCTTGCCGCAGATAAAGCACTGGACTGGGTTGATTTGGTCATTTGTACCGCTGGCCCTAAAGGGCTGTTTATGGCGGGTTATGTTGATGACAGCTGCAAGCGTGTGACTGAATACCCGTTGCTGCCTGGCGCTATTCCTGAATTTAATCGCTACGAATTCTCACGCGCAATGAAAAAAGCCCAGTGTGAACAGCCGATCAGAGCATACAGCCATACCGCTCCTTATATGGGTGGACCAGACATCATCAAGAACACAAATGGTGCCGGTGACTGTGCCCTTGCCGCTGTTCTGCATGATATTTGTGCTAATGAATACCATAAACTGAATGTACCAAACTCAGCAAAACATGAACAAAGTGCAATTACCTATTCATCTTTGGCACAGATAAGCAAATATGCAAATCGTGCAAGCTATGAGGTACTCGTTCAGCATTCACCAAGGCTATCTCGAGGCTTACCTGAGCGTGAAGACTCACTAGAGCAATCATACTGGGAACAATAACGGTTCTTAGCTTGTTTAGGATTGGTAAAAATAGCGACTACGGTCGCTATTTTTATATCATCTAGTGTGTATATAGCTTGGCATCAAAAAATAGCAGTACCAAGTTCGTTGGATAGGTATTCTAATGCCGCGATCCCAGCCAAAGAGTTACCTACTTTATCAAGCCCTGGCGACCATACCGAAATTGTAAAACGATTCGGCACAATAGCGATTATTGCCCCCCCGACACCCGACTTGCCAGGCATTCCTACTCGATAACCGAAGTCACCTGCTGCATCGTAAAGACCACTCGTAAACAACAGCGAGTTCATTTGCTTGGTTTGTTTTTTGGTTAGTATCCGCTGTTTTGATAAGTTGCAGTAACCCTGACTAGACAGATAGGAAAATGACTTCGCCAACTCAGTGGTATTCATTTCTATTGCACAAAAATTGAAATATGACCACAACACATCCTCGACTTCATTATTAAAATTGCCAAATGACTTCATCAAATAAGCCATCGCTGCATTTCTATACCTGTGATCATACTCAGACTGCGCCACAACCTTATTAATACACAGCTTATCATTACCAGACATCGCTCTATAGCTTTCTAGCATGGTATGAATTGGAGCAGATAAACGAGAGTACAGCGCATCACAAGTTACAATGGCACCTGCATTTATAAAGGGATTTCTTGGAATGCCATTTTCGAACTCAAGCTGAGTTAAGGAATTAAAAGCAGTACCCGAAGGCTCTTTCCCTACCCGACTCCAAAGCTCGTCACCATAGCGCTGCAATGCTAGCGTCAATGTCATTACTTTAGATACTGATTGAATTGTAAATCTGGCTTCAGTATCTCCAGCACTAAATGTTTCGCCATCTACCGTGTGAAGTGAAACAGAAAATTGTTCTAACGGCTGCTCAGCTAAAGCGGGAATATAATTAGCAACTTTGCCTTGGCGTAACAACGGTTGAACTCGCTGTGCAGCCTGCTCTAAAATTTCTTGGTAATTTGGCATATGCTCGTAATTAAGGCTAGCTAGGGTGATTGGAGAAGTGTATCAAAAAAGGCCCCGTAGGGCCTGATGTTTATCTGAAACTAAGGTTATTTCAGTTCCATTTCTTGAATAATCTCGTGCGCAATAGGTGGCGTTGTACTCACCGGCTTTTGATGTTTATTGGCTTTTAACTGACCTTTTCGGTGCTTCAAAGCTGCATCCAGCTTTTTAGACGCTTTAGCAATAGCAGGATACATCACTTCGTCTTCACCTTTTACTGATATTCGGCTACCTGCGTAGTTTGTACTTATCTCCGTGTAAAATTGTTTGTGTTCTTTGCTGACGATGATGTCTAGGGATAACAACGACGGAAAATGGTTAGCGATCTTGGCAAACTTTTCATGAACGTGGTTTTTAACAGCATCGGTTACATCTACGTGATGGCCAGATAAATTAATCTTCATATGCAATCCTTCTTTTGCGTTTACCCTTAACAATAGTATTGGCACGATTGCTCGATTTCTCAAGAGCCTTAGCAGAAATTTATTACAAAAATTGGAAGGAAGCTGATTCTAATCAAAAAATAGATTGGTAGAAAAATTATGCGCTAATTAGGATTGTTAGAAAACTCAGGCATAAAAAAAGCCCTAGAAAGGGCTCTTTTCATATTGCGTAAACTTTACAATTAAAGGCCTGCACGCTCTTTGATGACAGCAATCAATGCTGAACCACCGTGGTTTGACTCAGCCCACGCTAAATCTTTACCATCTTCTAACGCGCTTTTTGGAATACTTTTAATAATGTACTCGCCCGAATCGACAGCGTTGCTAGCAATTGCATGTCTAAGTAAGTTGTTACCGTTGCACTGGATTGCATCGTAAACATTACGCATTTTAAGGCGTGATGTTTTCAAAGCGTTACGAATGCGATTTTTATCGTCCGCTGCGATATATTCACATATAGAAAGCGCCAACTGATCGTTTGCACTTACTGGTTTGCTGAAAGAAAAAGCTGCAACAGCGATAGAAGCTGACAGTAGCACGGTAGTTAATTTCATTACACAGACCCTTTAATACTTTATTCGTAGCATATAACTGGCTATATTTTAGCAACCTAAACAATTGTTAGCAAGAAACTCATAGTTTTTTGTTCAGAGTTACGAATTTATAACTATGGTTATTTCTTTCATCAGGTTCGTTACACTCAGTTTCAAGCACTTCCCATTCAGCAACTTGCTCGTAGTCCGGAAATTGAGTATCCCCTTCAACTTCTAAATCGATGAAGGTCAAATAGAGCCGCTGAGCATAAGGCAGAAATATGTCATATATATGACCACCGCCAATTATCATAATTTCGTCACAACCCCTAACAGCACTAAGTGCGGCTTCAGGTGAAGCGAGGACTTCAATACCTTCTTGAGTATAGTCAAGATTTCTGGATATCACTATGTTTCTACGACCAGGAAGAGGCCTACCAATAGACTCAAATGTCTTTCGGCCCATAATCACGGGTTTACCTAGCGTAACCTTTTTGAAATGTTGAAGGTCTGCAGGTAAGTGCCACGGCATATCGTTATCTTTTCCGATAACACGGTTATTTGCCATCGCAGCTATCATTGAAATTACCACAACGCACCTTTATAGTATTTTAGTATTAGTTTATACACACAATTAGCATGCAAGATGTTTGGTTAACCTGACTCGGGATAAGAAGTAAGTTAATCCACTAAAATCACTAAGCTCAAAAGCGTAGTATCACTCTAGCCAGAAGTTATTTCTTAATACAAGGCAAATTTGTGCGTCAATAGCTGGCCTATTGCAAGCAAATTTAACGCAGTAGTAAGGGATAATAGCTGCTAGAGAACAAGTTGTTATCCCGAGTTCAGGTTGATTAGTATATCATCTTCAACACAATTGCGGCGAGAATACTGAGTTGAAGTAATATACCGCTTAAATAGGCATAAAAAAGGCCCATATATGGGCCTCTTAGAATAAATTCAATGTAACTTAACGCTCGTAAATAACTTCAACATCGTAGTCGTCGTCATCCCAATCATCCCAGTCATCATCGTCGCTCTTATCATTTTTAGTTGCATGTCTGTGGTATGTGTCCCACTTAAATTCAACTTCTTCTTGCTGCTCTTCTTCGAATTTATCTTTTGGCATGCTTTCAAGAAGGTTCATGATATCAAAGCACAAAGGTTGCGTATTTAACTTGTTTGCAGCAGAGATCATATAAAAGTTTTCTGCGTCTAACTCTTCAGCAATACGAGCGCATACTTCTTCTCTTTCTTCTTCAAGCAATAAATCCACTTTATTTAGCACTAACCAACGAGGCTTTTCCGCTAATTTAGGGCTGTATTGATGCAGTTCGTTAATAATAGCGAAGCCATTCTCAACAGGATCACTACCGTCAACCGGCATCACATCAATAATGTGCAATAACACTCGACAGCGCTCTAAGTGCTTTAAGAAACGAATACCAAGGCCTGCACCGTCAGCTGCACCTTCAATTAGGCCTGGGATATCAGCAATTACAAATGACTTGCTCGCTTCAGGTCTTACAACACCTAAATTGGGCACTAGCGTGGTAAATGGATAGTCAGCGACTTTTGGTTTGGCAGCAGATACACTGCGGATAAACGTAGATTTACCAGCATTTGGCAGACCTAACAAACCGACGTCTGCAAGCAGCATTAATTCTAAGCGAAGGTTACGAACTTCACCTTGAGTACCCAGTGTTTTCTGTCTTGGTGCGCGATTAGTACTTGACTTAAAACGCGTATTACCAAGACCATGATACCCACCTTTCGCTACGATCAGCTTTTGTCCATTTTTGGTCAAATCGCCTAAACACTCTTCAGTATCGACATCTGTAACTCTTGTACCAACTGGTACCTTAAGTACTAAGTCCTGACCTTTTTTACCGGTACAATTACGGCCTTGACCGTTGGTACCACGCTCAGCCCTGTGAAAGCGTTCAAACTGATAGTCGATAAGCGTATTTAAATTTTCATCAGCCTGCAGGAATACACTACCGCCATCGCCACCATCACCACCGTCTGGGCCACCATCTGGCACAAACTTTTCGCGGCGGAATGAAACGACACCACTGCCCCCATCTCCGGCTTCCGCTCTAATCTCTACTTCATCGACAAACTTCATGGTTTAAACTCTTTAACTCTGTCTGAATTCACTACACCATTATAGCAGCAGCGACAAATCGCTCCTAATACCAATTGTATTAATACGCCTTGATATAGCTAATTTGGTAATTGATGTGCTGAAAACAAAAAACCCCGCCTAAGCGGGGTTTTTTAGTATTTAATACCGATTACTCAGCAACGATGCTAACGTATTTACGGTTTAAAGGACCTTTCTGCTCAAAAACAACTTTACCGTCTGCTTTTGCGAAGATTGTGTGGTCTTTACCGATACCTGCGTTAGAACCAGCGTGGAACTTAGTACCACGTTGACGAACGATGATGCTACCCGCTAGAACTGATTCGCCACCAAAACGTTTAACACCTAAGCGTTTACTTTCTGAATCGCGACCGTTACGAGTACTACCAGCTGCCTTCTTATGTGCCATCTTTCTGTACCTCTAAAAATTAAGCGCTAATGCCAGTGATTTTAACTTCAGTGAACCACTGACGGTGGCCCATCTGCTTACGAGAATGCTTACGACGTCTAAACTTAACAATCTTAATCTTCTCGCCACGACCGTGAGATACAACTTCAGCTGTAATTTTACCACCGTTAACAAACGGTGCACCGATCTCGATCTTTTCACCATCAGCAATTAGAAGTACTGAATCAAATTCAACTGCTGCACCAGTTTCAACGTTTAGCTTTTCTAAACGAATTGTTTGACCTTCAGTCACACGGTGCTGTTTACCACCACTTTGGAAAACCGCGTACATAATTAACTCCGTCTGTGCGCCCTCAAATCGACGCAACTTAATATTCTTCAATAGGGCGCGAAGTTTACGCTAATGCGTATCTTGGCGCAAGAGCAAATTTGAAGAAAGTGAATAAAATTTAGCTCGTATGAGGGCAATCAAATATTTTCCCCTATTCTAGTCAAAAAAATGTCAAAGCCAAGCTCTTTTTTCTCTCAATTCATCAGACAAAAGGCGAATCTATAGTTTACCTAATACAGTGCCAAATGAGATTTCACTGTACCTATTTCACCCATTACGCGACCATTAAAAGCACAAAAAGTAAGCATAAAAACGTTTTTTTATAAGCAACTACGACAATTTATCGAGTCGATGATTTTTTTGTAGTACAATCGCCGAGTTTATTCATTTTCGGTTAATAGATTGGCTCGGAGCGCAATGGATATAAAAACTATCCAAAATTTGGTTGAGCAAGATATGCTTGACGTCAACCAACTTATACATCAACAAATGCAATCTGATGTTGCACTTGTAAAACAGCTAGGTTTATACATTGTAAATAGCGGAGGAAAACGCATCCGCCCAATGTTAGCCCTTTTGGCTGCACGAGCATTAGGTTACGAAGGTGATAAACACATCACACTAGCGACAATTGTAGAGTTTATTCACACAGCAACCTTACTCCACGATGACGTGGTTGATGAGTCATTACTGCGCCGTGGAGAACCGACTGCAAATGCTGAATTTGGAAATGCCGCAAGCGTATTAGTCGGTGACTTTATCTACACTCGTTCATTCCAGTTGATGGTTGGTCTTGGCAATATGGAAGTCATGCAGATCCTAGCGGATGCAACCAATATTATCGCTGAGGGCGAAGTGTTACAGCTAATGAACTGTAATGACCCAGATACAACTGAAAAGAGTTATATGCAGGTTATCTACAGCAAAACGGCAAAGCTTTTTGAAGCTGCAACTTTACTACCCGCTGTAGTGTTAGAGCAATCAGACGAAATTAAAACTGCACTTAAGCTTTACGGTATGCATTTAGGCACAGCCTTCCAACTTGTAGACGATATTCTTGACTACAGTGCTAACGCAGAATTGCTGGGCAAGAATATTGGCGATGATCTCGCCGAGGGTAAACCTACGCTTCCGCTTATTTATGCAATGCAGCATGCAAATGCTCAGCAAACAGCTCAGATCAGAACTGCAATAGAAAGTGGTAATGGACTTGATTATCTTGAAGATATTTTAGCAACACTAGCCGAGACCAAAGCACTTGACTTCACGATGGCTAAAGCCCAAGAAGAAGCCCAAAAAGCGATTGCACAATTGAGCATTTTACCTGACTCAGTGCACAAAGAAGCACTGATAGGACTTGCTAAACTTTCAGTGGATAGAGAGTATTAATCGTCCCCTAGCCAGTTTATGAGCTATAAAAAGGTCGCTGATGCGACCTTTATTTTTCTGGTGGCCTGTAGCCTTCAATTTCGACTTCTTTATCTTCAAACAAAAAGCCGACCATCTGCTCTTCAAGCATTTGCCTATGCTCAGGATCCATCATATTAAGATGCTTTTCGTTAATTAGCATGGTTTGCTTGTGTTGCCATTGCTGCCAAGCTTCTTTGGAGATGTTATTAAATATACGCTCACCAACTTCTCCTGGATACAGTTGAAAATCCAGTCCAGGCGCTTCCTTTTGTAACTTTTGACAAAATACCGTACGTGCCATGAGTATCTACCTCTTCAATTTTAATCGTGCACTCAATGAGAGTCAGCACCAGTGATAGCGTCAGTTTACCCTATTGTGGTTAATACTTTAACCAACTTTTTAGTCGGCGCCGCAAGCCCAACCTCTGGTGGATTATGAGTATCGAACCACAGCAATTGCTGATCATGCACACAATCTGGCATGCTTTTTACTTCTACAAGCACGGGGGTAATAGTTAACTCAAAATGCGTAAAAATATGCACAAAGGGCTCCAGTGTATTTGTACATTCAAGTTTAAGTTCTTGCTGTTTAATAAACGCGTCTAACTCATCTTGCTCTGCAAACTCAAAAAAGCCGAATAACCCCCCCCATATTCCACTCGAAGGGCGCTTCTCCATCAGCACTTTACCATCACATTTAATAATTAAGTGGTGAGTACGCTTTTTTGGTTTCTCTTTTTTGGGTTTAGGGTTCGGAAACTCTTTAACCCGATTATTTTTGAACGCTGAACATTCCTCAACAAGTGGGCAAACATCACAGTTGGGCTTACTTCTGGTACATACGCCTGAACCTAAATCCATCATAGCCTGATTAAACGCTCTTACATCACCGCTTGGCGTGACGGCATCACTCAAAGACCATAACTGATTTTCGACCTTCTTTACTCCGTACCAGCCCTCAACCATATAAAACCTAGCCAGTACTCGCTTAACATTACCATCGAGTATTGGATGATGCTGACCAAGCGCAAGAGAGAGTATCGCACCTGCGGTAGAGCGACCAATGCCCGGTAAGTCCATCACCGCTTCTAATGTTTGTGGGAATTCACCCTTATAGCTATCTCTGATCACCTTTGCAGCTTTATGAAGATTTCTTGCTCTGGCGTAATAACCAAGCCCAGTCCAATGGTGTAACACTTCATCTTCCGGTGCATCGGCCAACGCAATTACCGTTGGGAAGCGCGCCATAAAGCGCTCAAAATAAGGAATAACTGTAGTGACTTGAGTCTGCTGTAACATCACCTCAGAAATCCATACTTTATACGGTGTTTTTCCGAGTTGCCACGGCAGTGTTTTTCTACCATGAAGGTGATACCAAGACACAACTTGCTCACCAAACCACTTAGCTTGTTGCTGGCTAACTTTCATAAACTTGACTAGTACTTGCTACAAAAGCCGCCAGTGTAATCACAATTGCTTTAATAGTCACCACGTAAAATTTCACTCTATACTTGTTTATTGCCAACTGAATGACGATAATGTGCGACCATTTTCACGAGCATAGAAATGACCATGAACGAATCAAGCAAAAGTGCGCTCGAACAGGCGCAGGAAGAAGGCAAGTACATCAGAAAAGTGCGTAGCTTTGTTAAGCGTGAAGGACGTCTTACAAAAGGCCAAGCAGCATCGCTAGAAAAATGCTGGCCAACAATGGGACTGGAACACCAACAAGGTTTGCTAGACTTTACTGAAGTTTTTGGTAACAGCAATGAAGTCGTTCTTGAGATTGGATTTGGTATGGGTAAATCTCTCGTTGAGATGGCAAAAAATAACCCACAACAAAACTTTATTGGCATAGAAGTACACCGTCCAGGTGTAGGTGCTTGTTTGATGGATGCAGATGAGCAAGGCATCACTAACTTACGTGTTTTTGAACATGATGCAGTTGAAATCTTAGCGGATTGTATCGCTGATGGCAGCCTTGCTAAATTACAGCTATTCTTCCCAGATCCATGGCATAAAAAGCGTCACCACAAACGCCGCATTGTACAACTTGAATTTGCTGAAAAAATACGCCAAAAGCTTAAAGTCGGTGGTGTGTTCCATATGGCAACTGACTGGGAAAACTATGCCGAACATATGCTTGAAGTGATGAGTGCAGCACCTGGTTATAAAAACCAGTCGCAAAGCAATGACTATGTTCCTCGCCCAGACTTTAGACCGCTTACTAAGTTTGAGCAACGAGGCCATCGTTTAGGACATGGCGTTTGGGACTTAATGTTCGAGCGTATTAGCTAAACAACCCCTCTTTATAATGGAGCGGCTCATCAGGCTGCTTCATTGCCCATCTATTTGAGTACATTCACTAGGAGCTAGCGTTGCAGTTTACCAACCCGAGTTTATTACTACTTCGTAATGAAGAAGAGCTTATTGCCAACAATATTCTGGTTATTAACCATCAGCGCGATGGCTTCCTACGTGAATTAAAAGCGCTCAATCCAAGTTCGGCAATTCATGCGTTTAGTTTCGATTTTGCAAACCACCTTCACGCCGATAAAATCGCCGATGTTAAGAACTATGTAGATCATCAACTACCGCAATTGCAAGATATTGATTTAGTTATTTATTATTACCCTAAGTCAAAACCTGAAGCGCAAATGGTGTTTGACAATATTCGTCACTTGAGCACGGCTGAAACTAGGTTACTCGTTGTTGGCGAAAACAAAAGTGGGGTGAAAAGTGCAGAAAAGCAACTTAAAGAACACGCTGCACACTGTTATAAATTAGAAAGCGCAAAACACTGCATTTTGTATGAGTTTGATCAGCTTACTGCCAACCCAAGTTTTGACGTAAGCCATTATGTACAGACATTTTCAGTGCGTATCGCCAAGACCGAGTTTACTGCAGCAAGTTTGCCTGGTGTATTTAATCATGGGAAGCTCGATGCTGGTACTCGACTATTACTAGAAAATGTCACCCTTCCCTATAAAGGTAAAGTGTTAGATTTTGGCTGCGGTGCTGGGCTTATTGCCTGCTACGCCTTATTGAACAGCCCAACACTTAAATTCACCTGTTTAGATGTCAATGCGCTTGCGCTGTTTGCCACACAGCAGACTTTAGCTTTAAACAACCTTAGTGCAACTTTGTTGCTTAGTGATGGTTTAAGTGAATTGAATGGTAAATTTAACCTTATTTTAAGCAATCCACCATTTCATACAGGCCTTTCAACAGACTATGACATCGCTGAGCAATTTCTACATAACATTAAGCGTCATATGGATACCAAGTCTAATATTCAGTTAGTAGCAAATAGCTTCTTAAAATACCCACCTATTTTAGAAGCTCAGTTTGAACAGTTTGAAGTTGTCACTAAAAACACTAAATTCGCCATCTATAAAGCGCAGTAGTTTACTAACCTTAAGGTTTACTTGCTTATATCAAGTAAACCTTAACTCAAACCCACCTTTTATCTTTTCATTTTCAAAGATTTGCTCTACTTTATTATAATGAGTTATTGGATCTCAAAAGCTCTGTAGCCGCAGCTAAGGCTGATCATACAGCTGGAATAAGAATGAGTAAGCAATTAACCAAAACAAGCATAAGAAAAGTATTGATCAGCGCAGTGATGCTTGTAACCGCGCTGTGCCTCTCTTTATCCATATCTATTTCCACTTACCTTGATGTAAAAGAGCAAAAGCAACTGATCATCAACAAAATAGAGATGATAGCCGACATCGTTGCGTTCAATTCTCAGATCACTATTTTATTCGATGATCGAAAAACAGAAGATGCACGTCTAAAGTCTTTTCAACAAGTGGATATCATCAAAAACATCCATATCTATGCCATGGATGACGTAACCAACAGCCCTGTATTTTTTACCAGTTACAACGCCAGTCGAACACCACCAGTACCGCTAAAGGTTAATCAAATTGAAGAGTTAAAAACTCCCAAGGTCTCAGAAGACTACATTGAATTGATTAAACCTGTAATTTATGAGGGGAATATTGAAGGTTATGTTTATGTCCGCGGCGGTTTAGAAAGGCTCTCAAACTATATAAATAAAAAAATCTTGGTAGATATCGCGCTCACCTTATTCGTACTACTCCTCGTATTGCTAGTTTCAAGGGGGATCCAAAAGCGTATAGCGACGCCAATTGAAGGACTCTCAGCACTATTGCAGGACGTTTCAAAAAATCATAATTACAGTGCTAGAGCGCCAGGAAGCAATATTGCTGAACTAAACGTGCTAGCAAATAACTTAAATATCATGTTAGCTCGCACCGAAAATCAACTTGAGCGTCATAAAGCGGATAAACAAGAAATAAAACAGCTCAACCAGAGCTTGGAAGAAAAAGTGAATCAACGCACAATTGCGTTGAGAGAGGCTAACCAAGAGCTACTGAACGCTTTAGAGCGAATGCATCAATACCAAAACCAAATCATCGAGAACGAAAAAATGGCTTCGCTGGGGCAAATGGTGGCAGGTGTTGCCCACGAGGTAAATACCCCTATCGGTTTGGGTATCACAGGCTCTACGTTGTTAAGAGACAAATTATCCGATATTCGCGAAGCGTTTCAAACAAAGTCTCTGACCTCCAAGCAGTTAGAGCGCTTTGTTAACGATGGAATTGAAAATCTTGATCTCATCTACCGCAACCTAAACCGAGCGGCTGAGCTGGTTTCTAGCTTTAAGCGCTTGGCGGTAAGTCAGGATCTAGAAGTGAACTCACAAATAGATTTGTCAAACCTGCTTACTGAAGTCGTAGCATCTATGCGAGCTGAACTCTCCACAAAACAACCTGAAGTGACTATTGACTGTGACTCTGGACTTGCAATCGAAAGTAAAGCGGGGCCATTACAACAAGTGTTAGAGCAGCTTATATCCAACTCCTTACTCCATGGCTTTAAAGATCAACAAAGCAATAGCATTGCAATTACTGTGAAACCATCAATGGGGCAACTTGCTATTGAGTATGCAGACAACGGAATGGGTGTACCCAAAGCAATTAAAAAGCGCATCTTCGATCCGTTTGTCACAACTCGTAGAGGTGAGGGTGGAAGCGGCCTAGGTATGCATTTGGTTTATAACTTGGTAACCCAAGCACTTGGAGGCTCGATCACTTTAGATGAAGAATTTAGCCAAGGTGCTAAATTTATTATAACTCTTCCTCTGTCGGGTAATCTAAAATGAGGTTGATTAATCTAGTTATTTTGCTTTTATTTGTCTCCTTAAATACAACTGCAAAATCACCAGATCAGGTTCGCTCTGCTTTTCTCTATCAGATGGCAAAATTCGTCGAGTTTCCCGACGAAAACACAAAAACCAGTATTCAATTTTGCTTCTATTCACTTGAATCAGGGCCTGCTGCTGAACTAAAAAGTGCAACAAAGCTAAATGTGCGAGGCAAACCCATTGAGCTCGTAGAAGCAAAAAAAACCTGGAGTTATAGGGAACTTTCCAGCGCTTGCGATATCACATACATTGATGAAACTAGCGAAAATGATATACTGTCCGCTTGGACCGATACAATAGAGTCAAACATGTTGACCGTGGGCGAAAGTATTGAGTTTTTAGAAAGAGGCGGGATTGCTTCTTTGGTCCAAGAAGGGAGCAAAATTCGACTGTATATAAATAAGCAAGCACTAGAAAAACAGTACTTCATCGTGCGCTCAAGGCTGCTTGCCGTATCCAAGTTTCATCCCAACTGATTTTACTTGTTAACAATTGGATAAGCTCCTATAATCGTAAATATTCGGATTTATTATATAAGTCCGGACACATTGTAAATTATATATTCCGAAAAGGTTAATTAATAATGCAAACGCCAGTCATTCTAATTGTAGAGGATGAAGACGTAACTCGACTGAACCTCGTTAGTTTATTTGAAGCGGAAGGTTACAAAGTAATCGAAGCCATTGATGGCGATGACATGCATGACAAGTTGACATCAAATGATGATGTAAACCTTGTAATCATGGATATCAACCTTCCTGGTAAAAATGGTTTAATTTTGGCGCGTGAATTACGCCAGAAGAAAAACATCGGCCTTATTTTCCTAACAGGTCGTGACAATGATGTTGACCGCATTCTTGGTCTTGAGATTGGTGCTGATGATTACATCACAAAACCATTTAACCCGCGTGAACTAACAATTCGTGCTCGCAACCTAATCTCTCGTACTGGCACGTCTGCAGAAGAGTCAACAATTGATAGCAACGGCGTTATTACTTTTAATGGTTGGGAGTTAGATGAAAACAGTCGCTGTTTAACATCTCCAACAGGTGACTCGAAGCGTCTACCAAAAGGTGAATATCGTGCACTTCGTCTAATGCTAGATTCGCCTGGCCGCATCTTTAGCCGTGAGCAGCTTATCAAGCACATGACTGGTCGTGAACTTCGTGCAAATGACCGTACTGTTGACGTTACTATTCGTCGTATTCGTAAGCATTTCGAAACTGATAACAATACGCCTGAATTAATTAGTACAATTCACGGTGAAGGTTACCGTTTCATTGGTAAACTCGACGCTCAATAATCGTTTTTACTAATCTTCAGCGAGTTTTGCAATTAATGGATGAAGGGCTTCTTGCCCTTCTTCTATTTTTGCCTCTAACTCAGAAACCCAATTCAATAGCGTCTCTTCCTCTTTCCCTTCTGATTCTAATTCCATTTTCTTTGCTTGTAATTGTGCAAGTTGCAACCCTACCGAACCAGCAGCACCTTTAACTTTATGTGCAACCGCACCATATTCCTCGATATCATTTTGTGCAACAGCCTCTCTGAGCTCTTGACAGTACTTAGGACTGAGCTTAGTAAATAGGTCACAGCTTCTTTGGAATGCAGCAGCCCCCATAGACTCAACAAAGTCGCAAATGGTCTCTATATCTAAATCGGAGTACTCAGGTTGTGATAACGCTTCTCGAATATCGATACTTTGTTTGTTTTTCTGTGCCTCAATTCCAAATAACTCAGCGAGCATTTTGTCGAGCTTAGTAGTATTTATTGGTTTGGCCAAAGCTCCCTGAACATTAATCCCCTCAAGCTCTTGCTCGGCGCTTCTGACGTTTGCGGTTAAGGCAACTATTGGTAAGTGATCAAAGTGGCTGTCTTCTCTTATTTGACGCGCAACAACATCACCATTGATATCTGGTAGCTGCATATCCAGAAGAATGAGATCTAGGTCATCTTCAGTTTCAACAAACGAAAGAGCGTCCTCGCCAGTTTCAGCCCAGATAACTTCATGCCCCCGCTGTTCTAATAGATTTGTTGCAATTTCAGCGTTTAACGGCACATCTTCAACAAGTAAAATGTACAAGCTTCTACCAGCGTAACTTTGTTCTTTCGGTGCATTACATAGCTGTAACGGGATCTCAACATCAAAACGACTCCCCTTACCTTCTTGGCTAGTAACCGCTATCGTTCCTTTCATAGCCTGAACTAAAGCTTTAGTAACCGCAAGGCCAATGCCCGAGCCAATCGCATTGCTGCCCGATGCATCCGGAGCCTTGTAATACATCTCAAAGATCCGCTCAAGCTGATCTTCGGATATTCCCATACCTGTATCTATAACACTAATTGTCAGCCAAGGCCCATCATCTCGATTCTCACGGCGGCATTCCAGCGTCACATTACCCTTGTGGGTAAACTTCACTGCATTATTAATTAGATTCCAGAGTACCTGACGTAGACGTGTCGGATCGAGTAACGCATAAACGTCTAAGATTCCAGAACGATTGATAGTAAATTCTAAACCCTTTTGATCGGCAATTAGACCTGCAAAGTTGACCACATCATTTATAAAATCAGAGACATTGATACTGTCCGTTGCTATATCTAGCTGCTCCCTATCAATTTTATCTAAATCAATGATGTCGTTAAAAATATTGCCAAGCGTCTCCGCGCTTGAAAACACGGTATTACACCAGCTTTTTTGTTGCGCAGTCAGATCGGTGTCTAACATCATGCGCGTCAGACCAACAATACCATTGAGCGGAGTTCTTAATTCATGACTTAGCGTAGCAATAAACTTACCTTTATCCTTATACGCAGTTTCTAACGCCTGCTCGGCTTCTTTACGACTAGTAATATCACGACCAAAGGCCAACAAGCCTATATACTCGCCTTTATCATTGATAAATGGCAGCTTGCGCATTTCAAACCAACGAGGTTCGCCTTCAACAGGATACTCTACGTCAAGTGTTAATGGTTGCTGTGTTTCTGATACCTGGCTATCTGTTTCAAGTACTTTTGGAAGATATTGCTCTGAATATATTTGTTCGACTGATTTACCAATTAGTTCTTCACTGCTTTTGCCCATCACTAATTCGAACATCTTGTTACAGCCTGCGAATACACCGTTTTCATCGCGGTAATAGAACAGATCAGGAGATGAATCAACAATGCTTCGCAGTAACATACCCTGCTGTGCAAGTTCTTGTTGGGTCTTTTTACGTTCTGCAATTTCTTTTCTTAATTCATCTATCGCGCGGTGTTTAGCATGCAGAGCAATTTTACGCTCGTCAATCTCACTATTTAAACGATTAATATTGTCCTTCAGCGTTTGGTTCAGCATCTTTTCTTGTTGTGTTGCCGACTCCAAGTAGGCCTTGGATGAATGTACCTCCCGCATTGCCGCGACGGACATCATGATAAGAGCGGGCGCAATGACAGCGGTTAAGAAAAAGAGTGCCGATATATCGACAATTTCAACTACACCTAATGCAACATAGTAAAACATGCAAGATAGAATAACTGCAACGAAGAGCGTAAAAGCATAAGCGATGGCAAACGCCCGCTTGTTACCGTATCTTTCTACCAAGTTTGATAAAATTCGAGCCCATGAGCCAAACGAATTTTCTGTCATATTATTACTTCACCATTGTTAAACACTTGTCAGGCAAGTTTATATTCTACCGCTTGAGCCTGACTGAATTGCTTTTCAAGCCCTCAAAGTAAATATTATACAAAAGCCCTAGTAATAAGCGAGTATAGAAATTGCGAGGTCAGATCATTCACTCATTTTCATACACACTAAGCAGAACGATAGATAACGGAAATGAGACTCTGTATCACTAAATGCACAAATCATCTAATTTAGTGCGGATAGATTTAAGCTCCCCATCCCAACTTAATCTGATTTCGTGTAATATGCCCGTTTTTTAAGTCGTGAGAAAAGAGAGCGTCGATGCAAAATAACATGCCAGACATTGCACACAGTGCTAGTGCGTTACAAACAGGAACTTTAGACTGGGTAGGCATGGGTAACATAGAGTTGCCTTTAGTATTAGAAAGCAAAGGCCTAAATCAAGTTACTGTTACAGCCAAAGCCGATGCTTTTGTTAATTTGCAAAAAGAAGACGCAAAAGGCATTCACATGTCACGCCTCTTTCTTGCTCTTGACACGCTTTCTTGTGAGCAAGTACTTACACCAAAAACTCTAAAGCAGTTGTTAGATAACTTTTTAAGTACGCATAGCGACTTAAGTACAGGTGCAAAAGTAACCCTGCAGTTTGAATTGCCTATCAGACGCCCTTCGCTTTTAAGTAAAAAAATGGGATGGAAATCATACCCAATTACCCTTGATGCGACGCTGATAAACGGTATTTACAAGCTAGAACTGGCGCTTGACGTTGCTTACTCATCGACTTGCCCCTGTTCGGCAGCACTGTCTCGTCAACTGATCCAAAACGCTTTCCAACAAGCTTTCGATGGTAAACAATTAGATTTCCATAGTGTGCATAACTGGCTAGGTAGCACAGAAGGGATCGTTGCAACACCCCATTCTCAGCGCTCGATTGCAAATGTAAAAGTTAAGCTTACAGATAATAGTGCTGAGTTTGAAATTTTAGATCTGATCGAGTTGGTTGAAAACGAGTTGAAAACTCCCGTTCAAGCCGCCGTAAAACGAGAAGATGAGCAAGAGTTTGCGCGCCTAAATGGCCAAAACCTAATGTTTTGTGAAGATGCAGCTAGGAAGTTGAAAGCATTGCTAAACCAGCAAACTTATTTGGATTTCTATGTGAAGATAAACCATTACGAATCTCTTCATGCTCATGACGCAGTAGCCTATGCTGTGAAAGGGGTTGAAGACGGCTACAGCGTTTAATTATACCAATTAATTAAAAGAGCTATTTTTAACGGCACTAATATGGCATCTCACCCTTCAAATTGGCTGAAGAATAAATGCAATTGGTATTAGGTCCGCTCCGTTTACTACTATTATTAATCAGAGCTAGATAGCTCTGATTACTCTCCCCCCATACACAACAAGCTAAGTACTGTATTACTTTAAGTTATCTACTCAACGGTGGGCACTGTTTAATTTTCGAATAAACTGCTCGACAAGCACCTCTTGATTTTCTAAAGCCTGCTCTGTATTTTTCATCGTTTCATGCGTTTTACGCGCACTTTCCATAGACTCATCCGCAAGACCTGAAATTGTCACAGCATTTGCGTTAAGCTCATTAGAAACACTCGACATCTCTTCTGTCGATGTCGCAATTTGATAGTTCAAACCTGATATTTCATTTACTATTGTGTTGATCGTTTCAAGGCTCACTTTCGTTCCCTCTGCCTTTACTACACATTCAGAGGAGCGCTCTACTCCACTTTGAATGGCAGTAACCGCCCTTTCAGCTCGTTGCCTCAGGTCGGCAATAATACCATTAATCTCGGCTGTCGAATCTTGCGTCCTTTGCGCAAGCGCTCTCACCTCATCAGCAACAACCGCAAATCCTCTTCCCTGCTCACCGGCCCGTGCAGCCTCTATAGCAGCATTTAAAGCAAGTAGGTTAGTTTGCTCGGAGATCCCTCGGATCACGTCGACAACTCCTTCGATGTTAACTGTTTGCGCATTAAGATCTTCTATATCTTTTTGGGTGCGAGATAACTCTTCCGATAAAGCATAATTATTCTCCATATTGTCATCGACGGCTTTGTTGCCTTTCACAACGGATTCAAGGGCTGCTTCGGATTGCTGCGCTGCATTGTTAGTATTAGAGGCTATTTCACCAATCGATACCGACATCTGATTAATTGCTGTTGCTAAGGAGCCGGTTTGCGCTTGCTGTCGATTTAAAATATCAGAACTCGTTTTGCATTCTTGCATCGTTTTGGTTGCGTACTCTGAAACGGTGGCACTCGCATCTTTAACACGTCCAAGCACAGCCCGAAGCTCGGATTCTCTAGCAAGTAAGGCAAGCTCTATAGATGCAACATCATTAACCTTATTAAGATACACCTTTTGCATCAAAGGGTTATCGTAGACCTTTTTTGCTTTTTCGCTGAGCGATCGCACTGGAGCAAGGCGAGAATAAGTAATAAATAAAACAGCGAGAGTAAGCAGAGTTTCAGCGAAGTAATTCCAAGGTGATGATAAAGTTGAGATCAACATGGTCAAGGCATAGAAAACAATGATTATTGCCATCATTTGAGCTGACAAAGACCAAGAGGCACGAGTAAATTTACTTGGTGACACACCGTTATTTAAATCAGTGTAGATTTCCTCTGCACGGTTAACAACCTCCCGGCTCGGCTTTGTCCTCACTGATTGATATTCGACAGTCTTACCGGATGCACCTTTAATAGGAGTGACAAAAGCATTCACCCAATAGTGATCGCCATTCTTGCAGCGGTTTTTAACCATTCCCATCCAAGGTTTGCCCGCTTCGATATAATCCCATAGGTTCTTGAAAGCGGCTTTAGGCATTGTTGGATGCCGAACGATATTATGGGGCTTCCCTTCTAACTCACTAAGTGAAAACCCTGCAACTTCACAAAACTGTGAATTTGCATACTTTATCTGACCTTTTACATTTGTCGTTGAAAGTAGATTGTAAGAACTTGGATAATCATTCTCTTTTCCTGTGTAATCAGCTCTACCTTTTGTCATAGCTCGCTCTCGATTAAAAAGGGCAATAGATAATAAATTATTACTTTCTTAAAAATCGTAAGAAATTTCACCGAAAGGCTGATTGAGATCATAGTGAAGTATTATTTGAATACTTAACGAAAAGTAGAAAGTTAATATAAAAGCTAGCAGAGTTCTGAACTTAAACAACTAAGAAAAGAAGAATATAGAAATTGGTATGATGAGATATAGAATATAAATGAAAAGTAAGTGGCGTCCCCTAGGGGATTCGAACCCCTGTTACCGCCGTGAAAGGGCGGTGTCCTAGGCCTCTAGACGAAGGGGACGCAGAAATTGTTTTGCAAATCACCGATTTGCTATTTCTGTGTTAGATGAGACCGAGCCTGCGAGGCGAATGGGCCTATCAAAAACAGAAAGTTTTCTGTGTCACTAGGACTTTATTTAGCTGTTTATTCTCTTGCTAACCGAGTTACCTACCAAAGTAAGTGGCGTCCCCTAGGGGATTCGAACCCCTGTTACCGCCGTGAAAGGGCGGTGTCCTAGGCCTCTAGACGAAGGGGACGCAGAAATTGTTTTGCAAATCACTGATTTGCTATTTCTGTGTCACTAGGACTTTATTTAGCTGTTTATTCTCTTGCTAACCGAGTTACTTACCAAAGTAAGTGGCGTCCCCTAGGGGATTCGAACCCCTGTTACCGCCGTGAAAGGGCGGTGTCCTAGGCCTCTAGACGAAGGGGACACAGATGTGTCACTAGGACTTTACTTAGCTGTTTATTCTCTTGCTAACCGAGTTACTTACCAAAGTAAGTGGCGTCCCCTAGGGGATTCGAACCCCTGTTACCGCCGTGAAAGGGCGGTGTCCTAGGCCTCTAGACGAAGGGGACGCAGAAATTGTTTTGCAAATCACTGATTTGCAATTTCTGCGTTAGATGAGACCGAACCTGCGATGCGAATGGCCTTATCAAAAACAGAAAGTTTTCTGTGTCACTAGGACTTTATTTAGCTGTTTATTCTCTTGCTAACCGAGTTACTTACCAAAGTAAGTGGCGTCCCCTAGGGGATTCGAACCCCTGTTACCGCCGTGAAAGGGCGGTGTCCTAGGCCTCTAGACGAAGGGGACGCAGAAATTGTTTTGCAAATCACCGATTTGCTATTTCTGTGTT